>NZ_RZQL01000123.1 GCF_003997935.1 Mesorhizobium sp. M7A.F.Ca.US.006.01.1.1
GTTCAGGCGCTTCGGGTCGCTCTCGCGTTCGCCGATCTTCAGCAGCACATTGGCCAGATTGTTTTGCGCGGCGGCCCAGTTGAGCTCGTCCTTCTCTCGCTCGAACACGACAAGGGAATCGCGAAAGATCAGCGCTGCCTCTTCAAGGCGCGCGGTCTCGGTCTCGCGCTCGCCGATGGTCTGCAGCACCACCGCCATGTTGTTGCGGGTGATCGCCCAGTCGCGATTCTGTTCGCCATTGGGAATGAAGTTCAGGATGGTGCGGTAGGCATCGATGGAGTGCTGCAGCGCATCGAGGTCGCCGGTGGCGTAGCCGTAGGCGTTCAGCGCCTCGGCTTCCTGGTTCTTGTAGTTCCAGCGCAGCTTGTCGTCCCATTTTTCGGCCAGCGAAAACGCCTTGGCGTAGTCGCCGGCGGCGGATTTGTAGTCGAAGACCAGCCCCGAGGCATCGGCCCGCCTGGCATAGATCGCGGCATCGGCAAGACGCTTCTGCTTGACGAGATCCTCGGCCTCATCGACTGCATCGCTGGTCTGCTCGACCCGGCCGACGGCATCGTCGAGGAATTTGCGCGCCGTTACGATGGCGCCTTGGCCGATCGCCTTGTCGGCTGAGGCGACCAGGCGTTTGATCTCTGGATCGTCGGTGCGCAAAGCGGCGCGCTCGGACATCATCTTCTTCAGGCGCTCGGCCTGGGCGTCGAGCACCTTTTGCAGGTCGGTTGGATCTTCGGGGATCTTTTCCGTGCCGAGCGCCTTCAGCACGCCATAGAGTGCATCGAGCGGCACGCCTTCCTGCAGCGAAGCCAGTTCCACCTGCGCCCGTTTGGGGTCGGGCAGGTCGGAAATGGTCAGCAGGAGCTGGCGCCTTTCGCCTGTGATCAGCCCGTCGTCGCCGGTCGGCTCCGCCGGCGCGACGCCGAAATAGAGCAGCCGGCGCAGGCTTTCATTGATCCAGGGACGCTGCTTTGCCTTTGTGTCGAGATAGACTTCCTCGGTCACCATGCGCATCACCGAGCCGAACTCGGTGCCCTTCATCGCCGCGAGGTGGCGCAGCAAGGCGGCTGCGTAGGGGCTGTTTTCGCCGGCGGCGCCATCGAGTGCCGGACGCCCCGGTTCGGCGGCAAAGCCGACCACCGTACCCAGGCTCGCGTCGGCCGCTGGCGCATTGCCCAGCGCCTTGGCGCCGCGCACAGGTTCCAGCCCGCCGGCACCGATGGGCGAGGCGGAAGCGGTCGGTGAGCGCCGTACCACTGCGTCCGCGGGGAATGGATTGGTGCGGCAGGCGTCGAGCAGCATGATCGTCACCGGCACTATCTTTTTCAATGCCTCCATGACGGCGGATATCGGCACGAGGCTGGTGCCGGCATCCTTCAGCGACGACACGTCGGCATCGACCGGAACCAGATAGTTTTCGCCGCCGGCCTCGATGCCATGACCGGAATAGTAGATGAAGGCGACATCGGCGCCGTCGGCATCTTCGGTGAACCGCTCCAGGTCGCGCTTCAGCTTGGTGGCGTCACGGTCGGTGACGCTGCGGGCGTCGAAGCCAAGGTCGGTCAGCATCTTGGCCATGTCGCGGGCGTCGTTGGCGGGGTTGGGCAGGGCGGCGATGTGCAGGTAATTCGACTGGCCGATGATCAGCGCCACGCCCTTGAGGCTTTTCGTCTCGGCAACCGCAAGCGCGGTCGCGGCAAGACAAAGCAGTGCGGCGGCGAAAGCCGTCAGCCATGCCCGCCGCAAACGACTAAGGTTCGAGAGCCCGACAAAGGCCATTTGTCGTTCGTGTCCGCCCTGATGATCCAAACCCTCTATAACGCTGCCAGCCGACGATGATCAAATTCAGGCGCGATTGCGTCGCGGTCGTGGCTCGCCTATCACGGGAAACTCGCCCGTCACGGTAAAAATGTCTCCGCTCACCGAAACCGTCCTTTTCGTCTTCAGCCTTGTCGCGCTCGGCTACCTCGCCGGGTTTACCGGCTATTTGAAGCCAGCGAGCGGCGAGGGGATATCGGAATTTGCCATCAACGTGGCGATGCCGCTGCTGCTGTTCCAGACGATGGTGAAGTCCGACTTCCACGGCGTGGCGCCTTGGCCGCTGTGGGGCGCCTATTTCGCCGCGGTTGCCATCACTTGGGCCGCCGGCCATCTGGTCACCACCCGTATCTTCGGCAGGGATGCCCGTGCCGGCGTCGTCGGCGGAGTTTCGTCTGCCTTTTCCAATGTCGTGCTGCTCGGCGCTCCCTTCATTCTTGGCATCTTTGGCCCGAGCGGCTTCGAAGTGCTGTCGCTGCTGGTCTCCGTGCATCTGCCAATCATGCTGATGGCCTCGATCGTGTTGTTCGAAGTCTTCGGCCGCGGCGGCGAACCCGTGCACCCCTTGCGCGTTATCCGTAGCTTCCTCAGGCGGCTCTTCATGAATCCGTTGATCATCGGCATTCTGGCAGGGCTTGTATGGCGCATCACGGGTGCGCCGCTGCCGGATGTCGCCATGCGCCTGGTCGATGCGCTGGCCGGAACGGCGGGGCCGGTGGCGTTGTTCGCCATGGGGCTCAGCCTGCGCCGCTTCGGCATTTCGGGCAATGTCCGGCCGGCATTGGCGCTTTCCGTGCTGAAGCTGTTCCTGATGCCGGCACTGGTCCTGGTCTTCGTCTGGTTGCTCGGCATGCCGCCCTTGACGGCCAAGGTGGCGGTGATGGTGGCCGCGATGCCATCCGGCGTCAATTCCTATCTGATCGCCGTGCAGTTCAACACCGGCCAGGCGTTGGCGTCGAACCAGATGACCATCGCCACGGCCTGCGCCGCCGTCACCACGGCTTTCTGGCTGACTGTTGTCTTGCACGTTTTCGGGTAAAAGGCATCGGGGCTAAGGACGTCAGCTTGCTCTCGTCCCGCTCTGGCCCAAGCCCTATATGCCATCTTGCGATTGCTTGCGTGCCTTGCCCTCGGTAAAGAGCAGTGGCTCCGGCGTGCCGGCCTCAATCCATGGCGCACGCTCACCGAAGATTTCACAGACCCGCCCGTCAGGGCGCCGAACGGAGGATAGACCATGCTTCAGAAAACCAGCCATTTCATGCGGCAGGCCAATCTCATCAATGGCGAATGGGTGCAGGCCGACAGCGGCCAGACGGTCGACGTCAACAACCCGGCTACCGGCCTCAAGATCGGCACCGTGCCGAAGTCGGGCAAGGCCGAGACCCGCCGCGCCATCGAAGCGGCCGCTGAAGCTTTCAAGACCTGGCGCAAGACGACCGCGCTCGAGCGCTCGAAGCTGCTGCGCAAGCTGCACGACGCGATGATGGACAATCAGGACGTGTTGGCCGAACTGCTGACCATCGAACAGGGCAAGTCGCTGTTCGAATCGAAGGGCGAGATCGGCTCGGCCGCGTCCTACATATTGTGGTTCGCCGAAGAAGGCCGCCGCACTTATGGTGATGTCGTGCCCTCGCCATGGGCGGACCGCCGCATCCTGGTGACCAAGGAACCGGTCGGCGTCATCGCCGCCATCACGCCGTGGAATTTCCCGTCCTCGATGCTGGCCCGCAAGCTCGGCCCGGCGCTCGCCGCCGGCTGCACCGCAGTGGTCAAGCCTGCGTCGCAGACGCCGTATTCGGGTCTCGCCTGGGGCGCGCTCGCGGAGGAAGTCGGTTTTCCCAAGGGTGTCGTCAACATCCTGACCGGTTCGGCCAGCGAAATCGGCGACGAAATCTGCGCAAATCCGCTGGTGTCGAAGATCACTTTCACCGGATCGACCGAAGTCGGCAAGCTTCTCATCCAGAAGTCGTCGGTCACCGTCAAGAAGGTGTCGATGGAACTCGGCGGCAACGCGCCGTTCATCGTCTTCGACGACGCCGATCTCGAGCGTGCCGTTGCCGGTGCGATCACCGCCAAGTACCGCAATTCTGGCCAGACCTGCGTTTGCACCAACCGCTTCCTTGTCCAGGCTGATGTCTATGACAAGTTCGTCGAGAAGCTCGCTGCCGCCAGCAACGGGCTGAAGGTCGGCTCCGGCCTCGAGGACGGCGTGCAGCAGGGGCCGCTGATCGACGAGAAGGCGGTCGAGAAGGTCGAGGAACTGATCGCCGACGCCACATCCAAGGGCGGCAAGATCGTCGCCGGCGGCAAGCGCCATGCGCTCGGCGGTTCGTTCTTCCAGCCGACGGTCATCGCCAACGCGACACCCAAGATGCGCTTCATGAAGGAAGAGATCTTTGGCCCGGTCGCACCGGTGTTCAAGTTCGAGACCGAAGAGGAAGCCGTCGCCCTCGCCAACGACACCGAATTCGGCCTCGCCTGCTACTTCTACACGGGCGATCTCGGCCGCGCCTTCCGTGTGATGGAAGGGCTGAAATACGGCATGGTCGGCGTCAATGAAGGCCTCATCACCACGCCGGAAGCGCCGTTCGGCGGCGTCAAGGAATCCGGCCTCGGCAAGGAAGGCGGACACCAGGGCATCGAGGATTATCTCGATACAAAATATGTCTGCATCGGCGGCCTCGGCCTCTGATAGGCTATCCCTGAGATGGGGGGCCAATGGCCTGCCCATCTCTCATGGAAAAACCAGCCGAAGTCTTCTGGATCAACTGGCATTTACGGGCATGGCGATGAAGGACGGCGAGGTTTTCGGCACGACGCAGGCTGGCGAGCAGGTGCTTCGCTTCACGATCAGGGGCGGCGGCATCACAGCCAACATCATCGGTCTGGGCGCGATCATCCAGGATCTGCGCCTGACCGGGCACGATGCGCCGTTGGTGCTCGGCTATGACAGTCTGGAAGGCTACGAGACGGATACGGCCTTCTTTGGAGCGATCGTCGGCCGCTATGCCAACCGCATCCGCGACGGCCGCTTCACCATTGGCGGCAACCGCTACCAGACCGAGCAAAACTTCCTCGACAAGCATACGCTGCATGGCGGTTCGCAAGGTTACTCCCACCGGCCGTGGACGGTTTCCTTGCATGGCAGGGATTTCGTCACGCTGACCCTGCACGATCCCGACGGCACGATGGGTTTTCCTGGGGCGCTCGACGTCACCTGCACCTACCGGCTGAAGATTCCTGGCACGCTCAGCGTCGAGCTGACCGCCACCTGCGAGGAGCCGACGCCGTGCAATCTCACTCAGCATTCCTATTTCAACCTGGATGATGGCGGCGCAGGCGATATTCTCGACCACAGGATGATGCTGAATGCCGGCGCCTACCTGCCGGTCGATGGCGACATGATCCCCACCG
This sequence comes from Mesorhizobium sp. M7A.F.Ca.US.006.01.1.1, assembly GCF_003997935.1. Classification (GTDB taxonomy): domain Bacteria; phylum Pseudomonadota; class Alphaproteobacteria; order Rhizobiales; family Rhizobiaceae; genus Mesorhizobium. Next base: position 5,227 of record NZ_RZQL01000123.1, read on the forward strand.
GTGTGGTCAAGCCGGTTGACGGCACACCGTTCGATTTCCGCCAGGCGCGGCCGCTGCGCATGGAGACCGAGGGTGAACAACTGCCCTACGACCAGAATTTCTGCCTTGCTTCGGCACGCGGCCCGCTCAAGCAGGCGGCGTGGACGCAAGGCGCCAGTTCCGGTGTCGAGATGGAGGTCTGGACCACCGAGCCCGGCGTCCAGCTCTATACCGGCCAGTATGTGACGCCGCGCACCGGGCTGGAAGGCCGCGACTACAAGGCTTTTTGCGGCTTCTGCCTGGAGCCGCAGATTTGGCCGGACGCGCCGAACCGGCCCTATTTCCCTCAGGCGACACTGTGGCCGGGCGCGATCTACCACCACGTGACGGAATACAGATTCCGCCTGCCTTAAGGCCTGCTGATATTCAGGTGAGGCCGGCCTGCAAATGGCTGATATCTGCGCTTCCCCGTTCTACCGCGTCGCGGTAGAACTGAGCTCACGTACGAAAAGTACGCTCCGCTCCGGTTCTCGGCATCGGCCATTTTCGACTCGGCCCGACCTGAATCTCAACAGGCCTTAGTTTTCGAATGCCGCGCGCAGGGTCTCGAACGGCGCCAGCGCGCCGCGTACCTGCACCACGGCGGCGGCGACGCGATGGGCACGGCGCGCGGCTTCAAGCGGGTCATGGTCGGCAAGTCGAGCCGCAAGATAGCCGCCGTTGAAGGAATCGCCGGCGCCGGTCGTGTCGGCGGGCGCAGCGACATTGATCGCCGGGACTTCGCGCAGCGTTTCTCGTTGGGCAACCAGCGCCGGCGCTTCGCCGTTCTTGACGACCACTTCATCGACCAATTTGCCGAGACGCTCCGCGGTCGCTTGCGGCGTTGTATCGCCGAACAGCATCTGCTCGTCGGGGAAGGTCGGCAATGCGATGTCGGTGACGGCAAGCGCTTCAACGATCGCGGCCTGCGCATCCTCGCGATTGCGCCAAAGCCGCGGCCGGTAGTTGGGATCGAAGGCGACAGTCGAGCCCGCCGAGCGCGCCTTGGCGATGGCCAACAGCAATGTGGCGCGCGCGGCATCGTCCAGAATTGCCAAAGTGATTCCGGAAAAATAGACAAGCGCCTGATTTTCAAGGCTTTTCGACAGAGCGGCCGGGTCGGACGCAAGCTGCCGCGCTGCGGCGTCGCCACGCCAATAGGTGAAGGAACGCTCGGCCCCGGTCAGCGTGATGGCATAGAGGCCGGGCCGTGCGCCCGCTATGACCGGGCTGGAGCCGATGCCGATGCCGTTCTGGCCCAAGAAATCGATCTGGCCTTGCGAGAAGGGATCGTCGCCGAAGGCCGAGACATAGGTTGCCGGCCGCTCAGCGCTCAGTGCATGCAGCGCCCACAGCGTGTTGAACGTGTCGCCGGCAAAGCCCATGCGCCAGTTCGGTCCCGTCTGGCCCGACAGTTCGAGCATGCATTCGCCGATCGAGGCGACGCCGGTTCCCGCCATCTACAGTCCTCCAGTGTTTCCCGGTGCTGTAGCTTTTTGCCATCGGCAGCGCCATGCTTGGCAAGCAGGGTTTTTTCCGCCACAGCGTTTTCCCACAGGCTGGCGGGATGCGATCCGCTCGGCAGAGCGTTGTCTGCAGAAGAGGAGCCGGTTTGGCATCACTATGGCGTTATCTGTTGGCAGGTCTTGGTCTGGCTGCCTTGCTGGTCAGCATTCTCGCGGTCGTCTATCTGACGGCGCCGCGGTCGGCGCAGCCTGCCGGCCCGGATGTCGCGCGGACGAAGAAAACCGACAACGGGCTGTACATGGCGAGCTTCGTGCCGGAACGGGGCGTGGTGCGGCAGGGCGAACTGGAATCCTGGCTGCTGACCTTGAAGACAAAGACAGGGGCTTCGGTGGAGCGCGCCGCGATCGCCATCTCCGGCGGCATGCCGCAACACAATCACGGCCTGCCGACCAGCCCGCAGGTCACCGATTACCTGGGCGAAGGCCGTTACCGCATCGAGGGGCTGAAATTCACCATGAGCGGCTGGTGGCAACTTCGTTTCGCCATCTCGTCCGGCGCCGGCTCCGACACGGTACTGTTCAACGTGGTGCTGTGAGCGATCGATGAAGCGCCTTTTCTGCTTTCTGGCGCTGATGGTCGCCGTCATCCTCGTGGGCTGCGGCAAGCCTGACTTTTCCGACGCCGAAAAGAAGACCATCGCTTCGCTGGCGCTGAACACGCTGCCGCCACTCAAGCCCGACACCACCAACCGATTTGCCGACGTGCCGGCCGCCGCCGCACTCGGCTCGACGCTTTTTTTCGATCAGGGCATGAGCCGCGACGGCACGGTGTCGTGCTCGACCTGCCACAAGATCGACCGCCAGTTCCAGGACGACCTGCCGCAAGCGGTAGGCGTCGGCCGCACCAACCGGCGCACCATGCCGCTGGCCGGCGTGGCGCGCGATCCCTGGTTCTTCTGGGACGGCCGCCGCGACAGCCTGTGGGCGCAAGCGTTGACGCCGCTCGAAAACCCGCTGGAGCAGGCGGGAAACCGCGCCGCTTACGCTCATTACATCAAGGCGCGCTTCGGCGAGCGCTATGAGCGCATCTTCGGGCCGCTGCCTGACTTTTCCGGCATGCCGTTGGATGCCAGCCCGTTGGGAACCGACGCCGAGCAGGCGGCCTGGAATGCGATGAGCGGCCCGCAGCGTGACGCCATCAACGGCGTCTTTGCCAATATCGGCAAGGCGATTGCCGCCTTCGAACGCTCGATCGCGCCCGCGCCGACGCGCTTCGACCGCTTTGCGCTCGACCTCGTCGCCGGCGCCGAGCCGAAGGGCGATGCCGCCTTTTCCAAGGAGGAAATCCTTGGGCTGAAACTGTTCATCGGCAAGGCCAATTGCGTGACGTGCCACGACGGCCCGCGCTTCACCGACAACAGTTTTCACAACACCGGAGTGCCGCCCGTTGCCGGCCTGCCGCCAGATCGCGGCCGCATCGATGCGGTACGCCAAGTCGAGGCCGACCCGTTCAACTGCTTCGGCGCCTATCGCGATGGCGACGCCGGCGCCTGCGGCGAGCTGCGCTTCATGGTCAAGGATGCGCCGCAAGTCATCCGCGCCTACAAGACGCCGTCGCTGCGCGGCGCGGCAACGCGGCCGCCCTACATGCATGCCGGGCAGTTTTCATCGCTCGACGAGGTGGTGGCGCACTATGCGAAGGCTGCGCCCAGCGTCGAGGGGGTGTCAGAGGTTCATCCGCTGGAGCTATCGGATCGCGAGCGCGCGGCGCTGGTGGCGTTTTTGAAGACGCTGGCGGAGTGAGCCCAATTTTCTTGTTTGACCATGATCTTGTCCGAAAACCGGCGTCCACTTTTCGGGATCATGGTCATCGATCCTTCACCGTCTCCATCGCTACGAAGGTCGAGGTCTGGGCGACGTGGGGCAGGGCTGAAATGCGCTCGCCCAGCACGCGGCGGTAGGCGGCGATGTCCCTGGTGCGGACTTTCAGCAGATAGTCGAAGCTCGACGCCATCATGTGGCACTGCTCGATCTCCGGCACGGCCTGCACGGATCGGTTGAAGGCGTCGAGCGCGGCGGATCGGGTGTCGGACAATTTCACCTGGACGAAAGCGACATGGCCTTCGCCCATGCGCTCGCGGTCGATGATCGCCTGGTAGCCCCTGATGTAACCGTCCTTCTCAAGCCGCTTCACCCGGGCCTGCACCGGCGTCTTCGACAGGCCGACCTTTGCCGCCAGTTCTGACATGGAAAGCCGGCCATCGCTTGCCAGCATCGACAGGATATTCCTGTCGATGCGGTCCAATTGGTCTTCTGTCATCGAAAATGCAGTCCATATGTCAATTCTCAGCCACTAAGATAGATCGAATGACCTGCAATGTCGATTTCTTCGGACCGACTGAAAATTCGCACCTGTGCTAGCTTGCGCCATTCGGTCCGGTGACCGCCGGCCCGATCCCCTTTGCTCGATCCATGGGACCGCCATGCCAGCGCTCGATGCCATCCGCCAGCAGATCCGCGCCAACTACCTGCCCGACGAAGACGAGGCCGTGAGGCGGCTTGCCGACGCGACAGGGCTCTCCGGGAAAGACCGCAAGGCGATATCGGCCCGCGCCGCCGATCTGGTGCGGGCGGTCCGCGGTTCGTCGGATCCAAGGCTGATGGAAGTCTTCCTCTCGGCCTATGGCCTCTCCACCAAGGAAGGCGTCGCGCTGATGTGCCTAGCCGAGGCGCTGCTGCGCGTGCCCGATACCGAGACGATGGACGATCTCATCGCCGACAAGATCGCGCCGCACGACTGGTCGGCGCATTCGGGCGGTTCGAGCTCCATCTTCGTCAACGCCTCGACCTGGGCGCTGATGCTGACCGGTCGCGTCCTCGATGAGGGCGAGGGCGGCATCGAGGGCACGCTGCGTTCTATGGTGCGGCGGCTGGGCGAGCCGGTGATCCGCAAGGCGGTGGCCGCCGCCATGCGCGAAATGGGCGAGCAGTTCGTGCTCGGCCGCACCATCGCTGAAGCCGTCAAGCGCGGCCGGCCGATGACCCAGAAGGGCTATCTCTATTCCTTCGACATGCTGGGCGAGGCGGCCCGCACCGAGGCCGACGCCTTGCGCTATCACAAGGCCTATGCCGACGCGATTTCGTCGCTCGATTCCGGCTCCAACGGTCCTGACATCAGGCAGAACCACGGCATTTCGGTCAAGCTTTCGGCGCTGCATCCGCGCTACGAGGTGGCGCAGAAGGACGAGATGCTGCCTGTGATGGCCGAGCGGCTCTTGTCGCTGGCGCTGGCCGCGCGCCATTCGCGCATGGGTCTCAACATCGATGCCGAGGAGGCCGACCGCCTCGATCTGTCGCTCGACGTCATCGAGCGGGTGCTGGCCGAGCCGGAACTCGCCGGCTGGAACGGCTTTGGCGTGGTGGTGCAAGCGTATGGGCCACGCGCGGCCTTCGCCATCGACTGGCTCTATGCGCTGGCGAAGAAATACGACCGCAACATCATGGTGCGGCTGGTCAAGGGCGCCTATTGGGACACCGAGATCAAGCGGGGGCAGACGCTTGGGCTCACCGGCTATCCCGTCTTCACCCGCAAGGCCAACACCGACGTCTCCTACATGGCCTGCGCGAAGAAACTGCTCGGCATGACCGACCGCATCTATCCGCAATTCGCCACCCACAACGCTCACACCGTCGCCGCCATTCTGTCGATGGCTGACAATCGCGACGCCTTCGAGTTCCAGCGCCTGCACGGCATGGGCGAGGCGCTGCACGAGACGGTGCGACGGTCCGAAGGCACACGCTGCCGCATCTATGCACCAGTCGGAGCGCATTCCGATCTGCTGGCCTATCTGGTCCGCCGGCTGCTGGAGAACGGCGCCAACTCCTCCTTCGTGCACCAGCTGACCGATGAGGATGTCGAGCCGGAGGACATTGCGCGCGATCCGCTCGAAACGATCGAGAGCCAGGGTCCGGCCGCCAATCCGGCGATTGCCCGGCCTTCCGAGATTTTTGGGGCCGGCCGTCGCAACTCGAAGGGTTTCGACATCACCGACACGGTGACGCTGGCGGCGATCGACAAGGCCAGGGCGGCCTTCGCCGGGCCGGACCGCTGGCATGCCAAGCCGATCACCCGTGCCGCCGGCTACGGCAAGCAGCGTCCCATAGTCAACCCGGCAAAGCCTTCCGAAGTGGTCGGCACGGTCAGCGAAGCCGCCGCCAAGCAAGTGGCTACCGCCGTGCGCTTTGCGGTGGAAGCGCAGCCGGCCTGGGCAAAACGTCCCGTTGCAGAGCGCGCCGCCATCCTCAATCGTGCCGCCGATCTTTATGAGGCCAGTGCCGTCGAGTTCTTTGCACTCGCCACCCGCGAGGCCGGCAAATCGCTGGCCGACGGCGTCGCCGAGGTGCGTGAAGCCGTCGACTTCCTGCGTTACTACGCCACTGAGGCGGCCAATGCGGAGGCGGGCACGCAAGCGCGCGGCGCGATCGTGTGCATTTCGCCGTGGAATTTCCCGCTCGCCATCTTCACCGGCCAGATCGCAGCCGCACTGGTCACCGGCAATTCGGTCATCGCCAAGCCGGCCGAGCAGACGCCGCTGATCGCCTTCCGCGCCGTCGAACTGCTGCGCGAGGCCGGCGTGCCGGAAGATGTCATCCAGCTTCTGCCGGGCGATGGCCCGTCGGTCGGCGGCCCGCTCACCGCTGACCCGCGCATTGCCGGCGTCTGCTTCACCGGCTCGACCGAGGTCGCCAAGCTGATCGAGAAGCAATTGGCCGAGACGGCCGCGCCCGACGCCATGCTGATCGCCGAGACCGGCGGCCTTAACGCCATGATCGTTGATTCCACCGCGCTGCCCGAACAGGCGGTGCGCGACATCCTCGCCTCGGCGTTCCAGAGTGCCGGCCAGCGCTGCTCGGCGCTGCGCGTGCTCTATGTGCAGAAGGACGTCGAGAAGAAGATGCTGGAGATGCTGAAGGGCGCCATGGAGGCGCTCAGCATCGGCGATCCCTGGCGGATCTCGACCGATGTCGGCCCTGTCATCGACGACGAGGCGCAAAGCTCGATCCGCGAGTACTGCACGAAGATGGGCCTGCAGGGCCGGCTCATCGCCAAGCTCGAAGCGCCGAAGGAAGGTCGCTTCGTCGCGCCGCACGTCTTCCGGGTCAAGGGTATCGAAGACATGGAGCGCGAGGTGTTCGGGCCGGTGCTGCATGTCGCCACCTTCGATGCCGACGAGATCGATGCGGTCATCGCCGCCATCAACCGCAAGGGCTATGGCCTGACCTTCGGCCTGCACACCCGCATCGAGGGCCGCGTGCAGCATTTCGTCGACGGCATCCATGCCGGCAACATCTATGTCAACCGCAACCAGATCGGCGCCGTCGTCGGTTCGCAGCCGTTTGGCGGCGAGGGGCTTTCAGGCACTGGGCCGAAGGCCGGCGGTCCGCACTATCTCCGCCGCTTCCGCAAGGGGCCGGAGGCCGGCACCCATTTGCAGGATGGCCATAAGGTAACGGCGACCGAGCTTGCCGACAATCTGCCCGATCCCGCACTTGGCGGCTGGTCGACGCGGCCCGACCGGATCGCCATTCTGAGGAAGCATCTGCGCGGCAAGGGTGCTGCGGCCATTGGTGCTGCCGCAGGCATCGATTTCGGCCAGGTCGACCTGCCCGGGCCGACCGGTGAGGCTAACACGCTCTCGCTGTCGCCACGCGGACGGGTGCTGTGCCTTGGTCCTGACGGCGATACGCTGCTCGCGCAGACGATCCAGGCGCTCGCCGCCGGCAATGCGGTGCTGGCCGTTGCACCAGGAGCGCCGGCAGCGCTTTCCGCGCTGACGGGCAAGGGCCTGCCGTTGGCGGCTATCGACGGCCGCCCTGATCCGGTCGAAGCGCGCTCGCTGCGCGTCGACATCGTTGCTTTTTCGGGCACGCCCGAGGCCGCGCGCATCGTGCGCAAGGTCATTGCCGACCGCTCAGGCCCGATCGTGCCGCTGGTCAGCGAAGTGCTGAACCCGGCGGCCTATGCGCATGAGCGTGCTGTCTGCGTCGACACCACCGCCGCCGGCGGCAATGCGAGCCTGCTGGCCGGGGCTTGACCCCGACCAGTCGTTACGCGCCATTCACCGTTTCGTGGAAACGATGAATGGCTCTAACTCTTTTGTTTTTATGCATGTCGTTGTCCCAAAACCGGGACCACTTTTGGGCGACATGCATTACGCGCCTTCGACGACCGAAAAGCCCTCGAACTGGGGGTGGCTGAGATAGTGGACCTTCGTCGTGCCGACATTTCTGTGGGCGGCACGGAAATTCTCCGACTTGGTCCAGGCGATAAAATCCTCGTGGCTCGCCCACACCGTGTGCGACGCAAACAGCGTGTAGCCTTCGGTCTCGTTGACCGGGCCGCGCAGCAGGTGGAATTCACGGAACCCTTTCATCTCGGCAAGGCTGGAATCGCGGTTTTTCCACACGGCTTCGAAATCGTTCTCCGAGCCGGTCTGCACCTTGAAGCGGTTCATGGCGATGTACATTGGGTTCCTTTCAATGTTGGCGAACTGTGATTGACGGATGTTTGAACGGCGAAGCGGAGGCTCTCAAAACGGGCCGATTGCGCCGGTGAAGACAAGACTGTCGCCGACCTTTGGCGGAATCGGTGGGAAGGGCGCCGCCTTGCGCACGATGCCGAGCACGACCTGATCAAAGTTTGGCGATCCGGAGCTTTGCAGGATGCGCAGCTCGTCAATGCCGCCACGGCTGCCGATGACGAATGTCACAACGGCATTGTTGCGGGCGGTCAATTGCACAGAAGGTGGGACGCCGCGATTGACGCGGCTGAGCTTTCTGATGACGTCACTGCGGTAGCTGTCTTCCGCGTCACTGCCTGCCTCTTTCTGTTTTTTGCCCTTGCTGGCGGTCTGCGCCAACCGGTCCTGACCATCCGCCGTGCCGCGTTTCTCATCCGCCGTCTGTGAAGGCGCGGCGGCCATCCTGGGCCTGGCGCTGGGGATCGGCGGCTGTTCTGGAATGGCCATAGCCGCTTCGGTGCTCTCGGGCTGAATGGTCGGCTGTGCCGGCGTTTCGGTCTTGGGAGCCACGCTCTGGTCATCGGGGCGAGGGGCGCCGGCCACCAATATGTCGGGCGTCACCGCGGGCTGTTTGACAGATTCCGGCAAAGGCTTGAGCGGCGGCTTTGCCGCTTCCTCGTCGGGTTGGGAAGGCGCCGTTGGCGGCGTGGGCTTGGGTGGTGTTACCGGCGTTGGTTTGGCCGGTTGCGGGCTGGGCACCAGTGCAACGTTTATTGCCGTCGGGTCCTTGTCCAGCGCGCTGCCGGCCACATTGGTGCCCGACTGATCACTGCCTTCCGGCTGCTCGGCATCTTGGAAACTGGAAATCCCCTTAGGGGAGATCAGGAAGGCCGCTGCCACCGCGGCGTGAAGCAGGCAGGAGATGACGATCGCCGCCGTCCATTTGCGATTCCAGGCCGATGGCCGCGGCAGCGCGAGCGGCTCGGTTGGCATTATCGCCAGCTCGGCGCTGGCTTCGGGGAGGGGACTGATATCCTGCATGTCTCGCCGCGAGACCTGCAGCGACAAGAGCAGAATTGTCAAATCAAGATCGTTCGCTCGCAGCGGCAGTCGGCAGTGGCCGGCAACTGGCCACGCCGCATTGTTTTGCAGGAATGCAGGATGCAGTCCCACCTCAGACGCCGAAAGCGATACCGGTCCTGGTGCCCGTCTTCAGCTTGCGCATGCAGGCGTTCGGTTCGACGCCGGTACCGGTGCATTCGGTCGCGCTGTTGATCAGCACGCGGCTGACTTTCGAGCACTCGGTGCCGGCCAGATCGAAACGTGTGACCTTGGTCTTGCCCGCCGGCAATTCCTTGAAGTCGAGCACGGTCAGCCGGTCGACGACGCCGGCCTCGTTGAACAAGGCGATCTCGAACGCCGCCTTGGACAGGTCGGCGCCGAGATTGTTGTTGACCACGAACGTCAGGCGGCAACCCTTGTCGGAAGGTTGCGCACCATTGAGTTCGAGGCTGAGTGCGGGGACCGGCGCGGACTCTTGCGCCCACGCCGGAACCATCGCAAGCGACATCGCCAGCGTCGAGGTCAGCAGACGAAGGGATGTCGTCAAGCTCGTCATGGCAATCAGCCTCCAAACCGCATCGTCGCCGCCAGCTTCAGCGTTATGCCGGGCTCGTAGGCCGCGAAGACCGGCTGCGGCGGCTGGCCGGCGGTCGTGACGTTGAGCGGGTTGGCGTATTCGACGTCGAACAGATTGTCGGCGCGGAAATCAATCTTCAAATTGTCCGTCGCCTGGTAGCTGGCAAAGGCATTGACCAGCGTGTAGTCCTCGGCGATCGGATTGCCCTTCGGCTTGCCATTGTATTGCACTTCGCCGCCGACGGTCAGCTTGTCCTCGAGAAAGCGCAAGCCGAGCTGCGCGGTGACCTGGGATGAGGGGATCGTGGCGAGATCCGCCCGGTCGCCTTCATACGATATCGTGTGGCCATTGATGATGGACGCCGAAAGTCCGGCATAGCCCCATGCCGCGTCGTAAACGCCCTCCATCTCGAAGCCGTTGATCTTGGCCTTGGCGAAGTTCTGATACTGGAAGCAGATCGGGATGCCGGGGCCGAACGGGCAGCCGCTCGTCGGGTCGAATGCCGACAGCGTCACGCCATCGATGTAGTCGTCGACATCATTGTTGAAATAGGCCGCCTTGAGACGGAACGCGTCGCCGGCCTCGAGGATATCGTTCTGCTTGTAGTTGATGCCGAATTCGGTCGTCTTGCCGGTCTCAGGCCGCAGATTGGGATTGGGCAGGAACGGAAAGCTGACACCTGCCGGATGATTGCCGCTGATCAGCGTCTCGGTAATCGATGGCGAGCGATAGCCCTCGGCGTAGGTGCCATAAAACTGAAGGCCGGCAAGGCCGGCGGATTCGAACGGGGAGACGCCGACGGTGATGCGCGGCGATACCCTGTCGCCAGAAATGTCGTGGGTGTCATCTTTGAGGCTGTAGTTGTCGTAACGCAGCCCGGCGATGACTTCGAGCCACTCCCAGGTGAGCTTGTCCTGGACGTAGGCGCCGGAGACATTGCGCTTGCCCGACGGCGTGTAGAAACTGTCGCCGCCGGCCGTGCCGCCGGTCTTGACGTTATCGCCAACCCAGTCGCCGCCATAGGTCAGTTCATGCGCGATCCCACTCGTCTCGAACCGGGACGTGTTCCAGATGTCGATGCCGGTGGTGCCGACGTCGAACGTCGACTGCGATCCCGCCGGCAAGACAACGGGAAGGCCGGTGACCGGATCAAAGCGGTTTTGCGGTACAAGGCTGGTCAGATCGAGGTTTGTCTTGTTGTAGGAGGTGTTGATGTGGAGATCGAGCCAGCTCTTGTCCTCATCGGTAATGTTGTAGCGCGCCGTGAAGGTGTTCGACTTCAGGTCGACGTCATTGACCGGCACGCCGCCGCTGATCTCGTTCCAGCCGTCGCTTGAGCCGACCCAGCCGAGCTTTAGTTCACTGTTGTCGGTCGGCCGGATGGTGGTCTTGAGCAGGCCGCTCAGCACATCGAAGCCGGTGCCCTTGACGGTGTCGCCGCCGCCATCCTTGTAGTCGTCATAGTCGCGGTAGACGATGTTGCCGAGCACATCCCAGTTCTCGTTGAGGCGGTAGGCGCCTGATGCGCTTGTCGTCCAGCCCTTGCCGTTGCTCTCATAGCGTCCCGTGACGGAGCCGGCCCATGTTTCTTCCGGCTTGAGGAAATCCGCGGCGTCCTTGGTGTCGAAGAAGACGACGCCGCCGATGGCGCCCGAGCCGTAGGTGTTGGCGACAGGACCGCGGATAACATCCACGGATTTGACGAGTTCGGGGTCGATGTAGAAGGTCGACTGGGTGCCGTGGTCGGAGCGCTGGAAATTCTGACGGGCGCCGTCGACGATGACCGCGACGCGGCCGAAATCCTGCAAGCCGCGGATGTTGATGCTGGTGCTGACGCGCCTGGCATCGGCCTGCGCCGCGACACCGGGCACGCCAAGCAGCATCTCATTGGGCGTCGTCGCCATGCGGCGGTCGAGCTGTTCCTGGCCGACATGGCTGGCCGATGCCAGCGATTCGATCGCCGTCTCGCCGGTGCGGCTGATGACGAGGATCTTGTCGAGCAGCGTCGCGCCCGCGGGCGCGGCCTTCTCTTCATTAGCCTTCTGCTGGTCCGCCGGCTGTGCCGCCTGCTGAGCGTTGGCCAGTTGCGCCGACAAGGCGATCGCGGCCACGCTTGTCAGCAAAGCCGCCACGCCGTTCGCCGCCGACCGGCCACGCCATTCCCAAGTCACCAACCCCATGCCCCAACTCCAAAGTCCAGGTTTCATGCTGGCTGGCCTGGGGCTGGCTGGCATTTTTGATCGTGTCCGGCGTCTTAAATCTTGACTCATTTAATCCGGTATTGCACTGACTAGTAAACATGATTATTCAAGTCAAGAAATGAATCGGATTACGCAACGCCTAGCCAGACGCCCGGCACAGGAAAGGGATCGACAGAGATGAACACCCACAATCCCAACGATTTTCGCTATCGCGTCCGTCGTTCCGGCGATGTCTCGGCCCCCACCCGTTTCGACCGGGTTCCGCTGGCGGTGCGAACCCTGTCCAGCAACACCCTGTTCCAGGGCGAGCACGAGATCGGCATCGAGCATCATGGCGCGCTCTACCGGCTGAAGATCACCCGTCAGGGCAAGCTCATTCTCAACAAGTAAGGCAAGGCAACAGGGACCAAGACATGGACCAGCGCGTAAAACCTGCCCCGCATGAAATCCGGCGGGCACGGACAGACAATCCGAAGGCGCGCGAGCGTGATCTGGCTGCCCAGCTCGGCATTTCGGAAGCCGAACTGGTCGCCGCGCACTGCGGCGACGGCGTCGTGCGCGTCGAGCCGCGCGTCAACGATCTTTTGACCGGCCTCGAGGCCGTCGGCGAGGTCATGGCGCTGACCCGCAATGAGAGCGCGGTGCACGAGAAGATCGGCGTCTATGACAAGGTCGTCACCGGCAACCACAATGCTATGGTGCTTGGCGAAAACATCGACCTGCGCATCTTCCCGAAGGTCTGGGCACACGGCTTTGCCGTCGAGAAGCGAGACGGCGACGAAATCCGCCGCAGCCTGCAGTTTTTCGATGCGGCGGGCGAGGCCGTGCACAAGGTGCATCTGCGTCCTGCCTCCAGCCTCTATGCCTATCAAAAGCTAGTTGCCGCGCTCGAATCGTCCAATCAGGAGCCGACGGTCGACATTTCAGGACCACTCCCCGATGATGAGATCCATGGCGACGAAACGGCCGCCAATCTCGACGATCTGCGCGACCGCTGGAGCCGGCTCACCGATGTGCACCAGTTCTTCGGCATGCTGAAGACGCTGAAACTCAGCCGCCGGCAGGCGGTCCGCCTGGTTGGGCAAGACTATGCCTGGCAGCTCGACAATGATGCCGTCCGTGCCATGTTTCATCACGCCGCGGAGGGCGAGATGCCGATCATGTGCTTTGTGGGAAACCGCGGCTGCATCCAGATCCATTCCGGTCCGATCAAGTCGATCAAGCCGATGGGGCCATGGATCAACGTGCTGGACGAAACCTTCCACCTGCATTTGCGGACCGACCACATCCAGGAGGTCTGGGCGGTGCGCAAGCCGACCAAGGACGGTCATGTCACCTCTCTCGAGGTCTATGATTCCGACGGCAAGATGATCATCCAGTTCTTCGGCAAGCGCCATGAAGGCGAAAGCGAGCGTGACGACTGGCGGTTCCTGGCGGAAAACCTGCCGCGCATCCCAAGCCCGACCGCAGCCTGAGGACGATAGAAATGGTTTCCTTTTCCAGACTGGCGCCTGTCCTCAGCTTGGCGCCCGTTTTAAGATCGGCAATGGGGCCGGCGATCGGTCTTTCCCTGGCTTTTGTCGCGCTGCAACCTGTAAGCGCCGCCGAAGACACGGCCGTGTTTGCCGATCCCTCGAAGATTGCGGCCATTGGCGGCTCGATCACCGAGATCGTCTATGCGCTCGGCGAGGAGAAGCATCTGGTGGCGCGCGATTCCACCAGCCGGTACCCAAAGGCGGCGCTTGAGCTGCCCGATGTCGGCTACATGCGCGCGCTGTCGCCGGAAGGCGTGCTGTCGGTCAATCCGACCGGCATCCTGGCGCTGCATGGCAGCGGTCCCAAGGAAGCCGTCGATGTCTTGAAGAAGACGAGCGTTCCGTTCATCGAGGTGCCCGAGCACTATAGCCACGAAGGCATCCTTGAGAAGGTCCGCATCGTCGGCAAGGCGCTCGGCGTCGAGGCCAAGGCCGAGGTGTTGGCCAGGGAGCTCGATGCCAAGCTCACGGCAGCCGAACAGCAGACGGCCTCGATCAAGGAGCGCAAGCGCATCCTGTTCGTGCTGTCGATACAGGGCGGCAAAATCCTGGCGGCCGGCAGCGAGACCGCCGCCGATGGCATGGTCAAGCTGGCCGGCGGCGTCAACGCGGTCGAGGGTTTTTCCGGCTACAAGCAGATGTCCGACGAGGCGATCATAACCGCCAGGCCCGACGTGATCCTGATGATGAGCAATGCCGGGCCTCCGGTCTCGGACGACGAACTGTTCGGCAATCCGTCGATCGCTTCCACGCCGGCCGGAACGGCGCGCAAGCTGATCCGCGTCGACGGCGCCTATCTGCTCGGCTTCGGGCCACGCACGGCTGATGCCATCCACGACCTCGCTGTCTCGCTTTATGGCGGGCAGGTCACGGACTGAACGGGCGGATCATGGTCGATCAATCGATCGCCGGCCCGGTGATGGCAAGCGTATCCGAAGGCGACCGGTCGGGCCGCGCCCGCATCGTCATCCTTCTGCTGTGCCTGGGGCTCGCGGCTGCCGTTTTTCTGTCGCTGACATCGGGGGCTTCGGACGCATCAGCCGTCAATGTCATCGGCGACCGGCTGTTCGGCACAGTGCCTGACGACGCCGCGGTGAGCGCCCGCGACAGCCTGATCGTCTACGACATCCGCCTGCCGCGCATCATCCTCGGCATGCTGGTCGGCGCGGCGCTCGCGGTCTCCGGCGCGGTCATGCAGGGGCTGTTCCGCAATCCGCTGGCCGACCCCGGCCTGATCGGCGTCTCGGCCGGCTCGAGCCTCGGCGCGGTTGCCGTCATCGTGCTTGGCGCCACGGTGCTCGCACCGGTGACGGCCATGCTCGGCACGGTTGCGCTGCCGCTAGCGGCCTTCTGTGGCGGGCTCGCCACCACGCTGGTGCTTTATCAGGTCGCGACGCGGCGGGGGCAAACCTCGGTTGCCACAATGCTGCTCGCCGGCATCGCGCTGGCGGCGCTCGCCATGGCGCTGACCGGCATCCTCATCTTCATGGCCGACGATCGCCAGTTGCGCGACCTGACCTTCTGGCAACTCGGATCGCTCGGTGGCGCGACATGGGCGAAGATCGCGTCGGTAGGGCCGATCA
>NZ_RZQL01000124.1 GCF_003997935.1 Mesorhizobium sp. M7A.F.Ca.US.006.01.1.1
GTGTAGATCAGGTCGAGCGACAGCGCGTCGGGCGCTGTGCCGCCGGCGGCCGCGGCACCGTATTTCGGGATGATCTCGGCATTGGGGATGATGTCGAGCTTGACCTGGTTGGTGTGCGCCTTGTTGTAGGCATCGACGATCCTCGGCATGAAATTCGAGCCGTCGGCGCGCACCCAGATGTTGGCCGTCTCGGCGGCGGCAGTGCCGAGACCGCCGCCCAGAACGGCAGCGGCCAGGGCCAGTTTGGCAATCAGGTTCCTCATGTTCTCCTCCTCCAAGGTTGGCCGCGATCCGCGGCTTGGCGCCGATTGCGCGGCGCTTCGTTTTCAGCCACCCGGCGGATGGCCGCATGACTGCCGCACCACCAGCCGGCACGGCAGTTTTCGAATGCCCGGCGCGGCGGGCTTGCCGCCGACCAGCGAAAGCAGGGTCAACCCGGCCTCGCGCCCGAGCGCGACCAGGTTCATGTCGACAGAGGTCAGCGGCGGGCGCGTCGCCTCGGCCACGATCTCCCAATTGTCGAAACCGATGACGCCGACATCACTGGGTACGTCGAGGCCGCGTTCGCGCAGAGCATCGATGACGCCGCGCGCGATCTGGTCGTTGCCGCAGAAGACCGCGTCCGGCCTTTCGCTTTTGCCGTCGAACAGTTGCGCAACCGCCTGGTGACCCCAGGCTTCCGACCAGGAGCCGAGCAACGGCTCGCTGACCGGGAGGCCGTTTTCGACGAGCACGTCGCGGTAAGCCTGGACGCGCGCGTGCACCACGGCAAAGCTCGCCGGCCCGGTGACGTGGGCGATGCGCTTGCGGCCAAGCCGGCAGAAATGCTCGACGGCCAGCCGGGCGCCGCCAACATCGTCCGAGACGAAGGCGACGGCGTCGGGGTCGGGCTGCGTGAAGGCATAGATCACCGGGACGCGCAGATTGGAGAGGTCGACGGGCAGATGGCGATCGATGCGCTTGCCGGTGGCGATGATGCCGTCAACGCGTTTGTCGAGCATGGCGTCGACATGCATCTGGCCCAGCCGCGGATCCTCCTCGACATTGCACAGGAACACCGAGACGCCATTGTCGACCAGCGCGTCCGAAATGCCCGACATCAGCGGCAGCGAGAAGCGGCCATAGGTATCGTTGGTGAGCAGGCCGACGGTGAAGCTGCGCCTCCTGAGCAGGCTCTGCGCCAGGCTGTTGGGCCGGAAGCCAAGCCGCCGGGCGGTCTCGCGAATGCGTTCGCGCGTCTCGGCTGTCATCCGGCCCTGGCCGTTGAGCGCCTTGGATGCGGTGGCGACGCTGACGCCGGCCTGCGCCGCCACGTCACGCAAGGTGACTGGCTTGGAAAAGACCGGAACAGGCAGATCGTCCGATGGCATCGCGCCGAGAGTCCTTGGTTGGGAAAAGGTTTTCTCTTACCGACCCGAATGAGGCCCGGCAGGTAGCCGAGCCCGATCGAAATTGTTTGAGAAAACCTTTTCTCAGCTGAAGCTAGGCCAGATCGGATCGCCGTTCAAGGGAAAAAGCTGCTTGGGCCTTCGGCTCTCTTCCTCCGGATGCAATCCGGGGGTAAAGCAGCGCCGGCAGCACGTAGCTCAGGGGAAGAGCGCCAGTCGCAGTGCTGGAGGCCCTCGGTCGAGACGGGGCGGGCTGCCGCTTGAGGCGTGAAAGATCGCAGCGTGCGCGGGAAACCAGGTCCGGCAAAGGGTTGGCGCGGCCGGGCAGCAAGCCTGGCCGCATATGTGCTGGCGGACACTGTGAAGATCGTGCCGAAAATTCTGAACAATCCCTCGGGATTAACCTTTCCGTAAATATTTGGCCGCTACTTCAACAGCCATGGCCTCGTGGCGGAGCGGCTACGCTGGAGACGGCAAATCTCTGAAGCCTCGGTTCGATCCCGAGGCGAGGCCTCCAAAATTTCGCGTCGAACAACAGTCCCAATCTGCCCCCAGGGCAGGCGGTCCGCACGAATAGATTTGTGCGTTGCGAAGGCGGTGCGGACCGGCCGTTAAAGCAGTCCCGTCTTGCATTTGGCATGCCCGCACCCGCCAAAAGAGTGCTATGGAAGGGAGCCGAGCGTTCTTGCTTCGCTTTTCCTGACATTCGAGGCCTTTCGTGCGTGAACCGTCGCTGCTGCCCGTCTTTGGAAAACTTGGCCTCAAGGCCCCTGTCGCCTTGGCGGCGGCACCGGTCTCGTCGGCAGGTGTGTCGCACCTGCGGAAGCTTCTGGCCGTGCATGGCGGCATGGTGCTGAAACTGTCGGTCATTGCCTGGACGGTGCTGATCCTGGGCGCCGTGTTTTTCACGATGCAAGGCTGACCGGCATGGCCAACCGCTACACGCTGCGCATGGAGCTTCCCCAGAGCTGGAGCATCATCGATGTCTTCACTGGCCAACCGGCGGTGGTCCGGCAAAAGGTGATGGTCGGGATGGGGCCGCGCGAGGCCGAGGACATGGTCGTGCAGATGAATGTCCGCGATGTCAAACGCCGCGAACGGGCCGAGCGCAAGGCCTGATCCGTAGCGGCCCGCCGGCGGAAGCCTGCCGCACCGCAAATCAAGGGATTCCCGTGAGAGCCAGCCTGAAGCAGAAGATACTGGAGGTCTGCGACCGCAAGATCTCCGAGAAGGGGGCCGGCGTCGGCGTGTCGTTCTATGCGTTTTTCGCCAACAGAAACGACGACCCCGAACTCCTGATGGAAGCCGCCGAATGGTGGATCAGAACCCACCGCCTCGACCATTTCGAAAAGGCTGCGAAGATACGCGCAATGGTCGAGGAGATGGATCTTTAATCTTCATTTTGAGCGACATGCTTTGGGCTGATCAGCCGAAATCGGCCGCCGTCAGCACATACATGCTCTTGTGGGTGCGGTCGTACGCCTTCGACGCCACCTCGCGGATCGCGCTGCTCTCGGTGTCGAATGTCTGAAGATAACCGGCTTCATCGGCAGCAGTGCCCGGCCGCATCTTGGCCATGGCGTCGGCAGCGACGGAAAACGAGATCTGGAACATGCCGTCATGGCCGACGAAACGAATGCGCTGCCCCGCTTCGTCATAGCTGCGGCTGCGGTTGGGGAAGGTGAGGCTCATGTCTTGGCCTCCGCGACTTTCTTGGTCACCCGCTTCTTCTTCGGCGTCGGATTGAGGGCCTCGGCGACACGATCGGCCTCTTCCTTGGCCAGCCGAAGCTCCCTCAGCCTTGCCGTCTTGATCTCCCTGGCTCTTGCCTCGGACATATATTCGGCGGTCGCCTTATTTTTCTCCGCTGTCTTCTTCTGCTTGTCGACAAAGCGGGCTTCAGCTTTTTCCATGATCGTCTGATTGCCTTCGGCCATCGAAGAAATCTCCCTTGTGCCTGAAACCGTGAAAGTGAACTTGTCCGATAAATAGGCACTCGATCGGCAAAATTCAATCTTTTGAATTATTTGACATTCTGCGGATATCACGAAACGGCCAGCCGAAATAATACTTTTGAATATTTAATGTGGGCCGCGAATAATTTTTGGCACTCCTATCTATCGAGTGCCAACGCGTCTATAGAGGAGGGGCGTGGCCGCCTGTGCCGGCCCCAGAAAGAAAGTTCCCATGAAATTTCGGCCACTCCACGACCGCGTCGTCATTCGTCGCGCCGAAGGCGATATCAAATCCAAGGGCGGGATCATCATCCCCGACACTGCCAAGGAAAAGCCGCAGGAGGGCGAAGTCATCGCCGTCGGCCCTGGCGCACGCGACGAAAACGGCGCGCTTGTTCCGCTCGACGTCAAGGCCGGCGACTTCATCCTGTTCGGCAAATGGTCGGGCACCGAGGTCAAGATCGACGGCGAGGACCTTCTGATCATGAAGGAAGCCGACATCATGGGCATTATCGACAAGCGCGAGACGGCTGCAACCGACAAGACCGTGGCCGCCAAGAAAGCTGCCTGACCTCATTTTCTCCGAACGAACTGGATAAAAAATCATGTCTGCCAAGGAAATCAAATTCTCCACCGACGCGCGCGACCGCATGCTGCGCGGCGTCGAGATCCTCACCAATGCGGTGAAGGTCACGCTCGGCCCCAAGGGCCGCAACGTCATCATCGACAAGGCCTATGGCGCGCCGCGCATCACCAAGGACGGCGTCACCGTCGCCAAGGAAATCGAGCTTGCCGACAAGTTCGAGAACATGGGCGCCCAGATGGTGCGCGAAGTGGCCTCGAAGACCAACGACCTCGCCGGTGACGGCACCACCACCGCCACGGTGCTGGCCGCCTCGATCCTGCGCGAAGGCGCCAAGCTGGTCGCCGCCGGCATGAATCCCATGGATTTGAAGCGCGGCATCGACCAGGCGGTTTCCGCCGTGGTCAAGGAAATCCAGGCGCGCGCCAAGAAGGTCAAGTCGTCGGCCGAGATCGCACAGGTCGGCACCATCGCCGCCAATGGCGATGCCAGCGTTGGCGAGATGATCGCCAAGGCGATGGACAAGGTCGGCAATGACGGCGTCATCACCGTCGAGGAAGCCAAGACGGCAGAAACCGAACTCGACGTCGTCGAAGGCATGCAGTTCGACCGCGGCTATCTCTCGCCTTATTTCGTCACCAATGCCGACAAGATGCGCGTCGAGCTGGAAGAACCCTACATCCTCATCCACGAAAAGAAGCTCGGCAATCTGCAGGCGATGCTGCCGATCCTCGAGGCGGTGGTGCAGAGCGGCAGGCCGCTGCTGATCATCTCCGAGGACGTCGAGGGCGAGGCTCTGGCGACGCTGGTCGTCAACAAGCTGCGCGGCGGCCTCAAGGTCGCGGCCGTCAAGGCGCCGGGCTTCGGCGATCGCCGCAAGGCGATGCTGGAAGACATCGCCGTGCTGACATCAGGACAGATGATCTCCGAGGACCTCGGCATCAAGCTCGAAAACGTCACCATCGAGATGCTCGGCCGCGCCAAGCGCGTGCTGATCGAGAAGGACACCACCACCATCATCGACGGCGCCGGCACCAAGGCGACGATCCAGGCGCGCGTCGCCCAGATCAAGGGCCAGATCGAGGAGACGACCTCCGACTACGACAAGGAAAAGCTGCAGGAACGTCTGGCGAAGCTCTCCGGCGGCGTAGCCGTCATCCGCGTCGGCGGCGTCACCGAGTCGGAAGTCAAGGAAAAGAAGGACCGCATCGACGACGCGCTGAACGCAACGCGCGCCGCGGTTGAAGAAGGCATCGTGCCCGGCGGTGGCGTGGCTCTGCTGCGTGCCCGCTCGGTGCTTGGCGGCCTGACCGGCGCCAATGCCGATGTCACGGCCGGCATCACGATCGTGCTGCGGGCGCTCGAAGCGCCGATCCGCCAGATCGCCGAGAATTCCGGCGTCGAAGGCTCGATCGTCGTCGGCAAGCTCACCGACAGCAAGGACCACAATCAGGGTTTTGACGCCCAGAACGAGGTCTATGTCGACATGATCAAGGCGGGCATCGTTGATCCGGCGAAAGTGGTGCGCACCGCACTGCAAGATGCCGGCTCGATCGCGGCCCTTTTGATCACCGCCGAAGCGATGATCACTGACATCCCGCCCAAGGATGCCGCGCCCGCGGGTGGCGGCGGTGGCGGCATGGGCGGCTACTAAAACCTGGCACTTGCCCGATCTGTTTGAGATGTGAATGGCGGCCCCCGATCGGGGCCGTCATGATTCTCAAGATGATCCATCGCAAAGTTTACGCATAGCTGCCTTGCCGCCCGGCTCAGCACCGGGAGGCGATCCTGATCTTGCGGCTTTCGGAGGGGACGCAATCCACGCTAGACTGTCCAGGCGGCCGTCTGGTTGCGAAACTCGCCGGACTTTGGCAAGCGATCGGACGAACAGCTATCCTCGATACGGAGACACGTTCATGTTTGCGGCCAAGGCCATCGACACCTCGGACAAGGCCGCGTTCTACCGCGACCTCGCCACCCAATTGAAGGCGCTGCTCGAGGGTGAGCGCGATTCGATCGCCAATGCGGCCAACACCGCAGCACTCATCTTCCAGATGGTGCCGGACCTCAACTGGGCCGGTTTCTATTTCCTGCAGTCGGATGAGGAAATGGTGCTCGGGCCGTTCCAGGGCAAGCCGGCCTGTGTGCGCATCGCCGTCGGCAAGGGCGTGTGCGGAACAGCGGTCGAACTCGGCACCTCGATGCTGATCAAGGACGTGCATGATTTTCCCGGCCACATCGCCTGCGACGCCGACTCGCGTTCGGAACTGGTGGTGCTGCTCGAGGACGATGAAGGCGTGTTCGGCGTGCTCGATCTCGACAGCCCGTTGCCTGCCCGCTTCGACAAGGCCGACCAGGCTGGCATCGAGACGCTGGCGGCGATCTATGCAGCGGCGAGTTCGTTCGAGGACTAATCAGCCTACGAACTTCACCAGCATCAGGCTGAAGCAGCCGATGAACAGGGACGCCGAGAAGGCGAGCGCCAGCGGGCGCAGGCCGCGTGAGCGCAGCTGCGAAATGTCGGCTTGCAGGCCCATGGCGGCCAGCCCCATGGTCAGCATGATGGTGGTGGCGAGCGCCATTGCCGATTTCACCTCGGCCGGCACCGTGACCAGGCTGTTCAGCGCCACGACTGCGACGAAGGCGGCAACGAACCACGGCATGGGCGGCCTTGCCGCCGACCGATCGCTCTTGCGGCGCGCCATCAGGCCGAGCGCGACGACCATCGGCGCCAGCATGGCGACGCGGGTCAGCTTGGCGACGGTGGCGATCTCGCCGGACTGGGAGCCGTTCTGGAAACCGGCGCCGATGACTTGCGCCACCTCATGGATCGAAGCGCCGGCCCACAGGCCGAAGGCGTGCTGGTCGAGGCCGAGCACGGGTGCGAGCAGCGGAAAGCCGAGCATGGCGACGGTGCCAAACAAGGTGATCGAGGCAACGGCGTAGGTGACGTCCTCGTCGCGCGCATCGGTGACGATGTTGGTGGCGACGATGGCCGAGGCGCCGCAGATCGAGGTGCCGGCGGCGATCAACTGCGCCAGCTTGGCGTCGACGCCGATCAGCCGGCCGAGCGTGATGGTGAAGACGAAGGTGGCGCCAAGCGTCGCCGCGACAATGCCGACGCCGCCAGCGCCTATCGAGACGACCTGGCCGAGCGTCAGCTGGAAGCCGAGCAGCACGATGGCGAAGCGCAGCAGGCGCTTTTGCGAGAATGCGATGCCGGTCTTGGCGTGCACCGGCGTGCCGAGCACGTTGGAGTAGATCATGCCGGCGACCACCGCGAGGATCATCGGGCTGAACAAAGCGAAGCCGGAAACATTGCGGGCCGAGAAGGCGACGGCGGTGATCATCGCGACAAGGACGATGCCGGGTACGATGCCATTCCAATTGAGGGATTTTCGCCCTTGTGTCAGATCGGCAGAAAACGCGCTTTTCGGAATATCGTTCGCGAAGTGGGAAACGGAAGACAATGCAATGCTCCAGGCGGGTACGCTGGGAGAATGTCATTCCTATACCGATCTTTCCAACGAATTATTCTCGTTAGAATGATCGATTTTTACGAACGATTGGTCGGACGCTGGCTGCGCAGATGTCGCCTTCTGGCCGACTTGATCAAAGCTGCGCTTCGATGGCTGCCTTGTCGATCACCGACCAGACATGCCTGATCCGGCCGTCGAGAAATTCATAAAAGACGTTCTCGCTGAAGGAGACTTTCCGGCCGTTGATGGGCAAGCCGAAGAAGGTTCCGATCGGCGTGCAGTTGAACTGGAGCCGGCTGGCTATGAAGGGCGTGTCCGAGATCAGCAGCTGGATGTCGAAATAGAGGTCCGGTATCTCGGAAAAATCCCGCTCCAGCATCTTGCGATACCCGGCCAGCCCGATCCGGTCGCCATTGTAGTGCACCTCATCGTGAACGAACCGGTGCAGGTTGCGCCAGTCCTGACTGTTGAGGCAAGCGATGTAGCCGAGATAGAGGTCGGTAAGATCGGTGTCGGTCACGGCGATTGCTCCGGTGCTGATACCTGGTCTCGAAATCCGCGGTTCACGCTTACAGGAAGATAGAACGACCGAAGATTCAATCCAGGTGGATTGCGCTCTATCGGCAGCAACGCAGAGGGCGGCCGGCAGCCGCCAAGCCGCCCAGGGTCGTGCCTGCCTAGAACATGCCGCGATCGTTGCTGCGCTGGTCGTCTTGCACCTGATGCGGCTGATAGAGTCCCGCCCGCGCCGTTCGCCGCCATGGCCGGGCCGGGTCAGCCGGGTTATTGTCGATATCGGCGACGGCAATCGCGGGGGTTCCATCGGCTGGACATTGCGCCGCCCAGCGGCCACCGGGGGCAACGATCCCCGAAGGCGCGGCCAGGCTGTGTTGGGCGGGGAGGGAGAAACTCGCCCAGTAGTGGTTGCTTGCCGCGTGTCCCTGCATCTCGACGGCGAAAGCCGGGCCACCGGTTGGAGTGACTGTCGAGAACAGGACGCAGTCGACATCGAGCTTCTCATAGTCGATGAAAATCTCGGGGAAATGCGCCTCCATGCCGAGCGTGCAGCCGAAGCGGAGCCCGTCGACCTCGAACGTCATGGGGATCGAACCCGGCGTGTACATGAAGGAAATCTTGGTGTTCGACAGCATGCGCTCGTCATAGCGCGTCACCAGCTCGCCGCGATCGGAGACGACATAGAGGCTGTTGTGCGGCCGGCGCGGCCCGCTGAGCCGATGCACCGAACCGAAGACCGTCCACAGTCCAAGCTCGCGCGCAAGTGCTGTCGTCGCCTCCAGTTCCTCGCGCAGGACCGTCCATTCGAAGCGGCTCCAATCGGCCGGCCCGATATGTTCGCGAACGCTGGCCGACATGATGCGCTTGTTGGGAGAGCAAGTCGCGCCTTCGGGAAAGTGCAGCAGTCTCGCGCCCGCCTGCCGGGCCTCCCGCATCAGGCGCCGCATCTCCAGCCCGCTTTCGCGCAGCTTACCGATGTCGCGCGGGTCGTCATGGACGGTGCTTTGCGCCACGGCCAATCGCACCGATCTCACTTCGGGCGCCGGATCGTCCGGCGCGCCGCGGTGAAAATGCCTGAGAGCAGCCGTGTAGGACTCGCCTGTCCTGGCAGCGCGAGCCCGCACACGACGTTTGAAATTTGCGTTCTGGGTCATTGTCATGGCCTTTCACGTCCCGGATGGCGTTCCCCAGCAACCACATCCGAAACGGTCGGACCAAGACAGCGGCCTGAGACTGGAAAGCCCCTTTGCCTCCGTTGAAAGACCGTGCTGGGGACGGTCCCTGGAGGTTCGGCGCAGGCCACGCCATGCAGAATGATGCCAACGCGGTCCTGCTTCGTCAACCAGGCAGGTAACAGATCCTCGCACGTTGAAAGTTCAGTTCTAGCCGCGGTAGCGCAGCGCGTCGACCAGCAGCGAGAAGGCCGGCGTCGCTTGCCGGCGGCTGGGGTAATAGAGGTGGTAGCCGGGGAAGGGCGCGCACCAGTCGGAGAGCACACGCACCAGCCGGCCACTGGCCAGATGAGCCGTCACCTGCTCCTCCGGCAGATAGGCAAGGCCGAGGCCGGCGAGCACCGCGTTCATGCGCAGCGCGGACGTGTTGAACACCAGCTGGCCTTCGACCCGCACCTTCAGCTCGCGCCCCGCCTTCTCGAACTCCCAGGCGTAGAGCCCGCCATAGGTGGGCAGCCGCAGATTGATGCAATTGTGGGTGGTCAGGTCCTGCGGCGTGCGCGGCTTTGGCCGGGTGGCGAAATAGGCTGGCGAGCCGACAACCGCCATGCGCATGTCGGGGCCGATGCGCACCGCGATCATGTCGCGCGCCACCTGTTCGCCTAGCCGCACGCCGGCGTCGTAGCGCTCGGCAACGATGTCGGTCAGCCCATAGTCGACAATGATCTCGACCCTGATGTCGGGATAGTCGGGCAGCAGCGGGGCGATCGCCGGCCACAGGACCGCATCGGCGGCATGCTCGCCGGCGGTGATGCGGATGGTGCCGGCGGGTTTTTCGCGCAAGGCGCTGAGTGCGGCGATCTCGGTCTCGATCTCATCGAGCCGCGGCCCCACAGTGCGAGCCAGCCGCTCGCCGGCTTCGGTGGGCGAAACACTGCGCGTGGTGCGGGTCAGAAGCCGCACGCCCAGCCGCTCCTCCAGCGCCCGTACCGTGTGGCTGAGCGCCGATTGGGAAACCCCGAGCTTGGCCGCCGCCCTGGTGAAGCTTTGCTCGCGCGCGACAGCGAGGAAGGCGGTCAGCTCATTCAGATTGTCACGCGGCATTCATGAGCCCCTTTCATAAGATCATGCTGGATATAGCACCTAATCGGCACCAATCGCAGACCCTAGATAGGCATCAACACAATTGGGCGCCTCTACCGCCGCCTCTGGAGACCGGCGGTCGTGTCATGCCTGTTGCCAGGAAGGGACAAAACCATGGACATCACGCGAAACGGCTCTCAAGCCTCGGCCAGGGGATCGGCCGACTATTTCACCGGCGCGGTGCGCATCGACGCGCCCTTCAAGGGCGGCGAGCCCGCCCGGGTCGGCGGCGCCACCGTGACTTTCGAGCCCGGCGCGCGCACCGCTTGGCACACGCATCCGCTTGGCCAGACGCTGATCGTCCTCTCGGGCGCAGGCCTGGTGCAGCGCGAGGGCGGCCCGATCGAACCGATCCTGCCCGGCGACATCGTCTGGTTCGCGCCCGGAGAGAAGCATTGGCATGGCGCCGCGCCGACGACCGCGATGAGCCACATCGCCATCGCCGAAGCGCTCGATGGCAAAGTCGTCGACTGGTTGGAGCATGTCAGCGACGAACAATACGGGATTTGACAGGTATCGGCGCGTGGCGCCGAGTTCAACGCCCGAACTCTACGAAGGAGACCACCATGACCGATGTTCCAAGGCTGAAAAGCCCATTCTCCGATATCGCTCCCGCGCTTGGCAGATACACCGACGAGGTGTTGTTCGGCGACGTTTGGGAGCGCCCCGGCTTGTCGCCGCGGGACCGCAGCCTCGTCACCGTCACCAGCCTGATTTCGGGCTACCGGATCAATGAAATGCCTTTCCACATGAAGCGCGCGCTCGACAATGGGGTCACCCGCGACGAACTCATTGAAACCATTACGCATCTCGCCTTCTACGCCGGATGGCCCGTTGCAAGCACTGCGATCGGCATTGCCCGCAAGGTCTTCGAACAAGTTGACGCCGAGAAGAAGGGATAACGACAATGCAGAAGCGCACACTTGGAAACAGCGGTCTCGAGGTTTCGGCCATCGGGCTTGGCTGCATGGGGATGAGCCAGTCATACGGGCAGCCGATGGAGACGGCGGATGCAGTCCACCTGATCAGGGCGGCGTTCGACCGTGGCATCACCTTCTTCGACACCGCGGAGGTCTATGGACCGTTCACGAACGAGGAGGTCGTCGGCGAGGCGCTGCAGCCGATTCGCGACCAGGTGGTGATCGCCACCAAATTCGGCATCGACATCGCCGGGACAGCCGGACACGATGGCATGGACAGCCGGCCGCAGCATATTCGTGACGTCGTCGAGGCCTCGCTCAGGCGGCTGAGAACCGACCACATAGACCTCCTCTACCAGCACCGCGTCGATCCGGTCGTGCCGATCGAAGAGGTGGCGGGCGCTGTGAAGGACTTGATCAGCCAAGGCAAGGTGAAGCATTTCGGTCTCTCCGAGGCGGGCGTGCGCACGATCCGGCGCGCGCATGCGGTACAGCCGGTGGCCGCGGTCCAGAGCGAATATTCGCTCTGGTGGCGTGAACCGGAAGAGGCGATCCTGCCGGTGCTTGAAGACCTGGGGATCGGCTTCGTGCCCTTCAGCCCGCTGGGCAAGGGGTTCCTCACCGGCGCCATCGATGCCAGCACGACATTCGACAGCAGCGACTTCCGCAACACCGTGCCGCGTTTTGCGGAAGACGCCCGCAAGGCGAACCAGGCGCTGGTCGAAGCGATCGGCGTGATCGCGGCCGAGAAGAAGGCGACATCAGCACAGGTCGCGCTCGCCTGGTTGCTGGCGCGGAAGCCCTGGATCGTTCCGATCCCCGGCACCACCAAGCTCAATCGCCTCGAAGAGAACATCGCATCGGCCACTGTCGCGCTGACGGCGAGCGATCTTGCCGACATCGAGAACGCGGTCTCGGCGATTGCCGTACAGGGAGCGCGCTATTCTCCGCAACAGGAAGCAAGGATCGATCGCTAGAGCCAGGCGCAGGAGAGCGGGCACTCTACGACCGGGTGGCCATTCCGGCCGATGCCTTTGCCAGGACGGTGGTGTTCGCCATGAGCCAGCCCGACGAGGTCGACATCAACGAGATCCTGTTCAGGCCGATGGCGCAGGAATACTAGAAGCCGTTGTAGGTGTCTTGACGCGCCGCGCTTCCTGCTCCAGCTTGACGCCATGTTCTTTCTCGCGCCCGCCACCGCCAAGCGACGCCGCTTCTGCACAGTGCGGAGCGGCAAGCTGATTGCGCGACGACAAAGGCCGGCAGAATAGACCCGGTTCGTTCGTTTCCAGCCCCGCCCGCGACATTCGCCGGCGGGGTTTTTCATGTCTGGAGCACTTTGATGACCAACAATTCTTCCATCCGGCTTCGGCCGGCCGAGCCCGCTGACGCCGCCGCGATCCGGGATATCGTTCGCGCCGCCTATGCAAAATGGGTGCCGGTGATCGGCCGCGAACCGCTGCCGATGCGCGCCGACTATGACAAGGCCGTTGCCGAGCATCCGTTCGATCTCGCCGTCGAGGATGATTGGATCGTGGGAATGATCGAAACCATCCTGGCCGAGGATCACCTGTGGATCGAGAATGTCTGCGTGGCACCGGATGCGCAGGGAAGGGGGATCGGCCGGCTGTTGCTGGAACTGGCCGAGCGCAAGGCGATCGAAGCGGGGCGTGCCGAGCTTCGCCTGCTGACCAATGGCGCCTTCGAGGCAAATGTGTCGCTCTACAAGAGGCAGGGCTATATCGTGGACCGGGAAGAGCCGTTCATGGGCGGCATGACGGTCTACATGAGCAAGAAGCTCGCGGGATCACCGGCGATCTGAGGAAGGAGTTCGATAATGGCTGCCAGGGTCAGGCTTAAGCAAC
This sequence comes from Mesorhizobium sp. M7A.F.Ca.US.006.01.1.1, assembly GCF_003997935.1. GTDB lineage: Bacteria > Pseudomonadota > Alphaproteobacteria > Rhizobiales > Rhizobiaceae > Mesorhizobium. The sequence goes on from NZ_RZQL01000124.1 coordinate 13,022, forward strand.
TCTCAGGGTTTTACGCGGTTTCCCGGCTGGCGGCGGGCGAGACCATTCCCGGTTGGGCGGACGGGCCAGGCTTCGTCAGCATCACAAGGACCGACGACGAGCTTTCGATCGTTTGCCTGCAGGATCGTGTGCCGGATAGTGTCAGGCACGACGGTGACTGGGTCGCCCTCAAGCTCCAGGGGCCGTTTGCCTTCGACGAAACCGGTATCGTGCTGTCGGTCATCAGGCCGTTGTCGGAAAACGCATTGGGTATCTTCGTGGTGTCCACTTTCGATGGCGACCATCTGTTGGTGAAAGCGACGGATCAGGCCGCCGCGAGGCGGTTTCTGGTCGAGGCCGGGCATACCTTGCTGTAGTCCATCCTCACCAAGCCGGTTGCTGGCGCAACCGCTCTGGCTCAATCACTGCCGCACTGGTTCAACCACTTCCGGGGTTGCGTTTGACAGCGGCGTTTGTGCATCGTTATCTCCAGCCGGATATGACGGCGCGGCGCGGCCATGCGGCCAAGGAGAAAACCATGTCACACAATCTGCAGTTCTATATCGATGGCGCGTGGGTCGATCCTGTTGTGCCCAACACATTGGACGTCATCGATCCCTCGAATGAGGACGCCTTCGCGCAGATTTCGCTCGGCTCCAAGGCCGATGTCGACAAGGCGGTGGCTGCCGCCAAGCGCGCCTTCGCCAGTTTTGGTTTCCGAGGTTGGTGAGCGGCTCGACCTGTTGAACCGCATCATCGCGGTCTACAAGAAGCGCAGTGGCGATCTTGCCATCGCTGTGTCACGCGAGATGGGCGCGCCGCGCCAGATGGCGTTGGACAGCCAGGTCGGCATTGGGCTGGCGCATCTGGCCAAAATGGCCGAGACGCTGAAGATTTTCGAATTCCGCCATGTCAAGGGCAACCATCTCGTGGTCAAGGAGCCGATCGGCGTCGTCGGCCTGATCACGCCGTGGAACTGGCCGCTCAACCAGATCACCTGCAAGGTCGGTCCCGCACTTGCCGCCGGCTGCACGATGGTGCTCAAGCCCTCCGAGATCGCGCCGCTCGACGCCATCATCTTCGCCGAAATCCTGGACGAGGCCGGCGTGCCGAAGGGCGTCTTCAACCTTGTCAATGGCGACGGACCGGGCGTCGGCCAGGCGCTGTCCAGCCATCCCGACATCGACATGATGTCGTTCACCGGTTCGACCCGCGCCGGCATCCTGGTGGCCAAGGCCGCCGCCGATACGGTCAAGCGCGTGCATCAGGAGCTTGGCGGCAAGTCTGCCAACATCCTGTTCGGGGATGTCGACCTCGCGAGCGCCGTCAGCAAGGGCGTCGCCGGCTGCTTCAGCAACAGCGGCCAGTCCTGCAACGCGCCGACGCGCATGTTCGTGCCGCGCGACCGCCATGACGAGGCGGCCGGCTATGCCAAGGCCGCTGCGGAAAAGTTCACCGTCGGCCCCGCCGACGCTGCCGGCACCAAGCTCGGCCCGGTCGTCAGCCAGGTCCAGTTCGACAAGATCCAGGATCTGATCCAGGCCGGCATCGACGAGGGTGCGACGCTGGTCGCCGGCGGCCCCGGCCGTCCCGCCGAACTCAACCGCGGCTATTATGTCAGGCCGACGGTGTTCGCCGACGTCACCCACGACATGCGCATCGCGCGTGAGGAGATCTTTGGGCCGGTGCTGGCGATCATGCCCTACGACAGCGTCGATGAGGTGGTCGAGACCGCCAACGACACCGTCTATGGCCTCGCCTCCTATATCCAGGCCAAGGACATGAAGAAGGCGCGCGAAGTGGCGGCCTATGGCCTCGCCTCCTATATCCAGGCCAAGGACATGAAGAAGGCGCGCGAAGTGGCGGCGCGCATGCGCACCGGCAATGTCTACATCAACTATCCCCAGTGGGACGCCGGCCTGCCGTTCGGCGGCTACAAGCAGTCGGGCAATGGCCGCGAATATGCCGAATACGGGCTCGAGGATTTCCTCGAGATCAAGGGCATCGCGGGTTATGAGGCGGCCGAATAGGCGGTAATGGCGGCGACCTTCCAAGGCTTGGGTTCCTCGCCCCCGCAAAGCGGGGGAGAGGTGGCCGCAAAGCGGGGGAGAGGTGGCCGCGAAGCGGTCGGAGAGGGGGCCTGCGGCGCTGGCGAGGTTCCGCTGAATGTCTTTCAAAGCCGCGCCATTCCCCCTCTCCGTCTCGGCTTCGCCGAGCCACCTCTCCCCCACTTCCGTGGGGGCGAGGAACCCAAGCCTTGCCACGTCCCGCCATCCTCTTCCCATCAAGGTGCGGTTGGACTTGTCTTGCCAACTGGCAGATGCGTGCTATATATCTGCCAATAGCGAGGCACCGAAATGCAGCTTCAGTCCATAGTCACCACGCCGGCCACGGTCGGAGCCGCTATCTCGGATGAAGAAGCGGGCGCTCTGGCGCGCACCACGGTCAATCTGTTCAAGGCCTGGAATCTCACCGACCTGGAGGCCTGCATCCTGCTCGGCGGCATGTCGGCGCGGACCTGGGCGCGTTGGAAGACTGGGGCGAAAGAAGGCGGCGTCGGCAGGATCGACCGCGACCTGCGCACCCGCATGGCGCACCTGATGGGCATCCATAAGGGCCTGCGCTATCTGTTCACGGACCCGGCGCGCGGCTACGCCTGGATCCGCAAGCCCAATGCCACTTTTGGCGGCCAATCGGCGCTTGACCTGATGCTGCGCGGCGAAATTTCCGATCTCTCGGCGATGCGCGAATGGCTCGATGCGGAGCGTGGTGCATGGTGAATGGGCTTGCGGTCCGGCGCCGCGTCCATTGGCACCAGACCTTCCGCATCATCCGCTCCATCCACCCGCCGATCGACCTGTTCGAGGACATTGCCGACCCGCGCGACTGGGAGGCGCTGGCCGCCGTCGAGGCGAAGACAAACCCGCGCATAAGGTTCGAGATCGGCGACCTCGGCAAGGTGGCCGCCGCAAGGCGGATTTTCGGACCCGGCGCGAGCTTCGTGATGGCGCCTTTCGTGCATTGCTCGACGCTGAGGCCAGGCCGCTTCTCGGATGGCAGCTACGGGATCTACTATGCCGGCGACAGCGAGGAGGTGGCGCTGGCCGAGACCATCCACCATCATCAGAAATTCATGCGCGCCACCAACGAGGGGCCGGGCTGGACAGCGGATTTCCGCGTGCTGATCGGCAGCGTCGACCGCGACCTCGATGATGTCAACGCCGTACCCGGCGTGCTCGACCCGGACGACTACACCGCCTCGCAGGCGGAAGGGCGGGCGCTGCGGGCAGCCGGCAGCGATGGACTGGTGTGGAACAGCGTGCGCATGCCGGGCGGCGGCTGCATCGGCATCTTCTGGCCCGATGTCATTACCATTCCAGTGCAGGGCCGCCACTACAGCTACCACTGGGACGGCGCCCGCGTGGACTTCGTGCGCCAGCACGATACGGGAAAGGTGCTGGCCGTCACGTGATGGTTGGCGGACACCCTTTACAGATCGTGAGGGAGTCGATATTCACGAATCCATAAATCCAAGGATTCGGATATATGGATAAGAAGGGCACTTTGAACGCGCTGGCCGCACTTGGCCAGGAGACGCGGCTGGATGTCTTCCGGCTGCTCGTGCGTGCCGGCCCGGAAGGCATTCCGGCGGGCGAGATCGCAGCGAGGCTGGACACGGTCCAGAACACCATGTCGGCGCATCTGAAGGTGCTTGCCCATGCCGGGCTGATCCGTCCCGAACGCGACGGAAGGACCGTGCGCTATGTCGCCGACATGACCGGCTTGCGCGACCTGCTGGCCTATCTGATGGAAGATTGCTGCAATGGCGCGCCGGAGCTCTGCCGTCCCGTCATCAATGCCGTGACCTGTGACTGTTGAGGCAGCGATGACTGGAAAACCATCATGACCGATCACGCTCTGAACGCGGGCGAGGCGGCGCGGCCCGGCATCGGCTTCGTCGAGAAATATCTGACGGTGTGGGTGGCACTGTGCATCGTCGCGGGCATCGCGCTTGGCCACCTGCTGCCGGGTGTGTTCGGCGCCATCGCGTCGGCCGAGATCGCCAGGGTCAACATTCCTGTCGCCGTGCTGATCTGGCTGATGATCGTGCCGATGCTCTTGCGCGTCGATTTCGCCTCGCTGGCCAGGGTCGGCACCTATTGGCGCGGCATCGGCGTGACGCTGTTCATCAACTGGGCGGTGAAGCCGTTCTCGATGGCGCTGCTGGGCTGGCTCTTCATCGGCTGGCTGTTCCGGCCGTGGCTGCCGGCCGCGCAGATCGATTCCTACATTGCCGGCCTGATCATCCTTGCCGCGGCGCCCTGCACGGCGATGGTTTTCGTCTGGTCGAACCTGACGCGCGGCGAGCCGAATTTCACGCTTTCGCAGGTAGCGCTCAACGATGCGATCATGATCGTCGCTTTCGCGCCCATCGTCGGCCTGCTGCTCGGCCTGTCGGCGATCACCGTGCCATGGGGCACGCTGATGCTGTCGGTCGCACTCTACATCGTTGCGCCGGTGATCATCGCGCAGCTGGTTCGTGGCCGGCTGCTGGCAGCGAGGGGACAGGCCGGGCTCGATGCCCTGCTTGCCACACTGCAGCCCTTGTCGCTGATTGCCTTGCTGGCGACGCTGGTGCTGCTGTTCGGCTTCCAGGGCGAGCAGATCATCGCGCAGCCACTGGTGATCGTGCTGCTGGCGGTGCCGATCCTGATCCAGGTCTATTTCAACTCCGGTCTTGCCTATCTGCTCAACCGTCTCAGCGGCGAGCGGCACTGCGTGGCTGGGCCATCGGCGCTGATCGGAGCGTCAAACTTCTTCGAGTTGGCGGTGGCCGCCGCGATCGCGCTGTTCGGGCTGAATTCGGGCGCGGCCCTTGCCACCGTGGTCGGGGTGCTCATCGAGGTTCCGGTCATGCTGTCGGTGGTGTGGATCGTGAACCGCAGCAAGGGCTGGTACGAGAAGGGCGGCGCCGTCCGGAATACCATGTCGACCGAGAAGGCCTCGAAATGACCATCACCATCTACCACAATCCCGATTGCGGCACGTCGCGCAACACGCTGGCCATCATCCGGCAGTCGGGCGAGGAGCCGGAGGTGATCGAATATCTGAAGACGCCGCCGTCACGGCAAAGGCTGGTCGAACTGATCGCGGCGATGGGCATGACGCCGCGCGACCTGCTGCGCGAGAAGGGCACGCCCTATGCCGAACTCAGCCTTGCCGATCCGAAATGGCCCGACGAGCAGATCCTCGATTTCATGCTGGCACATCCGATCCTGATCAACCGGCCGATCGTGGTCAGCCCGCTCGGCGTCGTCCTTGCACGGCCGTCGGAAAAGGTGCTGGACATCCTGCCCAACCCAGAGATTGGCGCGTTCACCAAGGAGGATGGCGAGGTGGTCACAGGCGCCTCGGGCAAACGCGCCGGCTGATGCTATTTCCATAATTTTCGAAATTAAGTTGACGGCGCGAAAATTGTCGCGTAGCTTATTTCCATGAAACTCGAAAAAGCGGCCGCCCAGCTCGAAGCGCTCGGCAACCCGACGCGGCTTCAGCTCTATCGCATCCTGGTGCGCGCCGGTGACGACGGGCTTGCCGTCGGCAGCGTCCAGGGCAGGCTCGACATTCCGTCCTCGACGCTGTCGCATCACCTTAAACGACTGGTCGACACCGGGCTTGTCACGCAGGAGCGGCAAGCGACGACGCTGATCTGCCGCGCCAACTATCCCGGCATGAATGCGCTGATCGGCTATCTCGCCGACGAGTGCTGCGCCGACGCCATCTGCGCGCCTGCCGTCGGCAAAGCACTGGCCTGATTTTTTTGCGCTTGTAATTCGAACATACCGGAAGGATCGAACCTATGGACATGATGGCAAACCTTCCCGTCGCGGTGATCGGCGCCGGCCCGGTCGGGCTTGCAGCCGCGGCGCATCTGGTCGAGCGCGGCATCACTCCGCTCGTCTTGGAACGCGGCGAAAGCGTAGGCGCCGCGCTGCTCGAATGGGGCCATGTGCGGCTGTTTTCGCCGTGGGAATACAACATCGACGCAGCGGCGCGGGCGCTGCTCGACCGCTCCGGCTGGACGGCGCCGGACGGCCAGGGCCTGCCGACCGGCGGCGAGATCGTGCGCGATTATCTGGCGCCGCTTGGCCGGCTTCCCGCTATCGCCGCCAATTTGAAGCTTGGCGCCGAGGTCACCGCGATCACCCGCCAGGGACACGACAAGGTCGCCAATGACGGCCGCAAGGACGCGCCCTTCGTCGTCCGCTATCGCGATGCCGGCGGTGAACACCGCGCTCTCGCGCGCACCGTCATCGACGCCTCCGGAACATGGCGGCGGCCAAATCCGATCGGCGTCGACGGGCTGCCGGTTGCCGGCGAAGGCGAGGCGTCGGCGCGCATCGCCTATGGCATTCCCGATGTAGTCGGCAAGGCGAGGGAAGACTATGCAGGCAAGTGCATCCTGGTCATCGGCGGCGGGCACTCGGCCATCAACGTCGCGCTGGCGCTGATGGAGTTGCAGGATGCAGCGCCTGGCACCGAGATCTTCTGGGCGCTGCGCCACGCCAGCATCGAGAGATTGCTCGGCGGCGGGCTGAACGACCAGTTGCCGGAACGCGGCGCGCTTGGGCTGGCTGCCAGGCAGGCGATGGCGGATGGCAGGCTGAACATGCTGACGTCTTTCGCCGTCAACGGCATCGAGACACAGGGCGAGGGGCTTGTCGTCGATGCCAGCCTGGGTGGCAAGCCGTTCAGCCTGGCCATCGACCGCATCGTCGTCACCACCGGCTTCAGGCCAGACCTGTCGTTCCTGAGCGAAATCCGCATCGCGCTCGATCCCGCCGTCGAAGCGCCGCCAGCATTGGCGCCGCTGATCGATCCGAACTTCCACTCATGCGGCACGGTTCCCGCGCATGGCATTGCAGAGCTCACGCATCCAGAACCCGGCTTCACCATCGTCGGCTCGAAATCCTATGGCCGTGCCCCGACCTTCCTGATGGCGACCGGCTACGAGCAGGTCCGCTCGGTGGTCGCAGACATTGCTGGAGACCATGCCGCGGCCCGCGAGGTTCGGCTGGTCCTGCCGGAGACCGGCGTGTGCAGCGCCGTTGGTGTCGTGACGGTATCGGCAAGCCCCGGCTGTTGTGGCGGGGCCGCCCCCCCCCC
>NZ_RZQL01000125.1 GCF_003997935.1 Mesorhizobium sp. M7A.F.Ca.US.006.01.1.1
TTTCTGGAAATGATGAGTGCCGAGCGGGGCGCGGCCGAAAACACGCTTTCCTCCTACCGCCGCGACCTCGAGGACGCTTCCGGCGCGATCGATGGCGGGCTGGCCGGTGCCGCCGCCGCCGATATCCGCGCCTATCTCGACGACATCGCCGCCCGCGGCTTTGCAGCCACCTCGCAGGCGCGCAAACTGTCGGCGATCCGCCAGTTCTTCAAATTCCTCTACGCCGAGGGCCTGCGCGCCGATGACCCGACCGGCACGCTGGACAGCCCGAAAAAGGGCCGCCCGCTGCCCAAGACGATGAGCGAGGCCGACACCGGCCGGCTGATCGACCGTGCAGCGCTTGAGGCCGGCGATGCCTCGTCGGGCGATGGGGACAGTCTGGCGTCACTGCGCCTGCATGCGCTTGTCGAGGTGCTTTACGCCACCGGCCTGCGCGTTTCCGAGCTGGTCGGCCTGCCGGTGACAGTGGCGCAGCGCGACGACCGTTTCTTCATGGTGCGCGGCAAGGGCGACAAGGAGCGCATGGTGCCGCTGTCCGCCAAGGCACGCACGGCGATGAAAACCTGGCTTGCCGCCCGTGCCAGGGTGCCAGCCTTTGCCGACAGTCCGTTCCTGTTTCCGGCCGCCTCCGATAGCGGCTATCTCTCGCGTCAGGTCTTCGCGCGTGACCTGAAAGGGCTGGCGGCAAGGGCCGGCATCGCCTCGGCGAAGATCTCGCCGCACGTGCTGCGCCATGCTTTCGCCAGCCATCTCCTGCAGAACGGCGCCGATCTCCGGGCTGTGCAGCAATTGCTTGGCCATGCCGACATATCGACGACACAGATTTACACCCATGTGCTGGAAGAGCGGCTGGTGCGGCTGGTCAACGATCATCATCCGCTTGCCGACTAGGCCTCATATCGCTATGTGAGGACGACATTTCACCGCCCGGAGCCTTGGATTCAAGGGTTCCGTCAGCCACTGCCTTCCGACGTATCGGTCCGCTCACGCATGTATAATTACCTCGATTTCGAAAAGCCGGTGCAGGATCTCGAGGGCAAGATCCTCGAGCTGAAGAAGCTTGCCGAGAATGGCGAGGCGGTCGATGTCGGCGACGAGATCAGCCGTCTCGAGAAGCGCTCCCGCGACGCGCTGCGCGACGCCTACAAGGCGCTGACACCGTGGCAGAAGGTGCAGGTGGCTCGCCATCCCGACAGGCCGCATTGCGTCGACTACATCAAGGGCCTGTTCACCGATTTCACGCCGCTGGCCGGCGACCGCAATTTCGGTGAGGACCAGGCGATCGTCGGCGGTTTCGCCCGTTTCCGCGGCGAACCCATTGCCATCATCGGCCAGGAAAAAGGTTCCGACACAGCCAGCCGCCTGAAGCACAATTTCGGCTCGGTTCGTCCGGAGGGCTACCGCAAGGCGGTACGGCTGATGGAACTGGCCGACCGCTTCAAGATCCCGCTGCTGACGCTGGTCGACACGGCCGGCGCCTATCCCGGTGTCAACGCCGAGGAGCGCGGCCAGGCTGAGGCTATCGCCCGTTCAACCTCGACCTGTCTCGGCCTGAAAGTACCGTCGATCTCCGTGGTCATCGGCGAAGGTGGTTCGGGCGGCGCCATTGCCATCGCCACCGCCAACCGCGTCTATATGCTCGAACACGCCATCTATTCGGTGATTTCGCCGGAAGGTGCCGCCTCTATCCTGTGGCGCGACACGACGCGATCGAAGGATGCAGCGACCAACATGAAGATCACCGCGCAGGATCTTCTGGAACTGAAGATCATCGACGCCATCATCCCCGAGCCGCTCGGCGGCGCGCATCGCGGCGCCGAAACCGTGATCGCCGCGACCGGAGACCTCATCGCCAGGACGATGAAGGATTTTGCCGGCGCCAACACCGATTTCCGCGAGCAGCGCCGCGAAAAATACCTGGCCATGGGCCGCAGTCTCTGACCACAGGCAGCCTTGGCCGCCACAATGTGGCGGCTGAGAGCATTCTTGCCACAAAAATGCCGCTGCATTCGGCTCAATGAGACTGCCGCAGGGGGATGCGTCGGCACTTGCGGTAAGGAATTTATTAGGGTTAACGGGCTTAGGGTCCGTCGATGCGCAGTGTAGCAGCCGGGGCAGGAAACGTCCTGGCGCCAGAGAAAAGACGATATCCGCAGCCATGTTTGTCAAGCTTGCCCGCACCGGAATCCTGATCGCTGCCCTCGGCGTTGCCGGCTGCAACAATTCGTCGATGAAGGATTTTGCCCCGGAGGCCAACAAGCCGCTGCCCGACAAGATCCTCGCCGACATGAGGGCCAAGGGCATGGTCCGCACCTCGTCGGTGATGGCCCGCATCTTCAAGGAAGAAGGCAAGCTCGAGATCTGGAAGGCCAAGACCAACGGCCGCTATGACATGGTCGCCAGCTACGACATCTGCAAATGGTCGGGCAAGCTCGGGCCGAAATACACCGAAGGCGACCGCCAGGCGCCGGAAGGCTTCTACACGGTGCGCCCGGCGCAGATGAATCCGCGCTCGAACTACCATCTGTCCTTCAACATCGGCTATCCCAACGCCTATGACCGCGCCAACGGCCGCACCGGCTCCAATTTGATGGTGCACGGCGCCTGCTCGTCGTCGGGCTGCTATTCGATGACCGATGCGCAGATCGAGCAGATCTATGCCTTCGGCCGCGATGCTTTCCAGGGCGGCCAGACCGAGTTCCAGATCCAGGCGTTTCCGTTCCGCATGACCGCCGCCAACATGGCACGCTACCGCAACGACCCGAATTACGACTTCTGGAAGATGCTGAAGGTCGGCTACGACAATTTCGAGATCACCAAGGTGCCGCCGAAGGTCGATGTCTGCGAGAAGCGTTATGTCTTCAACCAGGTTGCCGCCGACGGTCAGACATTCGATCCGACCGGCGCCTGCCCGGCGACCACGCAGCCTGATTCGCTGAAGAGCGCCTACAATTCCTACATGAGCACCTACGACGCTGCGTTCAGCGGCGCGGTCAAGGCCAGCGTGCCGGCGCCCAAGCCGACCATTGCCGGTATCAAGGAAGCCAGCATCGTCTCCGACTGGTCGAAGCGCCGCGCACGCGGCGAACGCGTGCCGATTGATCCGCCGTCGCTCAACAATGACGGCTCGGTCACCGAGACGGCGCGCATGGGCCGCATCGATTCGCCCGCCGGCCGCAAGATGGCCGCCCTCGACGCCGAAAAAGCCGCCAAGCAGAAGGCCGAGGAGCAGAGGCTGGCTGCCATAGAGGCGGCCAAGCAAGCCAAGGAAGCCGCCAAGGCCCAGGCTCTGGCTGAAAAGGCCGCCAAGGAAGCCCCTGTCGCCACCGCGACCATCGCGGCCCCTTCGGTAGCGGCGCCGATGGCTGAAACGCAGGCAGCGAGCGCCGACGAGAGTCGCGTGACGAAGCTGAAGAACAAGCTGCTCGGCATGTTCGGCGGTTGATATCACCCGTGGCTGACCGCGCCGCTATTTATGACCTCAAGGGACTGAACTGCCCCCTGCCCGTACTCAAGGCGAAAAAACGCCTGGCCGGCATGCAGCCGGGCAGCCGGCTCTGGTTGGAGACAACCGACCCCCTCGCCGTCATCGACATTCCGGCATTCTGCTCCGAGAGCGGCCACCAGTTGATTGAAACGGCGGCGATCTCCGGCGGTCATCGCTTCCTGGTCGAGCGCGGCGCGCCGTAATCGTAGTGCATGTCGCCCAAAAGTGGGTCCGGTTTTGGGACAACGACATGCATAAAAACAAAGACCTAAAGCGCGTCGCATGAATCCGTTTGGCCGCGACGCGCTTTAGAGTTCAACGTCCGGCAATGGCCAGCGGGTTGTTTTCCAGCGCCGCGCGGTCGGGCGTGTCGATCGACGGCCGGTTGGCGAAGGCGGCGAACAGCCTGCGGATATAATCTTCCGGCATGTCGAGCGTGATCAGCACCAGCCGCGTGCCGCGCTGGCCATCGGGCCAGGACGGCAATTGCACCGGCGGATGCAGGATTTTCTGCACGCCATGGATCACCAGCGGCCGCGACGGGTCCTCCTCCAACTCGATAACGCCCTTCATGCGCAGTAGGCGCTCGCCATGCGTCGAGCGCAGCAGGTCGAGGAACATCTCGATCGCCGAAAACGGCACCGGGCCGTCATGCACCAGCGAATAGGAACGCACGCGCTGATCGTGGCGATGACCGTGGTCATGGCCATGCTCGTGATCATGGCCATCATGATGGTGATGATCATGAGCGGCTTCCTCGCCAAGCCAGCGCCGCACATCGGCGGATTTGGTTGCCGGGTTGTAGAGGCCGCAGTCAAACAGCGCCGCCACGCCTGTCTCCGTGTCGCCGGCATCGAGCAGTTCGGCGCCTGGATTGATCTGCCGCAGGCGCGCCCGCAGCATTTCCAGCTCATTGGGATCGGTGGCCAGATCGGCTTTGCTGAGCACGATGCGGTCGGCGACGGCAACCTGCTTGACCGCCTCGACATGGGCGTCGAGCGTGGCGTTGCCGTTGACGGCATCGACCAGTGTGATGACGCCGTCGAGCCGGAAGGCCTGGATCAGCGCCGGATGCGCCATGATCGACTGCAGCACCGGCGCCGGGTCGGCCAGGCCGGTGGTCTCGACGATGACGCGGGCAAGCCGGGCGATGCGGCCGGTCTGCAGCCGGTCGACCAGGTCGGCCAGCGTATCGACCAGTTCACCGCGCACCGTGCAGCACAGGCAGCCGTCCGACAGCTGAATGATGCCGTCGGAAGACTGCTCGACCAGCAAATGGTCGATCGCCACCTCGCCGAACTCGTTGATGATTACCGCCGTGTCGGCCAGCGCCGGATCCTTGAGCAGCCGGTTGAGCAGCGTCGTCTTGCCGGCGCCGAGGAAACCGGTCAGCACCGAGACTGGGATCGGGAAGCCGCTGCCCATTGGCTAGTTCGCAACCTTGACCGGCTGGTCGCCCTGTGCGGCGGAGCCGGCAATCTTCGGGCCGGTGCCGACCGGTGCCGGCCTGTCGGGCCGCCAGCTTGGGATCGGCACATCTGCGTATTCCTGGGCGCCCTGGTCGAGGATGGCCTTCGGCGCCGGACCGGTGGCGCCGCCAAGGCCGACGGCAACCAGCGTCGGCACATGGTCGAGCTTTTCCTGATAGGGCGATTTCGGCACGTTCTTGGCGGCGACCGGCGGCGCCTCCGACTGCTCCTGCGGCGTCTTCTTCTTGCAGACCTCGTCCTGCATGTCGTTGGGCGAGACCGTGTCGCCATAGGGCGCCAGCGTGGTGACGGTGGCCGAGCCTGCGGCAGGCGCGTCGAACCCCTGATCGAGCAGTTTTGCCGCCGTCTCGGCACGTGTGACGGCCGACTTTTCGCCAAGCACCACCGCGACCAGCGTGCGCCCGTTGCGCGTCGCCGAACCGATCATGTTGAAGCCCGAGGGGCAGACAAAGCCGGTCTTCATGCCATCGGCGCCGGGATAACGGCCGATCAAGAGATTGTAGTTGGGAATAGCCTTTTTGCCGACGGCAAGACCTTCGATCGAGAACCACGGCGCATATTGCGGAAATTCGCGGCGGATCGCCATCACCAGCACGGCGAGGTCGCGCGCCGTCGTGTACTGATCCGGCGAATAGAGCCCGTTCGGATTGACGAAATGCGTGCCGTTCATGCCGAGCCGGGTCGCCTCGGCGTTCATCCGCTCGGCAAAGGCGGCCTGCGAACCGCCGACATTTTCGCCCACCGCCATGGCGATGTCGTTGGCCGATTTGACCAGCATCATCTTCAGCGCATTGTCGAGCCGCATCACCGAGCCCGGCTTGAAGCCCATCTTGCTTGGCGGCTCGGCGGCGGCGTGTTTGGTCACCTTGACCGGCGAATCAAGCTGCACCTCGCCGGCGGCGATCGCCCGAAAGGTGACATAAGCGGTCATCAGCTTGCTCAACGATGCCGGATACCAGCGCTTGAACGCATCCTGATGCTGCAGGATCTTGCCGCTGTTCAAGTCGAACACGACCACCGGATTGGCCAGCGCCGGCCCGGCCACGACCGATAGCGCGATTGTGCCAGCCGAGAATAGTTTGAGGAAATGCCTGTACCGCATGATCAAATCCGAAATCGCCTCTTGCCGTAGTCGCCCCTGGCTCCGTAAGATTTCGTTACGCGATCGCCAGCATATGGTCCGACCCTCAAAAACCGGACCCCATTGTTGCGGTGCTATTTACTCTATGTGACGCCAAGATGGCAAAGTGCCTGGCGATCACAATTGCAAGGCAGCGGCCAACACCCGCCGTCCCAACAGCGAGATGGAACCATCATGCCAATCCTGAACCGTGCCGCCGAAATGCAGGACGAAGTTGCCGGCTGGCGCCAGCATCTGCACCAGACGCCAGAACTGAACTTCGACGTCTTCAAGACCGCCGCCTTCGTCACCGAGAAGCTGAAAGCCTTCGGCTGCGACGATGTGGTCACCGGCCTCGGCAAGACCGGCGTCGTCGGCGTCATCCGCGGCCGCCAGGGCGAAGGTCCGACCATCGGCCTGCGCGCCGACATGGACGCGCTGCCGCTCAACGAGATCACAGGCAAGTCCTACGCCTCGACCATTCCCGGCAAGATGCACGCCTGCGGCCATGACGGCCACACGGCGATGCTGCTTGGTGCCGCCAAATACCTCGCCGAGACGCGCAACTTCACCGGCTCGGTGGCGGTGATCTTCCAGCCGGCCGAAGAGGGCGGCGGCGGCGGCAACGAGATGGTCAAGGACGGCATGATGGAGCGTTTCGACATCTCCAAAGTGTTCGGCATGCACAACATGCCGGGCCTGCCTGTCGGGCAGTTCGCCATTCGCCCGGGCCCGATCATGGCGGCGACCGCCGAGTTCACCATCACAGTGCGCGGCAAGGGCGGCCACGCGGCGATGCCGCACGGCACGATCGACCCGATCGTCATCACCAGCCAGCTGGTCGGCGCCTTGCAGACCATCGCCTCGCGCAGCACCGACCCGGTCGAGGCCGTGGTGGTATCGGTGACCAAGTTCCACGCCGGCGATGCCTACAACATCATCCCGGAGACGGCGGAAATCGCCGGCACCGTGCGCACCTTGCGCAAGGAGATCGCCAAGAAGTCCGAAGAGCGCATCCGCACCATATGCGACGGGCTGGCGACCGCGTTCGGCGCCAGGATCGAGGTCGACTACCAGGCGAATTACCCCGTGACCTTCAACCACGCGGAAGAGACGGTGTTTGCCGGTGACGTCGCGATGAGTGTCGCCGGCGACGCCCATGTCCACCGCGGCATCCAGCCGGTTATGGGCGGCGAGGATTTCTCCTACATGCTCGAAGCCCGCCCCGGCGCCTTCATCTTCATCGGCAATGGCGACACCGCCGGTCTCCACAACCCGGCCTACGACTTCAACGACGAGGTCATCCCGCACGGCATGAGCTACTGGGTGAAACTGGCGGAAACCGCGCTGGCCGCCTGACGGCGGCAGCGCAAAGCCGGCCGAATTGCCTTCGGCCGGCCTCTTGGCGAAACGATCCGAAGCGGCTATGTGTCGGGCCGCGTGGTCCCGTAGCTCAGTAGGATAGAGCGGCAGATTCCTAATCTGTAGGTCACAGGTTCGATTCCTGTCGGGATCACCACGCTTCTCAAAGACTTGGTGAAATTCGGGCCGCAGTTTTTGGCCCCTGGCGCGGCGAATGTCATGCGTCGTGCGATCAGGCCAAGATGGTCGGCGTGGTGTTCGGCAGCAGTGCCTCCTCCGCCTCATGGTCCTCCGGCAGGCTCTCACCGTGAAGGTGCAGCGGTGTGCCCACCCAGACGGGATCGATCAGATGGTCTCGCCGCGGATTTGCAGTGTTCGGATGGACGAGGATGCTGAGGCCGCGATGGTTGAGCATCAGCCACGGCACGAGTGTGGCAAAAACGTCGTTTCCAAATGAGACCTGAAACATAGGTTGGTCATGCGGCCCCACCTTCTCGTCATGCCAGTTCCCGAGCCGAACCAGAAAGCGTTCGCCGATCGCGGCGCGCAACCATTCCGCAACCGGGCGGGTCCTCAGTCGGTCGTAATAGACATGCGCATGATAGCTGGCGATTTCCGAAAGGCGCCTGGGTTCGTTTTCCGTGCCTGAAAGGCCCATTTTCATATCTCCGCACGCGCTCGCTGGCCAATCCAGCCCGAACGATACCCAACAATTTGGATCCGGGGAACAGCATTCCTTGACGGGAACCATGAGGCCACCAATGGTCCTGACGCAACACTGGCTTGCTGGTGCCGACTTTCCAGGCCGCGCGCTGCAAGGGACACACACCGCGCCGGTTTCGATAGTCCGCTCCATCGGGCCCACGCGGCAATCGACAAGGAGATACACCATGGACCTGCAACTGAACGGCAAACGCGCGCTGGTCACCGGCGGCAGCAAGGGCATCGGCCGCGCCATCGCCCGGCAACTCGCGCTGGAAGGCGTGGATCTGGTCATCGCCGGCCGCAACACTGCCGATCTGGACCTTGCCGTGCGTGACCTGGCCGCTGAGAGTGGACGCAAGATCGTCGGACTGACCGTCGACACACAGGACGACAGCTCCGTCAAAGCGCTGGTGGCGGCAACGGTCTCGTCGCTCGGCGGCCTCGACATCCTGGTCAACGCCGCGGCCAAACCCGGCGGCCAGGCACCACCGCCAAAGCTGGGCGAGATCACCGACGACCTGTTCTGGGATGACGTGAACGTCAAGGTGATGGGTTATCTTCGCACGGCACGCGAGGCCGCTCCTCATATGGCTGCCGGCGGCTGGGGCCGGATCATCAACATAAGCGGCCTCGCCGCGCGCCAGACTGGCTCGATCACCGGCTCGATCCGCAATGTTGCGGTCTCTGCGCTGACCAAGAATCTCGCCGATGAATTGGGCCCGAAGGGAATCAATGTGACGGTGGTCCATCCCGGTCTGACGCGCACCGAAAAGACCGCTGCCCTGGTCGCTGCCCGGGCGGCCTCGGCCGGCGTTTCGCCCGAGGAGATCGAACGGCGCCTGGCCGCCAACGTCACGATCGGCCGCCTCGTCGACAGCGCCGAGATTGCTGACGTCGTTGCTTTCCTCGCCTCGCCGCGAAGCATCGCAATCAACGGTGACGCGATCGCCTGTGGCGGCGGGATCACAGGGCCGATACACTACTGATCCCGGCAACGACCGACGGCAGCAGTGAGCCCTTCAGAGGCCGGCAGATGGATAAGTCTGGCCAAAAGCATGAAATAACCCACCTGCAGCAGAGCTGAGTTCATGGCGGTCCATGCAAGGGCAACCCCTACCGACCCCGTTTCGCAACAGATCCAGATCGCAAGCGACCCCGATGTCGCGACCATTCCGACAAGAAATTGAGGAAAATACATCGTTGCCAACCGTTGAAAAGCCACCGCCCCACCGCGAAGCGACGAGTCCATGGACCGAGCCGGCCATTGTGGCCTCATGCACAGAGCAGCAAATGCCGTGCCAGGCTCCCTGACCCATTTCGGTCCACCTGGCCCCCTGACGGCGTCGCTGGTGCGAAAAAACGATTGGCACTGATCTGGAAATGAAAAACCCGCCATGGTGAACCACGGCGGGTGATTTTCACGCATTTGGAAACGATCCGCCTCAGCCGACCCGCACGACAAAATGCTTCGTCACCGGCTCGATGATCTTCCAGGTTCCCTTGAAATCCGCTTCTACCACGAAGGCATCGCCGGGGCCGACCTCGACCGGCGTGCCGCCGTCCGGCGTGATGATGATGCGGCCGGCGATCATGTGCACGAACTCGTAGTCGGTGTAGGTCGCGTGATAGGTGCCGGGTGTCGCCCGCCAGGTGCCCGACAGCACCTTGCCGTCCTCGGTCGTGTGCTGGACGGCGGTTTGCATGGTCGGCCTGCCCTCGACGACGATCCAGCCAGCCAGATCGCCGGCGTCCGCGTGTTCGACGGTGCCGAATTTGAGGATTGTCTCGCGCGTCATGTGCTGGGCTCCGTTGGTGGATTGCGTGGCGTTGTTGCCTGGCCGGTCAGATAACCGATGCACCTGCCGCGAGCAATGCCGGCGCCATATGGCGCAGGCCAACGAACTCGGGCTAGCAGGTTCCTTCGGAGCCTTCGCCGGCACGTTGGCTGACGGTGCATCAAACAAAAAACCCGCCTTGCGGCGGGTCACTGGCGCAAATCAGCACCATGGGCAAAAATGTACCATAGCTGAGTGCACCGAGTCAAGAAAAAATTCCTATCACGAAGAAGCTGGCGGCACAAAACCTGCCAACACTGGCTGCCACGAGGCCTTTTGGTACTCTGAGTTCGAAACCTGCCATGCGGCGCACGCCGCGTCCTTCGGCCCTCGACGGGCGGGTCAGGGCTTGTGCCGTGCCGAAACCAGCTCCGCCTTGCGCCTTGCCGTCTCCAGCCCGAGCCCGATGAAGGCGCGCGCGTGCTTGGCCAGCGCCATGTTGTCCGTCCAGAGATTGCGCCAGATCGCGGTCTTCTTCGACAGGTTCTCATCGACGATCTCCGACGAGAAGGATTCGAAGCTGAGGTCGTCGCTGTAGCCGATAGCCGTCAACGCATCGAAGATCGCGGCGAAATCGATATTGCCGGTGCCGAGGAAGCCGCGATGGCTTTCGCCGATATGGACATAGCCGATCTTGTCCGCGGCTTGACGGATGGCCAGCCCGACATCGGCCTCCTCGACGTTCATGTGGAACGTGTCGAGATGCAGGAAGATGTTGTCCGAGCCGGTGTCCTCGATGAAGGCCCGCCCTTGTGCGGCGGTGTTGAGCAGATTGCTCTCGAAGCGGTTGACGATCTCGAGGTTGAGCGTGACGCCGGCCGCCTTGGCTGTCTCGGCAACCTTGGCCAGCGTGCCGGCGCTGCGCTGCCATTGATCGCGCGTCGGCGCCTCGACCTGCAATCCGTGGCTGGTCGAGAGAATGCCGGCGACCTTCCGGCCGCCGAGATCGCGCGTCAGCGCGATGGTGTCGTTGAGGATTTCGACGCCGCGCGCGGCAATCGCCTTGTCGGCGCTCGAAATGTCGCCATCAACAGGCAATCCGATGCTGATCGCGACGCCGAGGCCAAGGTCGCCGATGCGCCTGGCGAGCCCGCCGATGTCGACATCGGCGGGGTCGAGATAGGAGAATTCGATGAGGTCGAAGCCGGCCTCCCTGGTGTTGGCCAGCGTGCGCTCGAGATCTGCCTGAGCCGAGCTCGCCGACCAGACGAAAGAATGGATTCCAATACGCGACATTATCGTCTCCGGTGCTGACAAGAGGTGCGGCCGGGTCATCCCGGCCGCACCGGCCTTGGGAAGGATTTAGCGGGCTGCGGTCCAGCCCTTGTAGTCCTTCAGGTTCTCGGCCGTGATCAGCTTCGGGTCGAGCAGCACGATCGGCTCCGCCGGCTTCTTGCCGGCCAGCAGTTCGGCCGCCATCGTCAGCGACTGGCCGGCCATCACGTAGGGATCCTGCGAGGCCGAGGCCTTGATCATCGAGGTGCCGGAGGAGAGTTCCTTCTCGATATCCGGCGCGCCGTCGACGGCGGTGAAGATGAATTCCGAACGGTTGAGCTGCTTGGCGGCAAGCTGGGCGCCGATCGCCGTCGGGTCATTGATGGCGAACACCGCATCGATCTTGTCGAAGCGGGTGAGCAGCGACTGGAACACCTTCAGGCCGCCGTCGCGCGAGCCTTCGGCATTCTGATCGTCGGAGAGGATCTTGATGTCCGGATGCTGCGCCAGCACGTTCTTGCAGCCCTTCACCCGCTCCAGGATCGACGACGATGCCGGTCCGTTGAGGATGACGTAGTCGCCCTTGCCGCCGGTGTGGTCGACCAGGTACTGGCAGGCCTCTTCGCCCGCCTTGACGTTGTTGGTCATCACCGTGACGTCGGCGCCCGGCGCCGAAACGTCGAAGGCGGCAACGACGATGCCCGCAGCTTGCGCCTTCTTCACCGCCGGCGCGATCGCCTTGGCGTCGACGGCATTGAGCATGATCACGTCGACGCCGGCGGCGATGAACGAATCAACCTGCGAGACCTGCTTGTTGAGGTCATAGTCGGCCGATACCGAGGTCACCTCGACCTTCGGGTTGATCTTCTTGGCCGCGTCCTCGATGCCCTTGATGGTGGCGACGAAGAAGGGATTGCCGAGCAGGCCGACCGAGATACCGACCTTGTTGAGGTCCTTGGCCGAAGCAGGCGCGATGGCGAGCGACGCGAGTGCGACGCCGCAGAGCAGTTTGGCGATGGTCTTCATTGCTTTCCTCCGATTGCCCCGCGCCTCTCACGGTGCGTTACACAAACCGGTCGTTGACGCCGGCGACTAAGGTCAATCACGTTCTTGCTCCTGCCTGGAGCCTGTAGCGGTCGAGGGCGACCGCCACGATGATGACCAATCCCTTGATGATGTACTGCCAGATGTCCGAGACACCGGCCAAGATGAGCCCGTTGGAGAGCACCGCTATGATCAGCCCGCCGATCAGCGTGCCCCAGATCGAGCCGACGCCGCCGACGAAGCTGGTGCCGCCGAGGATGACCGCGGCAATGGCGTCGAGTTCGTAGGACTGGCCCAGTTGCAGGCCATTGGCGGCGTAGAGCCGGGCCGCCGACATGGCGCCGCCAAGGCCGGCCAGCATGCCGGAAACGCCATAGACGAAGAGCAGCACCAGCGGCACCTTGATGCCGGTCAGCCGCGCCGCTTCGGCATTGCCGCCGACGGCATAGATCCAGGTGCCGAGCACAGTGCGCTTGAGCACCAGCCAGGACAGCACCACCACCGACAGCGCGATGATGACCAGCCACGGAATGCCGAACAGCGAACCGTTGCCGATGAAATCGAACGGCAGGTCCGAGTTGAACACCGTGGTGTCCTGGCCAAGCAGGCGGGCAACACCGCGCACCGCGGTCAGCGAACCCAGCGTGACGATGAAGGGCGGCAGCTTGATGTAGGCGATGAGCAGCCCGTTGATGAGGCCGAAGCCGAGGCCGACCAGAATGGCCGCCGGCACGCCGAGCAAACCCCAGTCCGGCACCAGCGACACCATCACCGCCACCATCGCCGATGCCGCGAGGATGGCGCCGACGGACAGGTCGATACCGCCGGTCAGGATGACGAAGGTCATGCCGGCCGCCAGCACTATGTTGATCGACGACTGCTGGGTGACGATCAGAAGATTGGTCTCGGTCAGGAATCGCGGGTTCAGGAACTGGAAGCCGGCCGCCAGCAGGATCAGCACCGGCAGCATGCCAAGGGCAGCGAAAGCCGTGCGCAACCGTCGGCTCGTGCCGGTGGCCTGGCCGCCTGCGCTGATCTCGGTCGCCTTGTCGGTCATTGCTGAGCCGCTCCTGTTGCAAGTTCCATGATTTTCTCCTGGCTTAGCGGTTCGCCTTGCGATGCCGTCACCTCGCCCGATATCGTGCCGTCGCGCATCACCAGCACGCGGTCGGCGACGCCGATCACCTCGGGCAGTTCGCTGGAGATCATCAGGATGGCGATGCCCTGCTTGGCGAGATTGTCGATCAGCCGGTAGATTTCCGATTTCGCTCCGACATCGACGCCGCGGGTCGGCTCGTCGAGGATGACGACCTTCGGCTCGGTCTCGAGCAGGCGCGCGAGCAGCACCTTCTGCTGGTTGCCGCCCGACAGCGAACCGGCATTGGCCTGCACCGAACTGGTGCGGATGGAGAGATCGGCAACAGCCTTGGAAGCGCGCCTTTCGGCGGCCGCGAAGTCGCGCAGGCCGCCGGCGCGCGAATCCCGCGCCAGCACGCCCATGCTGATGTTGTCGGAAATCGACATGTCGAGGAACAGGCCGAGTTCCTTGCGGTCCTCGGTCAGATAGGCGATGCCGGCATCGAGCGCCTCGCGCGGCGAGCCGATGGCTACAGGCTTGCCGTCGAGTTCCAGCGTGCCCGAAATGTGCCTGTCGGCGCCGAAGATCAGCCGCGCGAGCTCGGTACGGCCGGAGCCGACCAGACCCGCCAGCGCCAGCACCTCGCCCTTGTGCAGGTCGAACGAACAGTTTTTCAGGAGACGGCCGTCGGACATGCCGCGCACCGAGAGCGCCACCGCGCGCTTTTCGTCCGGCGGCCGATGATCCTTCTTGTAGAAAGCCGTGAGATCGCGGCCGACCATCATCGACACCAGGCGCGAGGCGCTGAGGTCGGCACGCTCGAGCGTGCCGACATAACCGCTGTCGCGCAGCACGCTGACGCGATCGGCAAGCTGATAGACCTCTTCCATGCGGTGGCTGATGTAGATGATGGCGATGCCTTGCGATTTCAGCGTCGCGATGACCTCGAACAGCCGGTCGGTCTCGCGCGAGGTCAGCGACGTCGTCGGCTCGTCCATGACGATGATGCGCGCATTGGTCGACAGCGCGCGGGCGATCTCGACCAGCTGTCGCTCGCCGAGCGACAGGCTGGAGACCATGTCGCGGGCCGAAAAGGAGACGCCCAGACGCGCGATGATCTCCCTGGCGTGCCGGGTGCACTGGTCGCGGTCGACGATGCCGAAGCGTCGCGGCTCGTTGCCGAGGAAGATGTTCTGCGCCACCGTCAGATTGGGAGCCAGCGACAGCTCCTGATAGATCACCGCGACGCCGCTGGCGCGCGCCTTGATCGGATCGCCGGTCGCCGCCGGCATGCCGTCGATCAGGATCTCGCCGCCGGCATCCGGCCGATAGGCGCCTGAAAGCACTTTCATCAATGTCGACTTGCCGGCGCCGTTCTCGCCCATCAAGGCGTGCAGCTCGCCGGCATGGACGCTGAGCGAGACATCGTGCAAGGCACGGATCGCGCCGAATGTCTTGGAGATGTGCCGCATCTCCAGCACCGGCTGGCGCGCCGTCTCGGCCGTGGCAATCGCACTCATCGCGCGCCTCCCGCTGCCGCACCATCGACGCCCAGGTCCATGGTGGCGTCACGCCAATTGCTGCGATAGCCTGCCAACCCGGTGAAACGCGACGCGCGCACCGGCTCCGGAACTTCCGCAGCGAATTCGCGCCCGACGCTCTCGAAGGCGAGCGCCGCGGCACCCGTTGCGCTGCCCTCCAGCGTGGCGCCCTGCAGGAAAGCCTGGCCGGGACGCAACTGCGCCAGCAGCCCGGCGAGCAGGCCGCCTGTGTTCAGCCCGCCATCGACGATCACGGTGTTGTTCGAATGGATGAGGTCGAGGCAGAGATCGACCATCAGCGCGACATAGAGCAGCGCCGTGGCCGCGCGTTCCTCGGCATCGGGCGTGCGCCCCGCCAGCCGGCCGGAATGACTGGGCATCGGCCCGCCCGGCGCGAAGCTCGGCAGCGCCATGATGCCGGCATCGATCACCCGCTGCACCGCCGGACCGGCGATCTCGCCTTGCCAGCCGGCGCTGATTGTTGCGAACTCGCGTCCGCCCATGAAGCGGATGGTCGGCACCGGGCCGCCGCCGACATCGACATTGACCAGCATGTCGCGATCCCGGTCGAGTGCGTCGAGCGGGCAGTCCGGATTGAGCACGATGACCCAGGTGCCGGTCGAAACGACGGTGACCGGGCCAAGCTCCTGCCGGCGATAGGCATGCAGCGCCGCATTCGAGTCATGGACGCCGTTGTGGATGGCGATCACCGCAGCGCCGAGGCGCTGCTCGCCGATAACAGTGCCGGCGCGCTCGAAGGCAGGCATCCGGTCACGCCAGCCCTGCGCGTCGACCAGCGAGGAAAAGTCTTGGCGGCGCGGCGCCCACAGATGCGAATGGCAGCCGAGATAGGATACTTCCGAGACCGCCCGCCCGCCAAGGCGCCAGCTCCAGTATTGCGGATAGCCGAGGATCGATTTCGACGCAGCGAACGCGTCGGGATCGACCTCCTGCAGCCACAGCATGTGGCGGCCGTAGTTGAAGCCGAGCGGCAGCCGCGGCGAGAAGGTCTCGGCAAAGTCCGGAATGCGGTGATCGATCCGCGCGGCAATCTCGGCCGGCGGCTCTTGCTCGTAGTCGAGGATCGGATGCGTCAGCGCCACTTCGTCGACCAGGGCAAAGGTGCAGCCATGGCCCGACACCATGACCCCTTCCACTCCATGACCGTCGACCGCATCGGCAACGGCGCTGAGCGCCCAATGGTGGAGCGCCGCCTCGTCGAGCACGCTGAAGCCGTCTTGGCGCACCCATTTCGGCTGTGTCCGGCGCTCGTCGATGATACGCCCGTCCTGGCCGAAGACGAACAGCTTCGAATTGGTCTTGCCGAAATCGAGGACAGCCACCTTCACTGGATGGCTCCCGAGGCTATCCGCACCATGACGCCGGCATCTTCCAACAGGCGCGCATCGGCGTCGGAGAGGCCGTCATCGGTGACCAGCGTGCCGATGCGGGAAAGCGGCAGCGCGACATTGCGCGCGTGGATCGACAGTTTGCGGCTGTCGGCCAGCACCACGATCTGGTCGGCGCAGAGGCTGAGATCGACGATCGAGCGTACCAGCAGCGGGTGCGATTCCATCACGCCTTCCTGGCCGAGGCCTTGCGCGCCGAGAAAGAATTTGGAGGCGTAGAAAGGCACGGCCTGGGTGAGCGAATGGATGATGCCGGGTTCGCGATGCAGGTCACCGCCCGCAACCGTCAGGCTGCAATGGCCGTGATCGCTGAGATAGGCCGCCAGCGGCATCGA
This sequence comes from Mesorhizobium sp. M7A.F.Ca.US.006.01.1.1, assembly GCF_003997935.1. Classification (GTDB taxonomy): domain Bacteria; phylum Pseudomonadota; class Alphaproteobacteria; order Rhizobiales; family Rhizobiaceae; genus Mesorhizobium. The sequence continues at coordinate 16,622 of NZ_RZQL01000125.1, forward strand.
GTTGGTGTAGAGGCGGATGTTGCGCTCGGCGAGCTTGACCCCGAGATGGAAGCAGGTCGAGCCGCCATGCACGATGACGGCGTCGCCGTCGCGCACCATGGTCGCCGCCAGAGCGGCGATCTGCCGCTTGGCCTCGACCGCGAGGTCGCGGTTCTCGTCGTAAGGCCTGGCGTAGGCGACCCCAGCCTGGGAAGCGCCGTCGAGCGCCGAGATGCCGCCATAGACCTTCCGCGCTTCGCCGGCCTCGTCGATCCTGTCGATATCGCGCCTGACCGTCGCGGCTGAAACGCCAAGCCGCTCCTGCAGCTCGCGCACCGAAGCGAACGGACGGTCCCGCAACAGTTCGACGATCTGACGCTGGCGGCCGGAGTCGCTCAATTCTTTCCTCCCGGATGCCATTTTCCATGGCAGTTGGCGCAACTTACTCAACATTAGCCGGATTGCAAGCGTGTTTTGATGATAGTAGATCACTATTGACGTAGATCACTCGCATCTGCGATATCAGCGCCAATTCGACCCCGGCAACGGGATTTCGCGCAGGACACGGCCGAGCCGTTGGAGGAAAAGCGCCATGGCGACCCAAGCAGATGCGCAAGAACTGGCGGCCTTGCGGGCGCTTTCGGCCAGCATCGGGCGGAGCCCGCACCTGACCCAGGCGGCAGGCGGCAACACCTCGCTGAAAGCCGGCGACACGCTGTGGATCAAGGCTTCCGGCACCTGGCTGAAGGACGCGCTGGTCGATGACATCATGGTGCCGGTAGCGATGGCGCCGTTGCTGAAAGCCGTCGAACAGCGCGATCGCGCCGCCGACCAGCCACAGGGCTTCACCATTGCAGCGCTCAACCCGCGCGGCCTGCGCCCGTCGATCGAGACCACGGTGCACGCCCTGATGCCGCAGCGCGTGGTTCTGCATGTCCATTGCGTCGACACCATCTCGCTTGCCGTGCAGGCCGATGGCGAGGCCGAGGTCGCCAGGCGGCTCGATGGCATCGAATGGGCCTATGTGCCCTATTTCCGCCCGGGCCTGCCGCTTGCACGCGGCATTGCCGAAAAACTGCGGCCTGATGTCGACGTGCTGGTCCTTGGCAATCACGGGCTGGTCATCGCCGCCGAAACCGTCGCCGAAGCGGAGCTTTTGCTGCACCGTGTCAGATCATTGCTGGCCCGGCCGGCGCGCGCAACGGCCGCGCCCGATCTTGCCGCCTTGACGGTGCTTGCCGGCGACAGCGGCTACAGACCACCAGCCGATGTCGAAGCGCATGCGGTTGCGCTCGACCCGGAGAGCCGTCGCATGGCGCAGGCCGGCAGCCTCTATCCGGACCACGTCATCTTCCTCGGCCAGGGCTCCGTCGTGGCGAGGCCCGGCGAGACCGTGGCCGACGTTATCGCACGGCTGGGTACGCCGCCGGCGGCGATCCTGTTTCCTGGCGTTGGCGTGTTGATGCGAGGCGACGCCAGCGCCGGCGCTGATGCCATGCAACGCTGCCTTGCCGATGTGACGGCGCGCATCGACATCGCGGCGCGGCTGAACTATCTCACTGCTTCCGAGAATGACGAACTGGTCAACTGGGACGCCGAGCAATATCGCCAGAAGCTCAACGCGGCTGGCGGCTAGCATGGACATGGTGCCACTTGTCATCGGCATCGATATCGGCACATCGGGTGCGCGCGCCGTCGCCATGCGTCCGGATTTTTCCATAGCCGGGCATTCGGCCGTTCCACTCGACAGGTTTGGCCGCGATGGTCGAGCCCCCACGGCGTGGTGGCAAGCGGTCAAGGCGGCGCTGACGGAGCTGCTTTCCGGCATCGACCGCACGGCGGTCCGCGCCATCGCCGTCGACGGCACCTCCGGCACGCTGCTGCCGGTCGACGCCGCCGGGCTGCCGCTGGCCGAACCGCTGATGTACAACGACAAGGTCGATGACGACGGCATCCTGGCCGCGATCGCCCGCACCGCGCCGGCTGCAAGTGCAGCGCACGGAGCGACATCCGGCCTCGCCAAGGCCCTGCGCTTTCAGCATCTGCCGGGCATTGCGGCAGTGCTGCATCAGGCCGACTGGATTGCCGGAAACTTCTCCGGCCGCTTCGACGTCAGCGACGAGAACAATGCCCTGAAGACAGGCTATGATGTCGAGGCCCGCCGCTGGCCGGAATGGATCGCGGTGGCCGGAATGCGCATGGATCTGCTGCCGCGCGTGGTCGAACCGGGCGAGGTCGCCGGCGCCCTCACCGCGGAAGCGGGGGAACTGTTCGGCTTGCCGCGCGATGTGGCCATTGTCGCCGGCACTACGGATGGCTGCGCCTCGTTCCTGGCGACCGGCGCTGCCGCGATCGGCGACGGCGTTACCGCGCTGGGATCCTCGCTGACCATCAAGATCCTGTCCGACCGGCCGATTTCGGCGCCGCGCTTCGGCATCTACAGCCACCGACTCGGCAACGCCTGGCTGGCAGGCGGTGCGTCGAATTCCGGCGGCAAGGTGCTGGCCCAGCATTTTCCGCTCGCCCGCATCATCGAACTCAGCGCAAAAATCGACCCGGAGACCGACACCGGCCTCGATTACTATCCGCTTCCCGCCACGGGCGAGCGATTTCCGATCGCCGATCCGGCGCTGCCGCCTCGCCTTGCGCCCCGGCCGGCGGACGACGCCGATTATCTGAAAGCGATGTTCGAAGGCATCGCCGCGATCGAAGCGCTCGGTTATGACAGGCTTGCCGAACTCGGCGCGCCCGCGCTGATATCGGTCAGGAGCGTCGGCGGCGGGGCGGCGAACCCGGCTTGGACGACAATCCGGCGGCGCAGGCTCGGGGTCGATTTCCTGCCCGCGCTTTCCGATGAGGCCGCCGCCGGCACGGCGCGGCTGGCGCTGATGGGTGCAAGCCGGGCAGGACTCCTATGAGCGCGAAAACGATCGAACGTCTCGACGGCATCGGGCCGCTGGCGGAGCGCTACGACGTGTTCCTGCTCGGCCAGTTCGGCGTGCTGCATGACGGCACGCGGCCCTATCCAGGCGCGGTGGCGGCTCTATCGGCGCTGAAACGCGCCGGCAAGACCGTGGTGCTGGTTTCGAACTCCGGCAGGCGGGCACAACCCAATGAAAGCCGGCTCATAAAACTCGGCTTCGAACCGGGAAGCTGGGATCATTTCGTTTCTTCCGGCGAGGTGGCGTGGCGATCTTTTGGGGAGATGGCGGCGTCGGGAAAGCTGCGCCCGGGGACAAAATGCCTGCTGATCAGCCGCGACAACGACCGCTCCGCGATCGAGGGCCTGCCATTTGCGCTGACCGGATCCGGCGATGAGGCCGAGTTGGTGCTGATCGCGGCCAGCGAGGGCGACCGCTTTGACCTTGACCATTATCGCAGGCTGTTCGCGCCGGCGGCAGAGCGGCGGGTGCCGTGTTTCTGCACCAATCCCGACATCATCATGCTGACGCCCGTTGGCCCTCGCTTCGGCGCCGGCCAGCTGGCCGATCTCTACGAAAGCCTGGGCGGCAGCGTTACCCGCATCGGCAAGCCCGACACGGCGATTTTCGAAGCCGCGCTGGCG
>NZ_RZQL01000126.1 GCF_003997935.1 Mesorhizobium sp. M7A.F.Ca.US.006.01.1.1
GACGATGAGCTGCAGCGCGGCCTGTTCGAGCAGGTGCGGCGCTATCCAGGCAACCAGCAGCAGGAAGTCTTCGAGTTCTACCGCAACAACCCGGAAGCGTTGAACACGCTGCGGGCACCGATGTTCGAGGAAAAGGTGGTCGACCATCTGCTCGGTCAGATTTCGGTCACCGACGTCAAGGTCAGCAAGGAAGAGCTGATGGCCGACGACGAAGAGGACGAGACCGCCGTCAAGACGAAGCCGGCGAAGAAAGCCGCCGCCAAGAAGGCCGACGCCAAGACGGCCGACGACGCGGAAGAGCCCAAGAAGAAGGCCGCGCCGAAGAAGAAGGCCGCCGAATAACACCAGCGCTCCGCTGAAACAGGAAGGCCGCCCTCGAGGCGGCCTTTTTCGTTGCCAAACTGCAACAGCCGCCATGCTTCGCGAGCGACGGCCTGTGGCGACCAAGCTTTGATCATTATCTGCGCTTCTATTGCAAGCCGCTTGGTTGTTGGAGGGCGTGTTGAGACTGTTCGTCGAATTGGGACACGCTTCGGCGATCGCGCTGATCCTTGTCTCGGTCTGCGGCATTGCCCAGGCCGGCACCGTGCCTGACAACTGGCGCTTCGGCACGAGTGAAGACGGCCTCGTCACGGCCTCGCTCTACGCCACCAACAAGCTGATCACCGGCGGCGGTGCCTTGAGCTACAGCCCGATCCTGACGATTGCCTGCCGGGCAAACGGCGAGCCGCATTGGACTGAATGGCTGCAACTGAACGACGCTGTTTCGGCCAGCCGCAAGATCACCATGTCGATCACGGTCGACCAAGAGAGCAAGTTCGATGAAAGCTGGTCGGTCGGGCCGCGCGGCCGGATGCTGGTGCGCGATGGCGCCGATGGCATCAGGCGCCTTGTCGCCGCGAACCGGCTCCAGCTTTCGTGGCGGTTCGGGCTGCTGGCGGGGCGCGGCGAGGCTGATTTCGACCTCGCCGGGTTCGGCGAAGCGGTCAACCAGGTAGCCGGCAGCTGCAACACCGATCCGCCGTGAACGGATCGTGAGCCAGGGCAGCAACGGCCTAGCTCGCTGTTCCCGGTGATGCTGATCTTCTTCAAACCTTTGTTCTCATGCATGTCGTTGCCCCAGAAACGCACTTTGGGGCGACATGATCAAACGGCCTTGCTGACCCAGCGCAGCACGTTGGTCCAAAGCCGCGCGTAGCCGGGCCATTCGACAAAACTGTTCGGCAGCCAGTGAGGACCGATGTCCGACGTCCAGACCAGCGTGCGCCCTTCGCCATGGCGCCCGGTGACCAGCAGGGGATGGCCGCCCTGGTCCTGCGGCACCCGGGCCAGCACCTCGACATCGTCCCGATCGCGGGCAATGACCTCGTTGGCGCCGAGCAACAGCGGCCACTCGCCTTCGATGCCGGCAAAAAGCGGGTGGTCTCTGGAACCAGTGATCTCAGGACGAAAGCCCTCCGGAATTTCGAGCCGGTCATCATTGGGAAGGCAGGTCACCGGCAGTGCCTCCTCGACCGCCGTGCGATGCCAGCGCGCCTTGCCGTCAATGCCCTGGAAGCTGAAATAGCCGCCGATCATGATCAGGCCGCCGCCGGCCAGCGTCCAGTCGCGCAGGAGCTTGAGCCGGTTGGGAACCGTTTTGCCGTGGAGCCAGACATCGGGGTGAAGCAGGAGCGAATTCGCGCCAATGTCGGACAGGATGATCGCCCTGTATTGCGACAGCCCTTCCATGGTGAAAGGCAGCCTCTCGACGGCCTCATGAGCGGGCATGTAGTCGAGATCGAATTCGCTGTCCTTCAAGGCGTTGACCAGGGGCGTTGCCCCGAGATGAAAGGTGACGCTGCCGAACTGGTCGAACCCCTTGTAGTGGGTCGCCGAACTCACCCAGCTTTCGCCGACAAGAAGGACTTTTGTTTTCGCCATGATCATACTCCTCCTGATTTCGTCGGTCGCTTGTTTTAGCCGGCTTCGCGCCCACGTCAGGTCCTGCCACCTAGATCAGCAGCAGGCCCTTCATGCTGGTATATCCTTTCCGCCCGATGATGATGTGGTCGTGCACCGCGATGCCCAGGCGCTTGCCCGCGTCGATGATCTCCTTCGTCATCTCGATGTCGGCGCGCGATGGCGTCGGGTCGCCTGACGGGTGATTGTGGATCATCCGTTTCAACTCGGTATGTTGTTGATATTGCATCATAAAAATACGACAGAAATTAAAATGGGGGTGGTTTTTGGGTGCGTATGCGAATTATATCGGAGCATGTTCACGATTGTTTATGCTCCATCACGTTGAGTCGATTTGTCGCACGGCACCTAACGGTTTGCTGATTTGCCCATTCGTTGAGGTCGGCCACAGGATAGACGATGGATTTTCCGATCTTCACGAAAGCTGGCCCGACGCGCATTGCTCGCCAGTTAGCCAATGTCCCGGTTGAGATTGCACCACGAAATCGTTCGGTCACTTCCTCCGGCGTCAGATACAGTGGTTCCGTCATCTTGCACCTCAAACCAAGTCTCAGTCGGAATGATCGGGTCCGCGAATGGTGAAGACGGAGACGACCATGCGCGTGCGGTCGACAATGCATATTCATTGAGAATATCTGTCGATACCGGCGCGTCACGCACATCTAGAGCGACTTCGCCTCAAGAGTGAAGGGGCTTCTGACCACGGTAGGACCGTCTCGGGCTGTCGGCTAGAAAAAGGCCGGAAGGAAGCGCGATCATAGGTCTGATGGCCTGGTAGGGGGTGCAATCAGTGGGCCTCTCCGGAAATGAGTCGTCTCAGATGGAGCGTTTCTTCCCTAGCGGGCGGGCGCGGAGATGCTGGAATGAAATTTTGCGTTGAGTAGGATTTTCGCGTCGACCGAATTAGACGAATCCAGATAGTCGAGGAGGCGCGCACACTGTCCGAAATCGGAGGAGGGCTCGCAGTTGCCGTCCTTCCCAGGCCTAGTCCGCAGTCAGCATCACGACGCTGACCCCGCGCCGCGTTTGTCAGGAACCCCTCAGCTGCTACTGCCTGAAGGCTTCGCGCACGATCATCTGGCTTACGCTATGGTTCGATCCAGTAGGTGCCGAACAAGAGCTAACACGAACTCTCCAGGGCCGTAGATGGTCCTTTTAATCTGCGGGATCCTTTCGTCAATCCCGCCCACGTTTGCGGCTTGACAGACGAAAATAGCCTCATTAGCGATAAGCGATAATTGCGGGCCTCTCATCGGGCTCGTTTGCTTCGACGTGTAACCGGCCGATTCTGCGGGTCGGCCAAACCAGGTTGCTTCATCACTCGCGGCCTGGGCATGGGACATCCGCTACAGCGCGTTCAAACCTTCCTGTTGTTTTGCTCGACTGCGCAACAACTGCCATTGCCGGGAATGCCATGCCGAAGACTCTTGTCGAACTGAACCTGGATATCGCACAATTGCCGCTGCCGACTTGCGATGTCGAAACGCCTTGCTTCGTAATCCTGGAGGAGGCGATGGAGCATAATCTCCGCCAAACCGTACTGGCAGCGGGCGGCGCGCAGAGACTCATGCCTCACGTCAAAACGCATAGGGCAGAATGGATTGTTCGCTGGATGCTGGATCGGGGCATAGCGCAATTCAAAGCGGCCGCGCCCGCCGAGGTCGAGATTTGCCTTAGGGCGGGCGCAAAACATGTTCTATGGGCTTATCCCACTGCAAGCCCGCTCAACATTGCACGTGTCGCCAGGGCTGCATGTGCTCATCCAAATGCAAAGGTGCAGATCCTTTACGATTCTGAGGAGGGTTACCGCGTCTGGAGCGAGGAACTTTCGGCCCGGCCGGCGGCCAACATCAGGCTCGTTCTCGATCTTGACCCAGGCATGGGGCGCACCGGTGCCGACATCGAGGGAGAGGCAGCGGACCTCGCAAGGCTGGCTCAAGCTGCGGGAAAGTTTGATGGCTGGCACGTGTATGACGGCCATGTCCAAGATATCGACCGAGAGGTCAGGGTCGAGAAGAATCGACACATTGTTGGCCGCGTAAGATCGCTGATCGAGCCTTTGGCGGCGGAAGGGATTAGCAGTGAATTGACGGCCAGCGGCAGTTGGAGCTTTGATATCTGGCCCCAGGATGTTGCACGATTTGTGTCTCCGGGCAGCTTTATCTTTTCGAGTGCACAGCATCACTGCGAACTGTCTCACCTCGACTGGAAGATCGGGGCCTACGTGCTGACCAGCGTGGTTTCCCACCGGCCCGGCAGCGCGACGCTGGATGCGGGCTCAAAAGCCATTTCCCCCGATATGCCGCTTACGAAGCGTTTTTCGGGTGCAGGCGACATTTCAGGGATGAAAGAGGAGCATTCGATTGTGTCCAATAACATCCTCCAAATCGGCCAGCGCATTCCCATCGTTCCTCGTCACGCCTGCACGACGGCCTATCTTTACCCCAAAGCACTAGTGTTGACCCGTGATGGGCGCTGGGAGTTCCGCGAACAGCTCGGCTGCGTACGATAGAGGCCCGACGTCATGCCTCTGCACATACCGTCAGCCTGGGAGGCAAGAGCTTCGCGCATGCCATAGTGGACGCGACTTGGGCAAGCCATCGATGACAGCCGACTCGATCGGCCAAGCAAGTCTCAGATGAGCATCGATCGCTTGCCGGTTGAAGGGCATGTGGCAACGGTTTCCGAAATCCGCGCGCTGATTAACTGGGAGAGCCATATGACAGATGACAATCTTAAGGGGATCATCCCCGCAGTTCCCACGCCTGTTTCGGACAAGGGCGAAGTCGACATCGGCAGGTTCTTGGATTTCTGCAGGTATCTGTTCGATAAAGGTGCCTATGGCCTGAACATCACCGGAACGACCGGTGAAGCGACATCGCTCTCGCGCGATCAAAGGCTTGATGTCATCGCGGCGCTCGCCGCAAGCGATCTCGACAAAAGTCGCATGATAGTGGGAACAGGAGCAGCGGCCGTGGCGGATGCGGTCGCGTTGGCACATGCAGTCGCAGACGCCGGATTCGCCGGCGCGCTCGTCCTGCCACCCTTCTATTTCAAGGACCCCTCCAACGAGGGGCTTCGGCGTTATTTCGAGGCCATTCTTTCGAAGGCGCCCGGTCTCGACATCTATCTCTACAATTTCCCGGCCCTGTCGGGCATCAAATTCACCACGGAATTGGTAGCGCTTCTGGTCAATGCGTTCGACGGCAGCATAAAGGGGCTCAAGGATTCCTCGGGCGATCTGGACTATGCGGCAGAGATCGCGAAGAGCTTTCCAAGGCTCAAAGTCTTCCCATCCAGCGAGGCCGTCCTCCTTCAAGCGAGGCGCGGCGCGTTCGCGGGATCGATTTCGGCGACTGCCAATCTTTCGGTTGGCGAATGCGCGGCCGCATTCCGGGACGGCGACGCGGCGGCGCTCGACAGGGCTGTCAGGGTCCGCCAACTGATCGCCAAGGGGCCCCTGGTGCCACGCATCAAGGCGGTCATTTCCGGGCGGCTCTCAGACCCGGTCTGGGCAAACACCTTGCCGCCCTATGCGCAGCTGGATCGAGCGGAGGCGCAGGCGTTGCTCGCACAGGTAGATGACCTAGCAGGCTCTCGATAACAACCATGTTCTGTCACGAGTAGGGGGAACATCCATAGGCCCAGCAATGTCTGTGGCAATCAAGGTACTTATCACCCTCATAGCCGGATTCTTAAGGTACAAATTGACAAATTAGCGATAAGCGCTTATCGCTAATTGACGGTCAAACGCCATTCGCTTCGTTGGTTGGCTGTTCCTGCCCAGGTCCGGGCCCACAGGGGAGACTCTCATGAGAAGACGCACGCTTATCGCCGCCATGCTCGCTAGCGTCATTGGCGCGAATTTTGCTTACGCCGAACAAAAACAAGTCGTCGTCGGCACCGACATAGCAAACAAGCCCTTTATATTCACCCGCGACGGCAAAAATACCGGGTTTTCTTACGATTTGTGGGTTGAAGTGGCGAAGGAGATTGGGGTCAGTTACGAAATCCAACCCATGGATTTTTCAGCTCTCATTCCGGCTCTGCAGACCAAGAATATTGACGTCGCCTTCTCGAGCATCTTCATTACCCCACAGCGCAAGAAGGTGGTCGATTTTTCCGACCCTTATTACATGAGTGGAATTGGGGTGCTGGTGCCTGCAGGCAGTTCGATAAAGACGATCAAAGATCTTGCCGGCAGAAAGGTCGCATCGATCACGGGATCGGCCCAGGTCGCCTGGATCAAGGACAACTTGCCAACTGCACAACAGACGCAATTTCCCGGAGTCACCGACGCCTACTTCGCGTTGGATGCGAAACGGGTAGAAGCGGTCCTGTACGACTATCCGACACTCGCTTACTATGTGGTGACGGAAGGCAAGGACAAGACAAGCCTGCTGGAGGAGCACGCCGGCGCCGATACACCGTGCGGTTTTGCCTTCCCGAAAGGTAGCGCGTTGGTCGAGCCGACAAACGCAGCACTCAAGAAGATTCGTGCCGACGGCCGATATGATTCCCTCACCCGCAAATGGTTTGGGAAGTCGGGCTCGTAACTCCGCAATACTGAAGTCACCCGATACTGCATGTGGGCTGAGGAACCTGACCTTGACTTTTGAATGGTCCGCCTTTTTCGACTCTTTTCCAGGCCTCATGCAAGGAGCGAGGGTAACCATCATGGTCGCCCTCGCGTCGCTTCCGATCGGCCTTCTGGCTGGGGCGATCGTCGGCGTTATTTTGACCTATGCGCCCAGGCCGTTGGCGACCATTGCCCAACTCTATGTCGGATTGATCCGAGGCACGCCGATGATCGTGCAGATTATGTTCATCTTTTTTGCGCTGCCTGTTTTGCTCGGCGTGCGCATGGACGGAACCACCGCCGGCATACTGGCTCTCGTTGTCAATTCCTCGGCCTATCTCGCCGAAATCGTCCGGGGCGGTCTGCTTTCCGTACCAATAGGTCTCCAAGAGGCGGGATTGGCCATGGGCCTCCCATTGCGCAAGGTCATCACTCACATCGTCGGGCCGGTGGCTTTTCGCCGGATGATCCCCGCGCTCGGCAATCAATTCATAATCGGCCTAAAGGACACGTCCCTGCTGATCGTCATTGGCGTCGGCGAACTGACCCGAACTGGCCAGGAGATAATGACTGACAATTACCGTGCAGTGGAAGTCTGGTTTGCGGTGGCGATAATCTACCTCTGCATAATCAGCTTCATGGCGGCGATGTTTAAAGTGCTAGAAAGACGGATCCGCATCGCATGAGCATTATCGAGTTCAAAGGTGTGTTCAAACGTTTCGGACTAATTGAAGTCCTCAAGGGCATAGATCTTTCGATCAATCCACGCGAGATCGTATTCCTGGTCGGGCCGTCCGGCTCGGGCAAATCCACGCTTCTAAGATGCATCAATGCATTGGAGAGCATCAGCGGTGGTGACCTCATCGTGGATGGGCTGAGCGTGCGCGGAAGCAACCGGCAGGTGCGTCAGATTCGGCTCGAGGCGGGTATGGTTTTCCAGCAGTTCAACCTGTTCCCGCATCTCAACGCGCTGGAAAACGTCATGTTTGGACCTCTCAAGGCACGCGGAGCAAGCCGGGCGGAAGCGAAGGAAATTGCACAAGGGCTGCTCGAAAAAGTCGGCCTGGCAGATCGGATGCACAACTATCCCAGCGAGTTATCGGGTGGCCAGCAGCAACGGACGGCCATCGCGCGCGCTCTTGCGGTGAAACCCCGTCTGATGCTGTTTGATGAACCTACATCTGCGCTCGATCCGGAACTTCGCTACGAGGTCCTCCAAGTCATGCGGCAACTTGCGGATGAAGGCATGACGATGGTCGTTGTGACACACGAGATCAAATTCGCGCGCGACGTCGGAAGCCGTCTTCTCTTTTTGGATAAAGGCCAAATCCAGCTCGACGACAAGCCGACGAACCTGCTTGGCGCTCCGCCGAGCGAGCGTTTCGCGAGCTTTCTGCAGCATGTGAGCTGAGCGGCGGAAGCCGTGCAGCAGATATGACCCGAAGAATCAAAAAAGCATTTGTCGAGATAATATGTCTGCATCACTCAATAACGATCCGTGTTTCCTTCCCGTATCCGTACTTGCGAAGCATTTTGGAAGCGGACGATTGTCACCAGTAGATGTTATGGATGCTTTTCTAGCGCGCATCGCGAAGTATGATGAAAAGCTTCATGCCTATTCGGATGTCTATCGGGATGAGGCTCGACTCGCGGCTGAAGCAGCCGACAAGGCAATCCGGTCAGGACATCCGGTCGGCGCCTTCCACGGCGTGCCTATCGCCTTAAAGGATTTGATCGAACTGAATGGGCGCATCACAACCGGCGGTTCTGCCCATTTTCGCAATCGCCGCTCTCAGGCGACAGCAACGCTCGCCCGACGCCTTATTGCGAATGGCGTAATCATTCTTGGCAAGACGCACACAGTGGAGTTCGCCTATAGCGGGTGGGGAACCAACCAGCACATGGGCGCGCCATGGAACCCTTGGGACAATCTGACCGCAAGAACGCCAGGAGGATCGAGCAGCGGTTCCGGTGTGGCGGTAGCTGCGGGCCTGGCGCCTTGGGCTGTCGGCACCGACACTGGAGGGTCAGTGCGCTTGCCAGCTTCGTTCTGTGGGCTCACCGGTTTGAAACCGACCATTGGTCGCATAAGCACTGCTGGGATCATACCGCTCAGTCAAACGCTGGACACACCCGGTCCGCTTGCCCGTTCGGTGCTCGACGTAGCTCTGCTTTACAATCTGATGCGAGGTTCCGACCCTCTCGATCAGAGCGCCGGAATCGTCCCGGCGAAGGATCCCCTGCCAATGTTGAGGCGTGGAGTGCTGGGCCTTCGCCTGGGACGCATGCCATTGTGCGAAAGGGAGGGCGCCACTGCGGATGTTTTAGAAGCTTATGACAGGTCGCTCCAGGTTCTGACTCAACTCGGAGCGGAGATTGTAGACGTCGAGCTACCTTTCCGTTTCGAAGACTGCTTTCCGGTACACATGACTATCGTAAACAGCGAGGCCTACGCGAATTTTCACGAGGTCGTAGACGACGAAACGACGTTGCTAGACGAATCCGTTCGCATCGGAATTCGGCGCGGCCGCGATATTTCGGCGCGGCAGTATCTTTCCGCACGAACACAGCAGGGCGAACTTCAACGGGCAATGGCTCATGCGCTACGTGATTTGGACGCTCTGCTTACGCCGACGACGGAAACAGCGGCAATCCCGATTACTGGTGTCGACAAAGACAAACCACCTTCACGTTTCACACGCTTTGCAAATACTTTGGGGTTATGCGCTCTTGCGCTGCCCAATGGCGCGACCTCTGCGGGTTTGCCACTCTCACTTCAGATAGTATGCAAAGGATACGACGAAGCCCTCGCTCTACGGGTCGGATATGCATTCCAAGAAGCGACAGAGTGGCATTTGCGGGTACCAGAGCTGCGTAGCGCTGAGCGATGACGCGACGCGCCGGAATGCTGGAAGCTATAGTCACTCCTGGCAACCCACGTTAGCGATAGTCGCATGATCCTCCTAGCGTGGCAATCGTGGTGGCTGCCGCGTCCTCGATGTCGCATCGGATACAGCTACTCACAGTTCCGGCGAGGCGGGGCTATCCTGCCGGTCATCTGCTGCAACCTTTCATCAGCTCAAGATTCTGCCGTTTTTGGTCTTGCGATCGATCTGTCCTATGGCTGCAAAGACGCGCTCTGTTGCGGTGAACCAGTTCTGCCACCCAGTTGGTTCGTAGTCGTTCGTTGAAACCGCCATTAGTCTGATGTTCGTTGGCCAGATAAATCAAAGGTTCCAGAGCTGCGCGGTATCCAGTGTCGAACTGGCTATCGTCAAGCAAATATAGAGGTTGGCGTTGCCCGCGGCCACGCGCAATTCAACCAGCAAGTCAGTCATCAGGCCGCAGCCTTCAATCTCATTGGCTCTATGTGGCGACAAAATCGCGACCGCCACTCAGCTTTGCCGTTGATTGCTTGCCAGGAAGTCCGCTCGCACAGTGCTGCGGCTGCATCGACCGGTCATGGCAACACCATCTTCTCGACTCTTAGCAAGCTTAACAGTGTCTCTCCACTCGCTGCATCGAGGCAGGAAGAAGCTGCGGGAAGGAGAGTGCCTATTCGAGTTCAGCCGGCGGGATCATTCGCTTAGTCAGCGGCTCCTGGTGCCGGCAGCCACCGTCAACTGGATCTCAACCGGTGCATTGCCTGGCAGCGATGCCACCCCGATCGCCGCCCGGCTGCCGATGCCTCTTTGTCCAAATTCAGCAAAAAGGTGGTCTGAGGCAAAGTCCGCCACCTTTGAGTGAGACTGGAACCCGGCATCCGCCGCAAGAAAGACCGTCATGCTGAGCACTTGAGCAATTTCCTCACCCGGAGCGAGCAAATTCTGAGCAGCAGCGATAGCGTTCTGGCATGCCAGGACAACGGCTTGTCGGTATCGATCCAGAGGATCATCAACACCGATAACACCTTGAGCTACGAGAATCCCGTTCTCCCTAGGGGTCATGCCGGACGTGAATATCTGGTCTCGCCAGCGTATTGCTGGCTTGTAGAGCCCCTGCGGGACAGGGTTGAATCGCTGCTGATCACTCATGCCTGGTAGCGCTTGGAGAGTTCGACGATGCGGCGCGCCGCATCTGCCGCTGCCCTATGGTTTTGAGAGAAGTTAAGCCTGATGCTTTCGACAACGTTGGGTCCGAACTCGCTTCCAGGTGTCACAATCACATCAGCCTGGTGGCGTAGTAGCCGCACGAAATCGGCAGTCGAGACGGCAAGCTTGGGCACACAAGGAAAGAGATAGCTACCGGCCTGCGGCGTTCTCGTCGCAAAGCCACTTCCCTGCCGGAATATGGAAAGCAACTCGTCGCGGATCGCTTGATGAAGGGCAATACGCTCGTCGATCCAATCTTTTGGCTCGCGTAACCAGGTGCGCAGCACGGACTGGCTGTAACCGGCAGCTCGCAGCGAAACAATCGCCTGGAGCTTTTCCATGCGTCCGACAATAGCCGATGATCCAAATGCAACGCCGATACGGTAGCCGCTAAGCGATTCGGTCTTGGAGGGGCCCATTATAGTAATGAGACCTTCAAACTCGCCGGCAAGTGCGCGCAGATGCGTATATTGGGCGTCAGGGTAAGCCAGCCGCGAGTAGAGCTGATCGACGATCACGGTGACGCCATGGTGCGCAGCCAGCGTTGCGATGGCTCTGATTTCCTCCTCTGAGTAAACGGCTCCTGTTGGATTGTTTGGATTGGAGAAGACGAACACTTTCGCACCTGCGGCAAACGCAGCCTCGAGCTGTTCAAAGTTTAAGCCAGCCTGGCGGCCGGCGCCCAGATAATCGAGATGCACCGGCACGATCTCGCCATCGAAGAATTGCACGAGTTTACGGTTAGCGAAGTAGTCGGGCTGCACAATCGCCACCTTGTCACCGGCCGATACCGCGCAGGCCATTGCCAGGAACAGCGCGCCTTGGGTGCCAGGCGTGATGATCAGATCTTTGTCAGCCGACACCGGTGCCCCGGTGAACTCAGCCAGGCGATCGGCTACCAGTCCCCGTAGATCCGCACTGCCGCGATATTCGGTGTATGCTTGCCGGCCGCCCGCCGCCACGCCTTCGCTAAAGGCGCGGAATGAACCCGGCGTGGGCGTGAAGGCGTCGACATCGCCGTGGGAGAAATCGACGGCGATGCCAGGCAGTCTTTCGCCAATGGCAATCGCGGCTATGTCTCCCGCTGCCTGTCGCATTTCCTGTCCTGGGGCATTGTCCGTAGCAAGGCTGCTGAACTTTTCAGCTATAGATTTCATTTCACACTCACATGTTGGTAAGGCAGTCGCTTCTTACATTTCTTGACCGGCCTGAGTTCTACTCAAACAGAAATGACCGGGGTACCAGTGATCCAGCCAAGCACATTGAGCGGCCCTTCAACGGCGCAAGGCACGTGAGAACATCTCGTCGTCGACATTACCTCCCGAAGCAATAACAAGTATCGTTTTGCCCGCAAGCGCCAGGGGATTGGAGAGCAGGGACGCCAGTGCCACCGCCCCACCAGGTTCGACAATAATGCGCAGTTCTTCATACACAAAACGCATGGCATGCATTACTTGCTCGTCATCAGCGACAAGGACGCCAGCGAGTCTCTCTCGATTGATCTCGAATGGAAGTTCCGCCGGTGTGGGCGCCAGCAACGCATCGCAGATCGACCCATCGAGTCTCGGATTGGTTTCCCGGTGTCCAGAAAGCAATGAGCGGCGCGTGTCGTCGAATTGAGACGGTTCTGCAGCCCATACCTCGGCCTTTGAGTGCGACGCCTCAATTGCTAGGCATGTGCCCGCGGCAAGGCCACCGCCGCCGCAAGGTACGACAATCGCATCGACCGTGGTGTCTTTCAGATCCCGAAGCGCTTCGATGGTGGCCGTGCCTTGTCCGGCGATTACCAACGGATGATCGCCGGGGGGCACGACGGCCACGGGCCTTTCGCTTGCAATCCTTGCGGCTATATCTTCACGACGCTCGCGATGCCGATCGTACAAGACCACTTCGGCCCCTTGCTTGCGCGCCTTGGTTATCTTCATCGCTGGAGCGTCGTGGGGCATGACGATCGTCGTGGCTATGACGAGCATCCGGCCGACAGTGGCTACAGCCTGACCATGATTGCCGGTCGAATATGCGACCACGCCGCCCGGATAGGTGGCGCGGTCGAGCTGGGAGAGGCAGTTGTATGCACCACGAAACTTGAAGGCACCAGAATGCTGCATGTTTTCGCATTTGACGAAAATGCGCGCACCGGTGCGGCGGTCGAGTTCATCGGAACGCAGGATCGGTGTATTGATAGCCACCCCCCGCAGTCTATCGAACGCATCCAGTACATCCGCTGGCACAGGTCTGCGCAATGTCATTGGTGTCTCTCGCAAGAGTGCATCGGATGGGCCTGCCAATGCGGTGCTTCGCGAACGTCTGTCGAAGCGAACACGTCGACGTGTCCGTGCTTTGCTAGGATTTGCTTAGCCTTCAGCTACGCGATGACGTCGATGAGCTCTTTGAGGCTTGACACGGTCAGATCCGGGACAGCTTCGCCCGCTCCCTCTCCATATAGGCCAAGCAGCCGGTCAGGTCTGTTAATCCAGGCACATTTAAGTCCAAGCTTGTTTGCAGGCGTCACGTCTGCGCGGAGGCTTTGACCGACGTGGAGGATGCGGTGGGTCGGTATGCCGAGGGCGGCAAGATCGCTGATGCCTGTATTGAAATGCGGCCAATCAGGCTTGTAGGCACCAACCCTTTCGGCCGTGACCACGACGTCAAAACGGAAGTCGAGTTTCTCGCATGAGCTGCGAAGCGAAGCGTTGTCGATGTTGCTCAAGGCGCCAATCTTGGCACGCGCCTGCAGCGCTGTAAGTCCGTCATGACTGTCAGGGTAGGCTGGCCACTCATGGGTCATTGCGGCGAACGCCTCTCGATCGTCGTCGACCAGAGCCACGTCAAAGTCCCCGGCAATGTTGTCAAAGCAACGACGCAGCACTTCCGGATAAAGGGGGGCGGGGCGTTCCTTCTGTATCGCTGCGCGAGCGCGGTCGAACGCCATGATCAGATTACTGTCCGACGATCGCACGCTATTCCTGTCAGCCCAGCGACGCAGAAACGCGACTATGGACGGCTCCCAGTTAATCAGGGTGCCATAGACATCAAAAGTGACGGCATCAAAATCGGCAAGCTTCAGCATTGCAGTCTCCAAACGAAAATCATGAAATTAGCGATAATCGCTAATCGAGAACGAGTCAACATCGTCCACGGTGTTCCAGGGTTCGGAAACAGTTTGCGTATAGAGCAGGGACGACGCGCAGGGCAACTCGGGCCACAGCTTCGCATCTAGGCCGGACATGGCTCGCTTTTGATTGACGCCGCCCACGAACCTGCGCGCTAGAGAGACCAAGCTTATCGGGTATCGGAACGCAGTCGTTCTGCCAGCAAATCTCCGGTGGCGGAAATGTGCTTCTTTAGTGCAGCGGCGGCACGGTGACTGTCCTTTTTTTCACAAAGCGTGAGGATGTCCCAATGCTCCAATTGCGATTGCTCGCGGTGAAGCGTTTCTTGCCACGTGAAGCGGAGATAACGCTCGAAATTTGTACGCAGGGTGGCGATCAGCGAGAGCGTTCGCTCCCTTTTGCAGGGAGAATAGAGCGTCTCGTGAAAACGGGCATTCAACAGAATGATCTTGTCGATCGATTTGGCCTTGTCGAGTTCAACGAGGATGCGTCTAGCCTGCGCCAAATCGTCCTGTGTCATCTCCGGGATTGCCCACTGCAATGCTTCCGCCTCTATCAGGCTCCGCAATTGCGTGATCTCCCAAGCTTCGTCGGCACCCATCACGGCAACGCTGACGCCTCGGCGCGGTTCGAGCTTTAAAAAACCTTCCGACGCCAGTTGCTTGAATGCCTCGCGAACAATCATCTGACTCACGCCAAAACGCGCGGCGATCGCATCCTGCCGCAGCCGCTCACCGCCCTCCAGCGTATGGTGCAAGATGTTGACGCGAAGGGCATCGGCCACGATCGTCGCAGCCGATTGGCTAATGTTGCCGTCCTCGGAAACTTTGCCGCTTGATGCTGAACGCGCCAAGGTGGGGCTCCTATCCATTATGCGCCAGTTTAAGCTGCGGCGCCCTTGATTAGGCATATACAGAGCTTTCGTCGTGCAGTCGACGCTCGGTCAGCCTGCTCCCGCGCTGAATGCAATTGCTGAGCGACTTACAGGTTCCTGCTGCTGGAGCGCACACTAGCTAACCCGGTCCGACAGCGGTAGAAACAGAATCAACAGCATGACATTCAATCGATAAACGATTATCGCTGAAGCGCAACCTTGGATGTTAGTCGGCAGGGGGGCCGGCATCTTACCATCGTAGTGAGGGTTGGTCCTACGTTGCGATGGCCAACCGGGCGGACAGAGTAAAAGGAAGCACGACGCCATACTTGAGTCGGTTAGTGCGGCGGCGGAATAGCGGCGCGCCATTGGCGGCAAATCGATGGTTTCGACACTGGGTGTCAGCCCGCACTTCGAACCGGACGCCCACAACGCTATCCGCGCAGGTTAGAGCAACCGACTGAAATCGCTCCACTGAGCAAGTCCGGGCTGTTGGGCAGGCTCGGCGTCGCATCGGCTTGCGAGAGCGCTGTGGAATTAAGTGCTTGCTCCGGAACGAAGTTGTAAACGGCTGACGAATATGTCGTGACCCCAACGTCCAGGTGTGCCTTATCGAGACCCCGCCTGTGGGCACCGCACCGATATACCAGGCCGATCGCCCAAAGTGACACAAGTCTGGGTAAGCAACTCAATACGTTCCTTCAAACCGATGAGATTAGGGCAGGCTTCCCCAAGACACGCGAATGTATTTGGTTGAGGGTTGCAATTGTCCCGCGCGTAAACGATCACGCCGATGCTCACGGAGACGCAAACGTGGTTGAAGTGTCGAAACAGCCCCTCCTGTTCTGACCGATCAGGTGTTGCGGCAAGAGCAAGAGAGCGTCAGCACCCGCTTACTCGAAGCACCGGGCGAGGCCGGTAACTATCGCCGTCCCATAGCCAAACCACGCGATGATGGGCATCCTCGTTTGCTGCTTTTACGGCCGCGACAAGCTCATCCGGACTCAGACTCTGCCTCCCGCAACGAACAGCCCTGCAGCGACGTATGAGGCCAGACGATCGATGTGGCACTAGGGCGTCCAGGTCTGTCCTGCTAGCGTCCGACGTAAAAGGAGTGACCGGGAAGGGCAGCAAGCCTGCTCCGATTTTGTTTTGAAGCGCAAAAAGTCTCGATCACATTGCTCTTCCATAGACGGATGTTGTGACGACTTCGCCGCAGGTAGCTGCGGCGATTGTAAGCTGTTGCACTCCGCTAGTCGTCCGGATGGCCAAGTTCGCAGAAGAATCCGCCAAGATACCGTGTGTGAAGCGATTTCGGATCTGGCACTGCGGTCACGGCTTCAACCGCAGCCCGAAACGGCTCGGAATTGTCCTTCGGAGTATAGCCGAGATGGTTGGCGCCGCTGTTGTCGACGGTCTTCACCTTGTTGTTGGACAATCCAAACGAAATTGTATGCGCCACACGTGGCGCCGTGAGCGACGCTTCCACCAAACGCACACAGTCATCGAATGAGAGGTAAGACCAGAGATGGCGGCGGTCGGTGGGTTCCTCGAAAGACGAAAAGATGCGCAGGCACGCCGTCTCGATGCCAAACTTGTCCCAGTAGAGCCTGCTCAGGCTTTCGACGAAATTTTTCGACACGCCATAGAGACTGTCGGGGCGCACCGGCGCATCGACGCCAATTTGGGCTTCGACTTCATGAAAACCGATGGCATGCACCGATGAAGCGTAGATGACGCGCTTCACGCCGTGTTTCCGCGCGCCTTCATAGATGTGGTAGGAGCCGCGGATGCTGGAATCGAGGATCGTCTGCCATTCGCATTCGAGCGGCGCGCCGCCGAAATGCACGATCGCGTCGCAGTCCTTGGTCGCCGCGATCGTCGCCTCCATGTCGGCGAGGTCGAAGACCGCTTCCTCTTCATGCTCCGCGAGATCGCCGAACGGTTCACGCCCCGCTAGCCGGATCGTCTTCGCCAGCGGCGCGAGCCCCTTGCGCAGTTGCGAGCCGAGGCGACCGGCGGCGCCGGTGATCAGGATACGGTCGTAATGCGGCATCATCTACTCCACTTGCGCGACGGCGGCGTTGATCCGCGCGATCGCCTCGGTCAGCACCTCTTCGCTGGTCGCGGTCGAGATACGAAAATAGGGTGAAAGTCCATAGGCGGCGCCCGGCACGGACGCCACGCGGCCTTCGTTCAACAGATAGTTTGCCACCGCCGCGTCGTCCTCCAGAATGACACCCCCGGCCGTCTTGCGGCCGATCAGGTCGGCGCAGCCGATATAGGCATAGAAGGCGCCGTCCGGCGGTGACAGCGCGAGGCCGTTGATCTTCCTGATGCCATCGACGACCAGATCACGCCGCGCCTCGAACGCTTGCCGGAAGCGTGCCGGTTCGTCCTGCGGGCCGTTGAGCGCGGCGACCGTCGCTGCCTGCGCGATGGAGCAGACGGAGGTGCAGGACTGGCTCTGGATGGTCGACATCGCCTTCACCAGTGGCGCCGGTCCGGCGGCGTAGCCGACACGCCAGCCGGTCATCGCATAGGATTTCGAGACGCCATTGACGATCAGCGTGCGGTCCCTGAGTTCCGGGCAGGCCTTGCCGAAGGAAACGAATTCGCGGCCGTCGAACAGGATATGCTCGTAGATCTCGTCGGAGAGCACAAGCACCTGCTTGTGCCTTGCCAGAACCGCTCCCAGCGCCTGCAGATCCGATTGCGAATAGACGGCGCCGGACGGGTTGCCCGGCATGTTGAGGAAAAGCCATTTCGTCCTTGGCGTGATGGCCTTCTCCAGCACATCCGGCGTCAGCCGGAAACCCGATGTCTCCGGACATTCGACGACGACCGGCGCGCCGCCGAGCAGCTTCACCATTTCGGGATAGGAGACGAAGTAGGGCGCCGGCAGGATGGCCTCGTCACCACTCTCCAGCGTCGCCATAAGTGCGTTGAAGATGATCTGCTTGGCGCCGTTGGCGACCACGATGTCGTCGGCCGTGTAATCCAGCCTGTTTTCGCGGCGGAACTTGCCGGCAACGGCTTCACGCACCTCGGCCGTGCCGGCAGCACCCGTGTAGAGCGTCTGTCCGGCCTCCGCAGCAGAATGGGCGGCATCGATGATGTGTCGGGGCGTTGGAAAGTCCGGTTCGCCCAGGCCGAGATCGATCACGTCGACGCCCTTGGCGCGCAACGCCTTGGCGGCTTGCGAGGCCGCCATCGAAGCCGAAGGCTTCACCGCCGACAGGCGCGAGGCAATGTAGCTCATTTGCCGTTCTCCGAAATATATTGCTTGGAGCGGTCGTTCGCCCGCGTCTCGGCGCTGCGTTTGGCCGGATCGCCATAGCCGCCGCCGCCCGGCAATTCCAGGATCAGCCGCCGGCCGGCCGGCACATGCTGCCAGCCCTTGGGCCGCATCTGCGTGCCGTCGTCCAGCCTGACCACGCCGGCGACGCCAGGCTTGCCGCCATTGCGTCCGTGGGCGGGGTGATTGACGCGGTCGAACATCGCCGAGAAGTCGAATTCGTGGCCTTCGATCGCCTCGATCTCGATAATCTGTCCGAGGCCGCCACGGAATTCGCCGTCGCCGCCGGAGTTAGGGCGCAGTTCCTTGCGCCAGATGACCATCGGCCCGGTATGCTCCGTCGCCTCGATCGGCATCGTGTGCACGCCGGAAGGGAACGCCGTCGCCGACAGGCCGTCCAGGCCGGGACGCGCACCCATGCCGCCGGAGTTGAACATCAGCACTTCGGCGCGGCGCCCAGAGCCATCAGCGACCGGCCGCACCGAGATGTGGATGTTCCACAGCGCACCGGCGCCTTCGGCGAGAATCTTGCCGGGCATCGCTTGAGCAATCGCGCCCAGCACGAGGTCGGGGACCATGTGGCCAAAAATGTGCCTGAGCGCCACCGGCGCCGGCCGCACCGCGTTCAGGATGTTGACCGGTGATGTCACCGTGAAGAAGGCGAGCGAGGCGGCGTTGTTGGGGATGTCGGGCGCCACCACGCATTTCAGCGCGTAGCAGGCATAGGCCTTGCTGTAGATGATCGGACAGTTGATGCCCCACCGGCTCATCGGGTCGGTGCCGGTGAAATCAACCTCGACATGGTCGTCGCGGACCGACACTTTTGCAGCCAGCTTTACCGGCGTGTCGTAACCGTCGGTGACCAGCTCGTTCGACCAGCTGCCCTTCGGCAGGGCCTTGATACGCTCGTGCATGGCGTCGCGTGTGCGCGAGAAAATGAAGTCGCCGAGCCCGTCCAGCGAGGAGAGCCCGATCTCCTTCATCATGTCGACGAGGCGCCGGTGACCAACTTCATTGCAGGCGGCAAGCGAATAGAAATCGCCGACCACCTGGTTCGGCTCGCGGACATTGGCGCGCAAGATGCGGACGAGGTCGAGATTGACCTTGCCCCTTTCGGCGAACTTCATGATCGGGATTTGGATGCCTTCCTCATAGACCGACTTTGCGTCGGCGCCGAAGCCGCGCCCGCCGACATCCACGACATGCGCCGTGCAGGCGAAGAAGGCCACCAGCTCGCCGTTCAGGAATGACGGCGACACCATGGTGATGTCGTGCAGATGGCCGGTGCCCAGCCAGGGGTCGTTGGTGACGTAGGTGTCGCCCTCGAACATGGTTTCGCGCGGGATTGCGTCCATGAAATGCAGCACGGCTTCGGCCATCGTGTTGACATGGCCGGGCGTGCCGGTCACCGCTTGCGCCAGCATCTGGCCGCGCGGATCGAACACGCCGGCCGACAGGTCGCCGGATTCGCGCACCGAGGTCGAGAAGGCGGTGCGCAGCAAGGTGAGAGCCTGTTCCTCGACCACCGAGATCAACCGGTTCCACATCACTTGCATGCGGATGTCGCTGATGTCGCTCATGACTGGCTGCCTTTGCGGATCAGAAGGATGGCGCCGTCGCTCTGGATGACGGCGTCGAAGCTGGTGGTGACGACGGTGGACGTCTCGCGTTCGACGATGACCACGGGACCGGCGACACGGTCGCCCGAGCACAGCGCATCGCGTTCGACGATTCCGTAGGTCTGCGGCGCACCGCTTGCCGGATCGAAGACGGCGCGGATGGTGGCCGGCACGCTGGTTCGCGTGCCTGCCGCAAGTTCATGCCTGGCGACATCAGGTCGGATATCCGTCGCCTTGACCGACCAGGTGACGATCTCGATCTCCAGCCCGTCGAGCCCTTCGATGGCGCGGCCGAAGAAGCGCTGGTAGTTCGCCTCGAACAGATCCTTTAGCCCTGTGACGGCATCCTCACCGAACGGCTTGTCCGGCAGCGGCACCGGGATTTCCCAACCCTGGCCGGCATAACGCATGAAAGCGGTGATTTCGCAGGTGATGCTGCCGCCGGCGCCGCTGCGCACGAAGCTTTCGGCTGAGGCCTTTAGGTCGCCGATCAAGGCATTGATTTCCGCAGGCTTGAAGCGCGACAGGCGGGTCAGCTTCGATGCCAGCGCCTCGTAACCGAACGGCGCCTTGAGGAAGCCGATCGCCGACCCCACGCCCGCCCCCTTGGGCACGATGCAGCGT
>NZ_RZQL01000127.1 GCF_003997935.1 Mesorhizobium sp. M7A.F.Ca.US.006.01.1.1
CGTCGTAGCTGATCCATTGGGTCAGGAACAGCGGCAGGCGCTCCCAGTGCGATTCCCGCATGACCTGCGGCAGGTTGAAGAACCACAGGGAATAGAGCAGGTAGAGAAAGATGCCGCCAAGCAGCATCAGCGGCCCGAAGCGCTTGTGGAACGGCCGCTGGAACACCTGCGGGAAGCGCTCTTCGATCGACTGGATCTGATCGGCGGTCAAGGCAGCCATGGTCAAGCCCCCATCACGAAAGCCTGCTCGCCGACCAGCTTGCGGCGCAGCCAGGCGGAGAACTGGTCGACGATGAAGATCGTCGTGAACAGGAGCAGCACGAGCGCTATCGTCTTGGCGCCGAAGCCGCGCGAGATCGACAGCTTCAACTCCTCGCCGATGCCGCCGCCGCCGACCGCGCCCATGATGGTGGAGATGCGGACATTTATCTCAACACGCAGCAGTGTGTAGGACATGAAGTTGGGCAGCACCTGCGGCAGGCCGGCGAAGCGCACCCGCTCGAACCAGTTGGCGCCGACAGCCCTCAGGCCCTCTTCGGCGCGCATGTCGATGTTCTCGTTGATCTCGTAGAACAGCTTGCCCAGCGCGCCGATCGAATGCAGGCCGATGGCGATGATGGCGGCGATCGGGCCGATCGAGACGATGGCGGCGAACAGGCCGGCGATGACGATCTCGGGAAAGGCGCGCAGCAGTTCCATGAGGCGCTTGACGATCAGCCGCAGCACCGGATGCGGCGTCAAATTGCGCGCCGCGATGAAGGAGAACGGTACGGCGAAGGCGAAGCCGATGAAGGTCGAGACCAGTGCCACGTTGAGCGTGGTCAACATCAGCTCGAAATATTCGGGGATGTAGAAGCTGCCCCAGACATAGGAGCGGCCGAGCGGAAAATTGAATTCCTGGGTACCGGTGTCATGCGGGGAAGCGATGTCGAACATCGCCCGCCAGACATCGTTCCAATCCTTGGGGACGAGCCAGCTCAGGAAATCCAGCAAATGCGGCAACCGGTCGAAGAAATGCCCGGCATTGGCCTCGTCGGCGAACCACATGGTGCTGCCGAGCGCGATGATGAGCAGGCCGACACCGATGGCGGTGTAGAGCCGGCGCAAGGACGTCTGGCGACGCCAGGCGTCGGCCATCTGGTGAGTGGCGCCGGAAGGGGCTGTCACGGAAAGGGTCATGATCGGACATGCAAGAAGGGCGGCGTTTTCTCGACGCCGCCCTTCCTGATTTTGCCGTTAGCCGCCGATGGCTGCCTTACGGGCTTCGACGATGACGTTGTAGAAGTCCGCCTTCACCGGAGCGTAGCCGGTAAAATCGCCGCCTTCGACGCCTTCGAAGCAAGCCTTGTCCTTCTTCGGCAGCTGCGTGAAGAAGTCGGCAAGCTTGGCGGTCATGTCGTCGCCGAGCGCGGTGCGCACGACCAGCGGGCCATTCGGGATCAGGCCCGAGCGCCAGACTTCGACGAAGTCGTTGGGGTCGACGGCGCCCTTGGCGACTTCCTTGTGGAAGGTGCCCGAGGTGTAGCCGTCCTTGAAGTCGCCAATGCCGGAAGAATCGTCCACCGCCACGTCGACCTTGCCGTCACGCACGGCCAGAACGTTGTTCTCGTGGCCGCCGTTGAACTGGGTCGAAGCGAAGAAGGTCTCGTTCGAAGCGCCGGTGTCCTTCGGGATCTGGGTCAGCGGGATCAGATAGCCGGAGGTCGAATCCGGATCGGCGTAGCCGAGCTTCTTGCCCTTGGCCGACTTGATGTCGGTGATCCCCGAGGATTTCAGCGCCAGGCCGATCGAATAGTAGCCGGTGGCGCCGTCGGTCTGCTGGGTGGTGAGGATCGGGGTGACCGCCTTCGGGTCCTTGAGCGCGATGCTGGCGTAGCCGGAAGCGCCGAGTTCGGCGAAGTCGAGCGTGCCGCCAAGCAGGCCCTGGATGACGCCGTCATAGTCGGCGGCGGGGAACAGCGAGACCTTTTCGAAGCCGAATTCGGCCTTCAGATGGTCGGCGAGGCACTGGTAGTTGCGCAGCCGGTCGGTTTCGTTTTCGCCGCCGAGAATGCCGACGCGAAATTCCTTCATGTCGGCGGCATGGGCCATGCTGGTCGCCATGGCGAGCACCGAAACGGCGCCGAAAACCATCTTCCTGAACATCTGTTATTTCTCCTGTAGGTTCCGGCCCCGCGCCGGCAGCGTTATCGATTTTGACAGGTGCCCTTGACGTGGGCTGGCGATCCCAACCGCTCTCAACATCCCGGGAATGCGGGCTCGAGCGGTCCGGCGGATGCGGCGATCTTTCGGCTGAAGGCAACGCTGGTCGAGGTGATGGCCTCGGATATTTCCTGGCCATTACTGTCGGCGCCGTAGACGAGGCGCACGGCCTCGCGATTGAGCTCTTCCGGCGGGCCGTCGAAGACGACCTTGCCGGCGGCCATGCCGATGATGCGGTTGCAGTAGGTCCGGGCGGTGTCCAGCGTGTGCAGATTGGTGACGACGGTGATGCCCTCGCGCAGATTGATGTCCTGCAGCGAATCCATCACCACCTTGGCGTTGAGCGGATCGAGCGAGGCGATCGGCTCGTCGGCGAGGATCACCTTGGGCTGCTGCATCATGGCGCGGGCGATGGCGACGCGCTGCTGCTGGCCGCCCGACAAGGTGCCTGCGGGCTGCAGCGCGGTGCGGGCGATGTCGAGCCGCTCGAGTGCCGCGACGGCCTCGGCGCATTCGGCGCGGGAGAACATGCCAAACAGGTTGGTGATGGTCGAACGGTGGTTCAGCTTGCCGAGCAGCACATTGGTCAGCACGTCGAGGCGCGGCACCAGGTTGAACTGCTGGAAGATCATGGCGCAGTCACGCTGCCAGCGCCGCAGCGGCGAGCCGCGCAGCTGGGAAACCTCGGCGCCGTCAAAAAAAATCGACCCCTGGCTGGGATCGATGAGACGGTTGATCATCCGCAGAAGGGTCGATTTCCCGGCGCCCGAACGGCCGATAATGCCAACCATCTGACCCTGCGGGATCGCGATGTTGATGTCGCTGACAGCGGTGTTCTTGCCAAATCGTCGGGTGACACCGCGAATTTCGAGCGTGGCGGAATTTGCTGGCATGGGGGCAGGTTCCAGTCCGGACCATTGATCGTCAGGCTCTCGCCTAGCGCAGCCACATGAACCTGCCGTGTCGCGTTAATGTCAGTTTTGTTACGCTCCACAGGCCGGAGTCTGTGGCCGGCCCAGGACCAGCAGCCGAAGGTGATGTGGAATGCAGGCCCGGCGAGCTGGTGCCGATGGCCAGACGGCGCCACTTGATGCACATACTCGTCCGTGGCGCGCTGGCAACGGCGAGGCCGTCCTTCAGGCATTCCAGACAAGGGCCGTCATGGTGTCGAGAGGCAGGTCATGCGGATAGCAGGGGCCGGGGCGGTTTGCCCTGCTGCCCAGCGTCAGTGACGGCCCATTCCTGGACGTCACTATCCGCCATATTTCTCCAGGAACGCCTCGGCCTCAAGCTCCCGGAAATCATCCAACGCGGCCCGCAGCCTTGCATGGTCCCAGTCCCACCAGGCGAGCGCCTGGTAGCGTTCGGCCGTGCGGCGGTCGAAGCGTTCGCGGATCGGCTTGGCCGGCACGCCCGCAACGATGGTGTAGGGCGCTACATCCTTCGAGACGACGGCTCCGGCGCCGACCGCGGCGCCATCGCCGACGGTGACACCAGGCAGGACGGTGGAGCCATGGCCGAGCCAGGTGTCGTGGCCGATGGTGACGCGCTTGGCGCGGCGTTGGGCGAAGAATTCGCTCTCGTGCTCGGCATCGTCCCAGTAGTCCGAGGCGCGATAGGTGAAGTGATGCAGCGTCGGCCGCCAGGTCGGGTGGTTGGTGGCGTTGATGCGCACGCTGGCGGCGATGTTGGCGAACTTGCCGATCGTCGCACACCAGACCGAGCAGTCCTGCATCATGTAGGAATAGTCGCCAAGTTCGCTTTCCGAGACCCGGCTGCGGTCGGCGATCTCGGTCCAGCGGCCGAGCGTCGAATTCTGCACCTCCGCCGTCGGATGGACCAGCGGCGTCTCGGACAATTTCCTGGTCATGCGGCGATTTTTCCGGGCGCGAAAGCGGTGACGTCGATGATGCGGTCGGCAACCGCCTCGCGCACGTCATGATCATGGAAGATGCCGAGCAGTGCGACACCGGCCGCTTTCTTGGCGGCGATGAGTTCGATCACGACATCGCGGTTCTTGGCGTCGAGCGAGGCGGTCGGCTCGTCAAGCAGCAGGATCGGATGCTCGGTGATGAAGCCGCGCGCGATGTTGACGCGCTGCTGCTCGCCGCCGGAGAAGGTCGCCGGCGGCAATGCCCAAAGTTTCTCCGGCAGGTTGAGCTGCGCCAGCAAGGCGCGTGCCTTGCCGCGGGCAATCTCGCGATCCTCGCCGCGCTCGACCAGCGGCTCGGCGACGACGTCGAGCGCCGAGACGCGCGGCACGGTGCGCAGGAACTGGCTGACATAGCCGATCGCTTGCCGGCGTATGGCCAGCACGGTGCGCGGGCTGGCCGTGGCGAGGTCGATCAGGCCGTTATCGTGCGTGACGATGATCTGGCCTTCGTCGACGGCGTAGTTGCCGTAGAGCATCTTCAGGATCGAGCTCTTGCCGGCACCGGAGGCGCCGCCGAGCACGGTGCATTCGCCGGCCCTGATCGAGAACGAGACACCGGCGATAACAGGCAGTTTGATGCCGTCGCGCAGATGCATGGTGAAGCTCTTGGCGACGTCGGAGACAACGAGGGGTGTCGGCATGGTTACACCTGAAGTATCGAGGAAACGAGGAGCTGCGTGTAAGGCGCGCGCGGGTCGTCGAGCACGCGGTCGGTGAGTCCGCTTTCGACGACCCGGCCGTCCTTCATCACCATCATGCGCTGCGACAGAAGCCGCGCCACGGCAAGGTCATGGGTGACGACGATGGCTGCAAGACCAAGATCGGTGACCAGACCGCGCAGCAAGTCGAGCAGGCGCGCCTGGACCGAGACGTCGAGGCCGCCGGTCGGTTCGTCCATGAACACCAGGCGCGGGCCGGTGACGAGGTTGCGGGCAATCTGCAGGCGCTGGCGCATGCCGCCGGAAAAGGCGCGCGGCTCGTCGTCGATGCGGTCCTCGTCGATCTCGACGCGCGACAGCCAGTCGACGGCGGTGGCGCGGATCTTGCCGTAGTGACGGTCGCCGACCGCCATCAGCCGCTCGCCGACATTGGCGCCGGCCGACACCGTCATGCGCAGGCCGTCGGCGGGGTTCTGATGGACAAATCCCCAGTCGGTGCGCATCAGGAAGCGGCGCTCGGCCTCGCTCATGCGGTAGAGTTCGCGGAACTGGCCGTCGCGCATGCGGTAGCTGGCGGTGCCGGAGCTCGGCAGCAGCCGGGTCGACAGGCAGTTGAGCAATGTCGTCTTGCCGGAGCCGGATTCGCCCACGACAGCCAGGACTTCGCCCGGCCACAGGTCGAAGGAGACGTTATCGCAGCCGACGCGCGAGCCGTAGAATTTGGACAGCGCGGAAACGCGCAGCAGCGGTTCGTCGGTCATTGCGCCGGCTCCATTTTTTCCGAGGCAGGATGGGTTTCCGGGGCGAGAGTGGTTTCCGGGGCGAGATGGCCGCGATGGCCGTCCGCCCGCCGCTTCTCGCAATGGTCCGTGTCGGAGCAGACGAACATGTGGCCGCCATGGTCGTCGAGGATGACCTCGTCGAGATAGACATTCTCAGCCGCGCACAGCGCGCAGGGCTGGTCGAAGGTCTGCACCTCGAACGGATGATCCTCGAAGTCGAGGCTGACCACCTCGGTGAAGGGAGGCACCGCGTAGATGCGCTTTTCGCGGCCGGCGCCGAACAGCTGCAAAGCCGGCGAGCGGTGCATCTTGGGATTGTCGAATTTCGGCGTCGGCGAGGGGTCCATCACATAGCGGCCCTCGACCTTGACCGGATAGGCATAGGTGGTGGCGATGCGGCCGTGCTTGGCGATGTCCTCGTAGAGTTTGACATGCATGAGGCCGTATTCCTCCAGCGCATGCATTTTCCGCGTTTCGGTCTCGCGCGGCTCGAGGAAGCGCAGCGGTTCGGGGATCGGCACCTGGTAAACCAGCACCTGGCCCGCCGTCAGCGGATGCTCGGGAATGCGGTGGCGGGTCTGGATGATGGTGGCGCTGGCAGTGTCGGTCGTCACCGCGACGTTGGCGACCTTCTTGAAGAAGGCGCGGATCGAGACCGCATTGGTGGTGTCATCAGCGCCTTGGTCGATGACCTTCAGCACGTCATCCGGGCCGATGATGGAAGCTGTGACCTGCACGCCGCCGGTGCCCCAGCCATAGGGCATCGGCATTTCGCGCGAAGCGAACGGCACTTGGTAGCCGGGGATGGCGATGCCCTTGAGGATCGCCCGGCGGATCATCCTCTTGGTCTGCTCGTCGAGATAGGCGAAGTTGTAGGTGGCCATGTCGGTCATTGTGCGACTTCCAGTCCCTTGGCGTAGCGCGCCAGCCGCTCAGCGAGCGTGCCGGTGTGCAGTTCGAACATGTGGTTGTCGTCGTCGTAGAAGTAGATCGAGCGGCCTTCGCCCTCGACGCGCGGGCGCGGTGGGCGCATGTCGAGGCCGAGGCCGCCGATGCGCTCGGCATAGCGGTCGAAATCGGCGTCATCGATCTTGAAGGCGATGTGGTTGTAGCTGCGCTCCGGCAACGGCTCGCCCTCCATGATGGCGACCCAGATGTCACCGATCAGGAAGAATTTTTCGCGTGACAGCGAGAACTGCCTGGCGTCGCTGGCATAGACTTCGCGTGCGTCGAACACACCGGCAAGGATCGCGGTCATCCGCTCGAGATCGCGGACGATGAAGGTCATGTGGGAAAGGCCTTCGATCATTCCGCGGCCTCCCGCTTCTCTTCGACCTTCACGGGCTTTTGGCGGGCGTCATATTCGGCGCGCATGCGGCGTACGAGGTCGAGTTCGGCCTGGAAGTCGACATAATGCGGCAGCTTCAGATGTTCGACAAAGCCGGTCGCCTGGACATTGTCGGAGTGCGAGATGACGAACTCCTCGTCCTGGGCCGCGGCGACGACATCCTCGCCGAGCTCCTTCGCGCGCAGAGCCCGGTCGCAGAGCGCCATGGCCATCGCCTTGCGCTCGCTCTGGCCAAAGACCAGGCCGTAGCCGCGGGTGAATTGCGGCGGCGCCTTGGCCGAGCCTTTGAACTGGTTGACCATCTGGCATTCGGTGACCCGCACGGTGCCGAGCGGCACCGCGAAGGGCAGCTCGGGCACGTCGAGCTCCAGCTCGACCTCGCCGATGCGGATCTCGCCAACGAAGGGATGGTTGCGGGCATAGCCGCGCTGGGTGGAATAGCCGAGCGCCAGCAGAAAACCTTCATCGCCGCGTGACAGCGCCTGCAGGCGTATGTCGCGCGCCATCGGGAATTCGAGCGGCTCGCGGGTGATGTCGCCGGGCACATGGTCCTGCGGCATGTCGCCGTCCGGTTCGATCAAGCCCTCGCGGGCGAGGATCGCCGAGACGCGCGGCATGGCTTGCGCTTCCGTCTCGCGCAGCAAGGGCTCGGCGACATCGGCGCCGGCGGCAAGCTCGGGATCGAGCAGCCTGTGCGTGTAGTCGAATGTGGGCCCGAGCAACTGGCCGCCGGGCAGATCCTTGTAGGTTGCCGACACACGCCGCTCGACCAGCATGTTGGCGGTGTCGATGGGCTTGGAGTAGCCGAAGCGCGGCAGCGTGGTTCGATAGGCGCGCACCAGGAAGATCGCCTCGATCATGTCGCCGCGCGCCTGGACGATGGCGAGCGCGGCCAGTTCACGGTCGTAGAGCGAGCCTTCGCTCATCACCCGGTCGACGCTGAGCGCCAGCTGCTCGACGATCTGGTCGAGACGAAGGGCGGGCACCGAACGGTCGCCACGCCGGCGGTCGGCCAGCAGGCTGTGGGCGTTGGCGATGGCCGCTTCGCCACCTTTTACCGCGACATACATCTTACGCCTCCATCGTCTTGATGCGCGTCGTGCGCGGCAGGCAGGCAATGCCGCCTGATGTGGCGAGGATGATGTCGACGCCGCGCGGAAAGCGCTTGATATTCTGCTTCCACTGTTCGACGAAATGGCGCGGCATCTGCGCCGGCGCGATCGTGGCGCTGGTTTCGATGCCGGGACCTTCGAGCAACAGCGGCGTGCCGGAGACCAGATCGCTGGCGTGCAGGATCAGCGTGGTCGAGCGGTCGGGATAGTCCTGCGTACCCTGCGAAAAGCCATCGAGCGCCATCATCTCGGCAGGTGCTGCGATCAAGGCGAAATGCGCATCGGCCGGTGTGTTGGCCAAGGGCGCGCCCGTATGGAACCCAAGCCAGGATCTGACCGCGGTGGAAGCTTGCAGGGCCTGGTCGAGCCAGAGCGGCGTGTCATTGTCGCAAAGTGCCAGCGCGATGGCGCCAGCGGTGGCCGAGAGCGGCACCGGCGGGCGGGCGAATGCCGGCAGCGGCTGCACGCTGCCCGGCCGTGCCATTGCGTCCATGACGGCGCGGAACACGGTCTGGGCATTGAAGACCGGATCGGCGAAACCGCCCTCGATCGATTGCGCTGTAATGTCCATCAGTCTTCTCCGCGAACCATGGTGAAGAAATCCACCTTCGTTGCCGCCGTCTCGGCGCGGCGTTTTTCATGCGTCGCGGTCAGGGCCGACCGCAGGGGCGCTATCAGTCCGGTCTCGACCTCGGTGCGGCGGGCAGGGTCCTGCCATAGCGCGTCGGCGATGGCCGCCAGCCTTGCCTTCTGCTTGTCGCGGCCAAGCGCATAGCAATGGCCGACCTGTCCGGTGGGCAGCCGGACCGTGGCGCGAGTGACGGTCGCCTCGCCGACATTGAAGGGTGCGCCGCCGCCGCCGATGCGGCCGCGCAGGGTGACCAGTCCGGTTTCGGGGCCACGCAGCAACTCGGCGTCCGAAGGCAGTCCGGCCTCATTCCAGAGCCGTACGATGTCATCGCCGCTGGATTGCGCAAGGGTTGCCATGGCGGCCTTGCGCTCGGCCTGGTCGCGGGCTTCCTGTCCTCGCATAAGCTATAATCCTCGTGGCTAATTTGTCTATTGATATAGACAACTATACAAATTATACCTATTATCTAACGCGTGTCCATGACGGATGGATGACAGCCATAGAAGACTGGGCGCTGGAAGGTTGGGGGCAATGATGGTCGGGCGGCTGGCAGCGGACAGCATCGAGCGGCGCAGTGGCGTTTCGCTGTGGCGGCAGATCGCCGACAAGATCCTGCATGCGATCGCCATCGGTGATTTCACGGAGAATGCAGCGTTGCCACCGGAGGTGGCGCTGGCAGAGCGCTATGGCGTCAACCGCCACACGGTGCGCAGCGCCATATCAGCCCTTGTAAGGGAAGGCGTGCTGCGGGCCGAGCAGGGGCGCGGCACGTTCGTACTGTCGCGCAAGCGGCTGTCCTATCCGATTGGGGCGCGCACACGTTTTTCGACGGGGCTGCAAGGGCAGACGACGGAAAGGCACATCGTCCTGCTCGCCTCGTCGGTCGAGCCGGCCAGCCAGCGCGTCGCCGAGGGGCTGGGCCTTGCCAAGGGGGCCGATGTGATCCGGCTGGAAACGCGCGGCGAAGCCGATGGACGGCCGGTGTCGCGTGCTGCTGGCTGGTTCGAGGCCCGGCGCTTTGCCGGCATCGATGCCGCGATGGCCGAGACAGGGTCGATCACCGCCTCGCTGGCGCGTTTCGGCGTCGACGACTATCTCCGGCAATCGACCGTGCTGTCGGCGCGCCACGCCGATGCGGCGGACCTTGCCGACCTCGATCTGCAGCCGGGCGCCATCGTACTGGTCACGGTCGCCGTCAACGTCACGCCGGACGGCCAGCCGATCCAGTTTTCCGAGTCGCGCTTCCCGGCCGAACGGGTGGAGTTGAAGCTGTCGGCGCTGTAGGGGGCGCCGGGCTTATACAAGCCCGTGATTTATCTGACTCACGCTGATATCAGACTAGCTTGGTCGCGCTCACTTATCAGCGGCTTGGCGTTTGAGGACCGCCTTCCCCCACTCCGTCTCGGCTTCGCCGAGCCACCTCTCCCCCCTCCGGAGGGAGAGGAAAGGAGCCCGCTGGCGGGAAGCCGGGAGTCTGGTTGAGGAGCGTTGGCTGCAATAGGCTCGCACCCTTCCTCTACCCCGTCGATCGGGGGAGAGGTGGCTCGGCGAAGCCGAGACGGAGTGGGGGTCGACCTGCGCCGGCGTCGTCAATTCGGGCCGGGTTCGCCGCCTGCCATGTTATGCCCGACCTCGATCACAGCCTTGATCAGGCCGGATTTCTCGTGTGCCCAACGAGCCAGATCATGCGGCGTGCCGGCGAGTGTGGTGCGGTGGGTGACGAGCTTGGCCAGGGGAACGGTGCCGTTGCGGATCGAGGCAGCGACATGGTCGAAGTCGGCGCGCAGCGCGTTGCGGCTGCCGATCAGCGTCATCTCGCGCTTGTGGAATTCCGGATCGGAAAAGCTGATGTCGTCCTTGACGACGGAGACCAGCACCAGCGTTCCGCCATGCGCGACATGGGCGAAGGCCGACTGCACCGATTGGGTGTTGCCGGTGGCGTCGAAGACCACATCGAAGCCATCGCCTGATGTCGCTTCCCTGACCAGATCGGGCACCGCGCCGCGCGACCCGTCGAGGGTCTGGAAACCAAGCTCATTTGCAGCGAAGGCGAGCCTCTCACTGCTCATGTCGAGCAGCGTCACGTCGAGCCCGGCGATGCGGGCGAAGATGGCGGTACCGAGCCCGATCGGGCCGGCGCCGATGACCAGCGTGCGGGCGCCGGGGTCGGCGCGGGCGCGCCGCACGGCATGCGCGCCGATGGCCAGGAACTCGACGGCGGCGGCGTCGGCCAGCGACAGGCCGTTGGCCGGATAGAGATTTTGCGCCGGCACCAGGATGCGTTCGCACATGGCGCCGTCGCGATGCACGCCCAGTACCTCGATCCTGACGCAGCAATTGGGCTTGCCGTGCCGGCAGGCGATGCACTTGCCGCAGGAAAGATAGGGGTTGATGACGACGGGGTCACCAACGGCCAGTTCGACGCCTTCGCCGGTCTCCATCACGGTACCCGACACCTCATGGCCCATGATGCGGGGGTAGGCGAGGAACGGGTGCTTGCCCTCGAAAATGTGGTAGTCGGTGCCGCAGATGCCGACATGGCTGACCGCCACCAGCGCCCAGCCGGGAGGCGGTGCCTCTGGTGCGGGCCGGTCTTCAAGGACAAGATCGCCGGGCGAACGGCAGAGGACGGCTTTCATGCGCTAATCCAGTCATGAAATCGCCGGCCCGTTGGTGTGGCGGACCGGCGGTTGATTGCAGGGTCGCTACTTGCCGCGGCGGCGCAGGCCGTCGAAGTAGACGATGATGATGATCAGCGCGCCGGTGATGATGCGCTGCCAGAACGAGTTGACGTTGAGCAGGTTGGCGCCGTTGTTGATGGTGGCCAGGATGAAGGCGCCGAGCAGCGGCCCATGCACCGAGCCGACGGCGCCGAACAGCGAGGTGCCGCCGATGACCGAAGATGCGATCGCCTGCAGTTCCCAGCCCTCGGCCTGTGTCGGGTTGCCGATGCCGATGCGGGCGGCCAGCAGCACGCCGACAAAGGCGGCGCACAGGCCCGACAGCGTGTAGGCCATGTAGATGGTGCGCTGGACATTGACGCCGGACAGGCGCGAAGCCTCGGCGTTGGAGCCGACCGAAAACAGGTACCGGCCCCAGCGGCTGTGGTGCAGGAAGATATAGGCCGGAATGCCGACCAGGATCACCATCCAGAACAAATTGGGGATGCCGATGAAGGAATTGCGCGAGAAGGCGGTGAAGGTGTCGCTGTTGATGTTGATCGAATTGCCGTTGGTCATCAAAAGGCCGATGCCGCGCAGCGAGGTCAGCGTTGCCAGCGTGATGATGAAGGGCGGCAGGCCCATCTTGACGATGCCGAAGCCGTGGAACATGCCGATGGCAACACCGACCAACAGCGTCACCAGGATGGCGAGCCAGATGGGGAAGCCGGCATTGATCATCATGGCCACGACCACGGTGGCGAAGCCGACCACGGCGCCGACCGACAGATCGATGCCGCCGGTGATGATGACGAAGGTCTGGCCGACCGCCATGATGGCGATCATCGAACCCTGGCGCAAAAGATTGGCTATGTTGTTGGCCGAGGCGAAGCTGGTCGTCGCCACGGAGAGGAGGATCCAGAGCAGAACCAGCAGCGCCAAAAGCGTCAGCCCAAACAGGACATTGTAGTTGCGCTTCGGTTTTTCGACGGCGATCGCCTCGGTGCTCATATCTGTCCTCCCAGCTTTTCTTGTTTCTCGGCGAGCGCCTGCGTGAGAATATCCTCGTGGCTGGCGGCGTGAAAACCGTGCGTCGCCACCAGTTTGCCGCGCCGGAACACGTGCAGCGTGTCGGCGAGTTCATAGACTTCCGGCAGATAAGACGAGATCAGGATGATGCCGGCGCCCTTTGACAGCAGCGCGCCGAACAGGCGGTAGATCTCGGCCTTGGTGCCGACATCGACGCCGACCGTCGGTTCGTCGAAGATGAACAGCTTGGCACCGTGCGCCAGCCATTTGCCGATGACGATCTTCTGCTGGTTGCCGCCCGACAGGCTGGATGCCAGCGCGCCGCGTGTTGGTGTCTTGATGCGCAGATCGGCGATCTGGCGATCGGCTTGCGTCTTTTCCTGCGTGCTCGAAATCAGCAGATTGTTCGAGATACGCTTGTAGATCGGCAGGTTCAGGTTGAAGCCGACAGGCAGGTTGAGGCAGAGGCCCTGGTCGCGGCGGCTCTCCGGCGCCAGCGCCATGCCGAGCTTGATCGCGTCATGTTCGGAATTGACCTGCACCTCCTTGCCTTCCCAGAGGATCTGGCCGGCGGATTTGCGGTGGCGGCCGTAAAGCGTGGTGACGAACTCGCTGCGTCCGGCGCCGATCAGGCCATAGAGTCCGACGATCTCGCCGGCGCGTACCGTCATCGAGACATTCTCGAAGCCCTTGCCGGACAGGTTCCTCGCCTCGATGATGGCGGCGCCCGGCGTGAAATGCTCCTTGTGATAGACCTGCTCGATCGAGCGGTTGATCATCATCCTGACCAACTCGGCATCGTTGGTCTCGGCGATGTTGCGGGTGCCGACCAGCGTGCCGTCGCGCAGCACGGAAACACGGTCGGCGAGTTCGAACACTTCCTCCATGCGGTGGCTGATGTAGATGATCGTCACGCCTTCGCCCTTCAGCCGGCGGATCAGGGTGAAGAGCTGGTCGGCCTCCTTGCGGGTGAGATAGGCGGTCGGCTCGTCGAAGATCAGGAATTTGGTGCCGCGCACGGTGGCGCGGGCGGCGGCAATCAGCTGCTGCTGGCCGATGGTCAGGTCGCCGAGCGTGACATGTGCCGGCAGGTCGAAGCCGAGGTCGTCGATGATCGTCTGCGCCTGCCTGACCATGGCGCGCTGCTGCAGGATGCCGAAGCGCGAATTCTCCTCGCCGAGGAACATGTTGGCGGCGACCGTCAGGTGACGGCACAGCACGACTTCCTGGTGCACGGCATTGATGCCGAGCGCCATCGCCTCGTGCGGTGTCGCGAGCGCGGCCGGCTGGCCCTCCCAGACAATCTCTCCGGAGGTGCGCGGCATGACGCCGGTCAGAAGCTTGATGAGCGTGGATTTGCCGGCGCCGTTCTCACCGACGATGGCGTGTATCTCACCGGACTTGAAGGCGAGGTCGACCGGCTTCAGCGCGTGGGTGCCGGGATAGCGCTTCTCCAGCCCGCGCAATTCAAGGATGGTCCGTCCCGGTTCCAGAGCGGGTGCGGGATGCAGTTCCTGCGCCGTCGAAATCATGACAATCCTCCCAGATTGGCTTCCCAGGCTGGCCTCACGATTGGCACGCGGCGAGGCAGGGATATGCCTCGAAAACAGCCTGGCTCAGGCGTGCGGATTGCCAAGCCGTTTGTGCGGCAGCTTGTGTCTCCGGGGCGAGGTGCCCCGGAGACGATTGCGGATGCGACGGCTCAGAGCTTCGGATTGAGCAGCGCGTCGATCTTGGCGTCTTTCATGTTGGCCTTGGTCACCAGATTGGCGCCGGTGTCGACATTGGCTTCGACCTTCTCGCCCTTGGAGGCGGCGAGTGCGGTCTTGATGCCGTCATAGCCCATCCGGTACGGATCCTGGACGACGAGGGCGGAAATGACGCCGTCGTTGAGGAACTTGATCAGCTTCTCGTCGCTGTCGAAACCGACCAGCGCCAGCTTGCCGCCAAGGTTGTTTTCCGCGACAGCCTGGCCGACGCCCTGCGCCATGATCAGGTTGGAAGCGAAGATGCCCTTGAGGTTCGGGTTAGCGGTGATCAGGTCGGTGGCGATGTTGAGGCCGGTGGTGGCCTGGCCGTCGGCGTATTTGTCGGCAACCAGCTTGAGGCCCGGATATTTGGCGGCCAGCTGTTCGGTGAAGCCCTGCTTGCGCTGTTCGAGCGAGCCGGCGCCCGGTGCGTTGGTGATCAGGGCGACGTCGCCCTCGATCTTGCCGCCGTTGGCGGCGCCGATGGCGGCTGCGAGGCCGTCGGCGGCGACGCGGCCGCCCTGGACGTTGTCGGTGGTCAGGAACGAGGTGAAGGCCTTGGAGTCGGCGCCGGAGTCGATACCGATGACCTTGACCTTGGCAGCGGCTTCATCGATCGGCTTGCCAAGCGCCTTGAACTCGGTCGGCGCAATGACGATGGCCGCCGGGTTGCTGGCAACGGCGTTCTCGAGGATCGAGACCTGGCCGTTGACGTCGGTTTCAGCCTGGGCGCCGAGTTCCGGCACGTTGACGCCGAGATCCTTGCCGGCCTTGCGGGCGCCGGCCAGAACGATCTGCCAGTAGAAGGACGTGGTGTCCTTGACGATGATCGGAATGGTGACGTCCGCCGCCGAAACCGGCGCCGAATGCATGACGCCGGCGAGCATCGAAGCTGCTGCCAGCGCCATGACGGCGCGGCGATTGAGAATGCTGGTCGCGAATTTCATGAGGTTTCCTCCCTAAAGTCGCCCGGTGAACGTTACGGAAGCTCCGTTCGGATAGGCGCGGCCCAAACAGAACTTTATCAATAAAAAACAATTGCCATGTTTTGATAATGCATCGAACTGATCGATGCAAGCGGTGTTTGATCAGTCCTTGCGAGGTCTGGTAGAGGCAGATCCATCGCGCTGCTCCCCATTGGCGCCGTCAGGCTTCCGTTCCGTTCTGGGAATGTATGGAATATTAATTCCACCAATTCGTCAATATGGAATATTCATTCCTTCGTGGCCGCAAGAATATGAATTCACGCCAGCTCCTGCACCAGCGTGTGGGGACGATATCTGGCGTATTCCGTCTCCGGCACGTCGATGTCGAGCAGTTCGAGGTTGCGCGTCAGGTTTGCCAGCTTGGCGGTGCCGGTCAGCACGGTGGCGACGGCAGGTTCATGCAAGGGGAATTGGAACGCTGCGGCGGCGAGCGGATAGCCACCCTCGGCGGCGATCCTTTCCATAGCGCCGACACGGTCGAGCACGTCATGGCTCGCAGGGCGGTAGTCGAAATGCGCGCCTTGTACCGGCCCGGTCGCCAGGATGCCGGAGTTGAACACGCCGCCAATGACCAAGGAGGTCCGCCGCGCCCGGCATAGGGGCAGCAACTCCGCTTCGGCGCTGCGGTCGAGCAAGGAATAGCGGCTGGCGAGCAGGATGCAGTCGAGCGGCGCCTCGCGCATCACGTCGAGACAGATCTGCACCTCGTTGACGCCGAGCCCATAGGCGGAAATGACGCCGGACCGTTTCAGCTCTTCGAGTGCCTTGAGGCCGCCGTCCATCAGATCGCGAAAGTGCAGCTTGGTCTTCTCGACACCATGGGTGTAGCCGCCGATGTCGTGGACAAACAGGATGTCTATCCTGTTTAGGCCAAGCCGCGCATAGCTGAACTCGACCGACCGCATGATGCCGTCATAGGAATAGTCGTAGTCGAGGGCGAAGGGCAGCGGATCGACGTAGGAGTGGTCGGGAACCTGATCGTCCGGCACCGGGCGGAACAGCCGGCCGACCTTGGTCGACAGCACATAGGAATCGCGCGGCTTGTAGCGCAGGAAGTCGCCGAAGCGGCGCTCCGACAGTCCGAAACCGTAGAAGGGTGCGGTGTCGAAATAGCGCAGGCCGGCATCCCAGGCGCCCTGCAGTGTCTCCATCGCCGCTTCGCGCGAACAGGCGCGGTAGAGGCCGCCAAGTGCGGCGCCGCCGAAGCTGACCTCGGTGACTTCCAGCGCTGTCTGGCCGATGCGGCGTCTTTCCATGCACAACCTCCCCGTTGCCCGCCGCTGACCGGCGCGCAGTCTACTTTATATCAGTAAAATCTAAAGCGTTGCGCCCAGATGCCAGGGCACGAACTCGTTGTCGCCGTAGCCGAAGTCCTCGCTCTTGGTCTTGCGGCCGGAAGCCGTTTCGACGATCAGTTCGAAGATCTCGCGGCCCATGGCGGCGATGGTCTTTTCGCCCGAGGCGATGACGCCGCAATTGACGTCCATGTCCTCTTCCATCTGGTGGTACATGGTCGAGTTGGTGGCAACCTTGATCGATGGCGTCGGGCGGCAGCCGAAGCATGAGCCGCGGCCGGTGGTGAAGACGATGACGTTGGCGCCGCCCGCCACCTGGCCGGTGGCCGAAACCGGGTCGTAGCCGGGCGTGTCCATGAACACCAGGCCGCTGCCGGTGACTTTTTCTGCGTAGCCGAAGACGCCGTTGAGCGGCGTCTGGCCGCCCTTGGCGACCGCGCCGAGCGACTTCTCCAGGATGGTGGTGAGGCCGCCGCGCTTGTTGCCGGGCGAGGGGTTGTTGTCGATCGAGGCGCCATGCTTGGCGACGTGATCCTCCCACCACTTCACGAAGCCGTCGAGCTTCTGCGCGATCTCCGGCGTTGCCGCGCGGTAGGCAAGCAGATGCTCGGCGCCGTAGATCTCCGTGGTCTCGGAGAGGATGCCGATACCGCCGACGCCGGCCAGGATGTCGACGGCCGCGCCCAGCGCCGGATTGGCCGTGATGCCCGACATGCCGTCGGACCCGCCGCATTGCAGGCCGACGACGATCTCGCTGACCGGAATCGGCTCACGCTTCAGCTGGCCGACTTCCTCGGCAATCTCGGCCAGCACGCCCATCGCTTTTTCCACCGATTTGCGCGAACCGCCGGCGTCCTGGATGTTGAAATGGCGTTTGCCGGCAGCGACGCCCTTCTGGCCGTAGAGGGTGAGCTGGTTGACCTCGCAGCCGAGGCCGACCATCAGCACGCCGCCGAAATTCGGGTGGCGGGCGTAGCCGGCGAGCGTACGGTGCAGCACCATCATGCCGTCGCCGGTGCCGCTCATGCCGCAGCCCTGGCCATGCACGATCGGCACGAAGCCGTCGATGCCGGGATATTTCGGCAAAAGCGTGCGGTTGGCGGTGTCGGCGATGGAATGGCAGACGGTGGCCGAGCAATTGACGCTGGCGACGATGCCGATGAAGTTGCGCGTGCCGGCGCGGCCATCGGCGCGGCGATAGCCCATGAAGGTGCGGGCGCGGTCGGCCTCCGTCGCGTGCTCGGCCTCGCTCGGCGGCACGACCGGCAAGCGGCCGGATTCGAAAACCAGATTGTGCGAATGAACGTGCTCGCCCGCTGCGATATCCTGTGTCGCGCGACCGATCGCCTGAGCGTATTTCACCACGGCCTCGCCGGCGGCGATCGGCTTGATCGCCACCTTGTGGCCGGGCTCGATCAGAACACTGGCGACGGCACCGCCCGGCAGCACGGTGCCGATCTCGATGCGGCCGTTGGCGACTGCGACGTTGTCGGCGGGGGACAGAAGAATGCAGTTGGAGGCGTTCACGGGCGGTTTCCTGGGTGATCCTGGGTTGCGCGGACGGATTGACACGCGTCTGTTTAGAGATAATGTCTTTTATCGTGAAAAAACAGTTTTGCGTCAATTGTTTTTTCGTGGGGAGTTCCGCATGTCTCCGGGTTGTTCCGCGAAGCAATTTCGCTTCTCGGAGCCATGCGAACGTCATATTGCGCTTCAAGCCGTCCGCCGCAAGCGACGGCGTGCAACGGGTCAGGGATGTCGAAGAGCAACAACGTCTACAAGGATGCCTACAACCGCTGCCTGCGGCTGCTCGACGAAACGCGCAGCCTGCCTTCGGAGCCGGAACTGGGTACCTTGCTTGGCGTCAGCCGTACCACGGTGCGCACCATTCTGGCGCGCATGGAAGAGACCGGGCTGATCGCCTGGAACAAGCGCGCCAAGACGGTGCTGCGCGAACCGCTTCCCGATGATTTCTTCCCCGAGGAAGAGACCGACACGCTGGCCGAGATCATCGAACGGTCGTTCATGCGTCGGCTGCTCGCCGGCGGCGCCGAAGCCGGCATGCAGATCAACGAACTCGAACTGGCGCGCGAGATCGGCGTCGGCACCACCAGCGTGCGCGAGTTCCTGATCCGCTTCTCGCGCTTCGGCCTGATCGAGAAACGTCGCAACAGTCACTGGGTGCTGAAGGGCTTTACGCGCGCCTTCGCGCTGGAGCTGACCGAAATCCGCGAAATGTTCGAACTACGCTCGGCGGCCGCCTTTGCCGCTCTACCGCAGGACAGCGCGGTCTGGACCGATCTCGACCGCCTGGAAGACGAGCATCGCCAGTTGGCAGGTGACATCGCCACCCGCTTCACCGAATTCTCCGAGCTCGACGAGCGCTTCCACCGGCTCATCCACCGAGCGTCGCGCAACCGCTTCATCGTCGATTTCTACGATGTCATCGCCATGATCTTCCACTACCATTACCAGTGGAACAAGGCGCAGGAACGCGAGCGCAACGAAGTCGCGATCGGTGAGCATCTGGTCTACATAGAAGCGCTGAAATCACGCGATCTCGGCAAGGTCGACGCCGCTTGCCGCAAGCACCTGAAGTCGGCGCGCCAGACATTGCTGACCTCGATCCCGGAGAGCCGGTCGCTGCAAAAACACTGAGCCGCATCGCTGTTCAGAGTCTTGTTTCATGCGTGTCGTCGTCCCAAGACCGCTATACACTTTTGGGCGACGTGCATTGAGCCTGCCGCGTTGGCGCCGCGGCGATTTGGCGATTTTCCACCCGCCGGCCCCGTGCTAGATATGGGTCGTTGCTGCGAAGAGGCAGGGCTTTGGGCGTATCGAGGAGACGATGGAGCATGCCGGTCGCGCTTGTCGCGGCCTATCTGCTGTTGCTCCAGTCGACGCTTGGTGCATTCGCCTTTGGCGCCGGTCCCAATGCATCGCAGCTGGATGCTTTCGGCAACGTCATCTGCACGCATGAGGGCGCGACCCAGCTTCCCGGCGGCAACCAGCCGCCGTCCCATCTTCCGGCATGCTGCGTGCTCGGCTGCGGCATGGTTTCGGCGGCTTTTGCGCCGCCGCCCGATGCCGGGCTTGCATTGCACAGCCTTTCCTTTGAAACGGTCGCCTTTGTCTTCCCGGCGGCCATTTATCTCGACTTTGCGCGTGAGCGCTCGCCGTCGAACCCGCGCGCGCCGCCGCTGACGGCCTGAGCCTGTTTGCCCGGCGGAACTTTTCGTGGGCGTACCCATCCAAAGATCAAACTGCTCGCGACCGGCAACGGCGCGACCATCACTTCATGGAGCAACCATGTCCTATTTTTCCCCTGACGCGGCGCGTCCTGTGCTCGGCGGCATTCTACGCAGCATCGAAGAGCGTGTCGGCATTGCCGTGCTGGCTCTTGCGCTGCTGTTCACAGGCGCCCAGTCCGTCCTCGCGCATGAGTTCAAGGTTGGCGATCTTGAGATCGGCCACCCCTGGTCGCGCGCCACGCCGGCCGGCGCCAAGGTGGCCGGCGGTTATTTCACCATCACCAACAACGGCAGTGCGCCGGACCGGCTGGTGTCGATTTCCTCCGATGTCTCTGAAAAGGCCGAGCTGCATGAGATGGGCGTCAAGAACGGCGTCATGACCATGCGGCCGGTTGCCGGAGGCCTGGAAATTCCGGCCGGCGGCAAGGTAGCCCTTGCGCCTGGCGGCTATCATTTGATGTTCATCGGCCTGAAGCGGCAACCCAAACAGGGCGAAAAG
>NZ_RZQL01000128.1 GCF_003997935.1 Mesorhizobium sp. M7A.F.Ca.US.006.01.1.1
GGCGATTTCCGCACCATCCGCCGGCACGCCTGCCGCGACTACGCCTCCGGCGACAGATGCCGCCCCCACAGCGCCGCCCGCCAACGGAGCTGCCCCGGCAGCGCCGGCCGATGCTGCCGGCACGCCGCCAGCACCGGCAGGTGCCGCGCCGCCCGCCCCGGCGGCTGCGCCTGCTGAAGCCGCTCTGCCTGTCGGCCAGAAGGCGATCTTCTACGAGGAGCGTACCAGCACCGCGCAGGGCTCCGCCGAGCCCGGCAACATCGTCTGGTCGCTGGTGCAGGAATCGCCCGGCGGCGACCTGCCGCCGGAGCCGGCGATCCGCGCCGAGGCGACCATTCCCGGCAAGGACATCCAGTTGCGCATGACCATCCGCCGCAACACCGACCAGACGCTGCCGGCCAGCCATATCATCGAGATGATCTTCCTGACGCCCGATGGCTTCGAGGGCGGCGGTGTCGACAACATCCTGCGCGTCGCCATGAAGAGTTCGGAACAGGATGCCGGCAGCCCGCTAATCGGCATTCCGGCCAAGATCGCCGACGGCTTCTTCCTTGTCGCGCTCAACGACACCAAGGCCGACGAAGACGCCAACATGACCCTGCTGCGCGGCCAGGACTGGATCGACGTACCGGTCGTCTACAAGACCGGACGGCGGGCACTGCTGACCATGGAAAAGGGCATTCCCGGTGAGAAGGTGTTCGACGAGGCGATCAAGGCCTGGCAGGCGAAGACG
The DNA here is from genome assembly GCF_003997935.1 of Mesorhizobium sp. M7A.F.Ca.US.006.01.1.1. GTDB lineage: Bacteria > Pseudomonadota > Alphaproteobacteria > Rhizobiales > Rhizobiaceae > Mesorhizobium. The sequence continues at coordinate 734 of NZ_RZQL01000128.1, forward strand.
GCTGGCTGAGAAAGCCCATTTCGCCGAGCTGTTGGGGCCTCTCAGAAGCTTTTCAGAGCGCTGGCAAGGGATCGTGGCGCCGCATCAGAACAGCCGATATTTGGCCAATGGGAGCCCGTTGCGTCTGACATAGTCATTCCAGCCCGCAATGGCTTCATTGTTTTCTTCTTGCCATCGACGCGTTTTTTCGGCCGCAATCGCTTTCATAGTACCTTCCTCGGCGGCGCCGGAGATATCGATATTCAGCGTCTTGGCCTCTTCGATCAGCTGTGAACTGATCGATATGCTGATCGACTTTCGCTGAGGTTTCGGCTTGAGCATGGAGTCCGCCTTCTTCTATGCGCCCGATATAATATACGCATAAAACCTGAGCGCCACCACTACCCCTCCATCTCTTCGCGCAGCATCTCCAGTTCCAGCCACTCTTCCTCGAACGCAGCCAGTGTGGCGCGTTCCTTGTCGAGGGCGGCGATGGTTTTCTGGAAGGAGGCAGGGTCGCGCTCGTAGTAGGCGGGATCGGCGATGTTGTTCTCAAGCCTGGAGATCGACGCCATCACAGCTTCGATTTTCTTGGGTAGCGATTCCAGCGCGAACTTCTGCTTGAACGACAGTTTCTTCGCCGGCCCCTTTGGCGTGGCCGTATCGTTCTTGGTCGTGGCCACCGCTTCGCCGGCCTCGGCCTTCGCGCGCGCCTTGCGGTCGTCCAGTCTGGTGCCGCCGCGCTGCGCCAGCATGTCGGAGTAGCCGCCGGCATATTCGATCCAGCGGCCTTCACCATCCGGCGCGATCAGGCTGGTCACGGTGCGGTCGAGGAAATCGCGGTCGTGGCTGACCAGGATGACGGTGCCGGCGAAACCGGCGACCAGTTCCTGCAGCAGTTCCAGCGTCTCCATGTCGAGATCGTTGGTCGGCTCATCGAGCACCAGAAGGTTTGCGGGCCGCGCCAGCACGCGCGCCAGCAAGAGCCGCGCCCGCTCGCCGCCGGATAGTTCGCGCACCGGCGTGCGCGCCTGCTCCGGCTTGAACAGGAAATCCTTCATGTAGGAGACGACGTGACGCTGCTCCCCATTGATGACGAGGTTCTCGCCGCGCCCGTCGGTGAGATACTGCGCCAGCGTCTCCTGCGGGTCGACCGCCTCGCGCTTCTGGTCGAGCGTTGCGATCTCCAGATTGGTGCCGAGCCGCACCGAACCGGCGTCCGGCTTCATCTCGCCGGTCAGCATCTTCAAGAGCGTGGTCTTGCCGGCGCCGTTCGGCCCGACCAGGCCGACGCGATCGCCACGCTGGATGCGGGTCGAAAACCCCTTGACCACGGTGAGATCGCCAAAGCTCTTCTCGATGTTTTTGGCCTCGATCACCAGCTTGCCGGACTCGTTGGCGTCGCTCGCCACCATGGTCGCCGACCCTTCGGCACCGCGATGGCCGCGAAAACGCTGGCGCATGGTCTGCAATTCGCCGAGACGGCGCATGTTGCGCTTGCGCCGCGCGGTCACGCCGTAGCGCAGCCAATGCTCTTCGCGAACGATCTGGCGGCCGAGCTTGTGCTGCTCGCGCTCTTCTTCTTCGAGCACAAGGTCGCGCCATTCCTCGAAATGGCCAAAACCCTTGTCCAGCCTGCGGGTCTGGCCGCGATCGAGCCAGATCGTGGCGCGCGACACGCGCTCGAGGAAGCGGCGGTCGTGCGAGATGACGATCAGTGCCGAGGAGGTGCGGATGAGTTCTTCTTCCAGCCATTCGATGACCGAGAGGTCGAGATGGTTGGTCGGCTCATCGAGCAGCAGGATATCGGGCTCCGGCGCCATGACGCGGGCAAGGGCAGCGCGCCTCGCCTCGCCGCCCGACAGGTCGTTCGGACGTTCCTCACCCGACAGTCCGAGATGCTCCATCAGATAGCTGGCGCGGTAGGGATCGTCGGCGGGGCCAAGCCCGGCCTCGACATAGGCGCCGACAGTGGCAAAACCTTCCATGTCGGGCATCTGCGGCAGATAGCGGACGGTCGCCGAAGGCTGGCGGAACACCTCGCCGTCCTGCGGCTCGATCAGGCCGGCGGCGATCTTCAGCAGGGTCGACTTGCCGGATCCGTTGCGGCCGACCAATGCGATCTTGTCGCCGGCCGAAGCCGTTAAGGCGGCGCCATCGAGCAGCGGCGTGCCGCCGAAGGTCAGTTTTATCCCGTCGAGGTTGAGAAGGGGCGGGGCCATGTCAGCTTTCAGGTAAGGGATAGGGATGAGCGAGCAGCATCGCGCGGCCATGGCCGAGCGCGATTTCGAGGCGGCCTCCGGTCTTGTCGGACTTGACCTCGTTGGAAATGGTCAGCGACGAACCGAATGCCACCTTGACGTGCGCGAGCGGCCATTTGGCGCCGGTCACAGTCAGGCCGGAGAGTTCGGAAAAGCCGAGCACCGAAAACAGCGTGCCGTCGGCATAGTCGAAGCCAGCCGTTCCGTGCAGCAAGGGAACGCCTTCCTGAGCGCCGCTGGTCAAAAGCACGTCCGTTCCCGCCTCCGCCAGCCGCAGGGCAAGCGCCAGATGCAGAAAAGCGTGGTCGGCGCGCCTGCCGCCAAAGGCGCCGGCGAGCACCAGGCGGGTCGCGCCGCGTTCCAGTGCGGCGGTGATGGCCAGTTCGCCATCGGTCTGGTCCTTTTCCGCCGGGAAGGTCCTGCGGGGCACGGAAGCGAGATCGTCCGGCAGATTGGCCGGCACGGAATCGAAATCACCCACCCACAGCTCCGGCACGAGGCCCAGCAGCCGCGCATGGCCTATGCCGGCGTCGGCGGCGATGACGCGGGAGCCTTCGACCTGACGGTCGAGCCGTGGCGTGCGGATGACATCGCCGCCAAGCAGGATGGTGAATGTGCTCATATCGTGTGGCCCTTACCAGCCCGGCACGGGAAACGGAAGGCGGCAAACGGCTCCGTCGCAAACGCTTCGGTGAGTGTGGTCAGGTATGGAAGGGATACGAGGAGCCTGCCGTGTTCAAGATCGCCATTTCGATCGGTCGGTAATCCTGGTGTGCGTCCGCTGGTACCTGGCCCACAATCTCAGCCTACGCGATTTGGAGGAGATGATGGCCGAACGCGGCCTGAGCGTCGACCACTCCACCGTGTATCGCTGGGCCGTCCACTTCGCGCCGAAACTTCTGAGGCATTTCAACAAGCGCAAGCATTCAGTGACGAGCAAGTGGCATATTGACGAGACATATATCGGCAGCAGGCCATCCTGCCCGAACCCCTATTCGTTGGCCAGTGCCTTCAGTCTATCGAAATCGAAACGTTCGATCGCCGCCAGGCAGCCCGCCGGCTGCGCCTTCAGGCAAAAGGCTCCGACATGCAAGCGAGGTGCGACGAAGGTGTCGATCATCATGTGGTCTTCGCCTGTGCGGGTCATGAGACCCGGCAGACCCTTGACGGTCACGCTCTTTTGAGTGTCGTTTTCGATCTGCGCTTTCAGATAGTCTGCTCCATAATCCTGATACATCTTCCCGCCAGGAATCCCGAGATCCGTGATCTCCAACTCCACCTCGAAGAAATTGGTGCCGCCCCGCACATCGCGAAACCGCGCTGACGACTTGCCGATCTGGCCAATCGGCGGCGTCGAGGCTTCATATTCCGGCGGAGAACGCTCATAGCCCTCCCAGGCCTCCGGAAACGCGGCCTTCATGTGTTCGGGATCGATGCCGGCGGGCTTGTCCTGCGCAAAGCAGGCGAAGCTCACGATGGACAGGCCGGCGGCAAGGGCCGGAAAGAGCAGCCGTAGTCTATTCATCTATCCCGCTTTCAATGACGAGGTGCGAATTGCTGGAGCTGGTCGAGTACCGGGTCACGCTGCAGCTTCCCGGCGCGCGGACGGGAGCGGCACCGGAAAGTTCTATGACGATGTTCGGGCCTTCGTCGCGGATCGTGCCGGACACGGTGTATGGAGCCGACTTGCACCCCTTGCTGAACACAGCGGCCTTGCCTTCGATCTTGCCGTCCTCCCAGGTGCCTGCGGTTAGTGCGCCGGTAAACAATCGCGTACCCTTCGTCACGGCAAGGCCGGATCGCGGCCTTGCGTAATGGATGGTAAGCGCCGTGCCACTAGTCCTGACCGACATGACCGAGCCGCCATGATGGAACTTCAATCCGTCAGGGCTTTCGGCTTCTGCCGGCGTCATGGCGAACATGATCGTCAGACAGGCAACCGCGACTTGGGGAGGGGATGGGTAGCGCCGTGCCATTGAACCCCGCTTACTGGTTGAGAAAGATGTTGAGATTGCTTTCGCCGTTGCCGACGATCTTGAGGTAATAGGCGCCTGCTGCAAGATCGGCGCTGTCATGCCTTGAGAAATAGGAATCGGAATTCGACCTGGTGAGCGGAATGACGGTCTTCTTGTCCTTATCGAACACGCAGTAGCCCGGCTTGCCGGCCTCATATCCTCCGGCGACGACGTCGTCGGCTCGCGTCTGGATGGTGATGCCCCGACTTGTCTTCAGCATGTAGATCCTGCTTGTACCGCTGGTTGGCGTCACCGACAGGCTGTCGCCCTCGAGCGGTTCCGCAGCCGCAATGTCATCCCCGGCGGAGGCGCAGTCGCCCTCGACCTGAGTTTGAGCCGTAGGTGCGGCGGCGTTGCCGGCGTCCTGATCTTTCAGTGTTGCGGCCCGTCTCTCCGCGTCCAGTGCGGATTTGGCAAAATCCTCGTTGCCGGTCGCCGCGACGTCGAACAGGCAGGCCTCGCGCGTAAAACCGCCGGTGAGGGCGGCACAGGCCGCGTCGGCCAGATCCCGATACGTCAGCTTGGAAAGCTCATACGGGAAGTTCCTGTCGGTAAACGTCTCGGTGGACTGGGCTTCGTCATAGGAAAACAGCGACTCCTCGTCGGTGACACGCCAGGAATCGACGAAGGACTTGACCGCACTGTCATCGGACGGCTTGGCGACCACGCCGTCCCGACCGGTCAGGTCGTTGTCCGGGTTTCGGTCATCGCGCCCAAGCAGGCCCTGTCGTGCTGCATCGGACGCGCGCCATTGCATCGAAAAATTCAGGTAGCCATCATGCCGGCTGACCCACAGCGTCGACAGATCCGGCCAGACCAGCACTGCATGGAGTAGTTTCCCGTTTTCGCGCCAGACACCGATCGCGCCGCCGTCGGGCAGGTCGTACTGCGTCGGCGACCCGTCCGATGCGGGTGCGCCGTCGACAAGCACCGACCCGTCGAGCAGGATCTGGACAATCGCCCCGCCGGCTCGTGCCGCCAGACCGGTGACGGCGCTGACAGATCTGCTGTCCCTGTAAGGTTGGAACCTCACCTGCAAGTCCTGGCTTGGGATGCCGTGTGCCAGCGTGAATTCGCCAACAGCCTGGGTCGAAAAGCTCGTGCCGTCGAATGTCTGGAAATGGGGTTCGCCGATGCCATTGCTGGCGCCTCTACCGGCAGGCGGCGGGGGAGGATCGAGCTCGATTGTCCTTTCGCCGCCCGGGGAAATCCGCTCGATGCTGCCATCGTCGTGGTGGTATATGATCTTGCCGCCATCCGGCTCCGCCACTTCAATGTTCCCGTTGGGAAGCCAGGCGGTCGAGCCGCCATCCGGATCGATCGACATCGAGGTCTTTCCGCCACCGTTGTTTGCTTCCGTATAGCCGCTTAGCGAGCCATCCGGCCCTGGGGGATCCAAATGCGTGTGGCCGTCCTTGTCCCAGCTATCGAACGAACCATCGCCATTCCAGACATTGGTGCTCCCGGAATCGCCCCGGGACTTTCCGCCACCGGGGGAGGCGCCGTAGCTGGAGCCGGAACCGCCCGATTGCGGTGGGTGCTGGATATCGTGCCAGCCCGGCCCGGCTGTGCCGAGGCGAACCGGCCCCCGCGCCAGGATGATCGGACGGGTTTCGGCAACGGTCAAAACAGACAGTGAGGCCAGCAACAGCCTGGAAGGACGCTGATACTGCGCTTTCCTCGTCGTGTTGGGCAATGCGTTGCCGTCCGGCCCGAGAGGGACCGTTACCGGCCAGTTCAGCGGATCGTTCATATCCCGCTCGATTGCCGTCGGAGCTGCGGGCAAAGCCGGTTTGGGCGTGGCCGGAGCCGTGGATGAAGCAACAGGCGGGGCAGCCGGCATCGGCCCGGCCGCGTCCGGCGCGACGTTCAGGGCTGTGAAGGCATAGACCGAAACGCCGATCAGAAGGAGGACGACAGTCGCCGTCAAGGCTCTCGATTTCATGTGTTCGCCCGGTCACTATGTCGGCACATACAGCGCCGCCTCACTGCTCGTTTCCGCAAAGAATGTAGCCAAACGCGTCGCACTTGCCGTCCGTGCACTGCTTGCCATCGAACAGGGTGATGGTGGGAGCTATGTTCTCGCCCTGCTCGAATTCGAGCGCCCGGGCGAAGCCTTTGGTCGAGCAAAACCTGTCGGCTGCCTTCTTTCCGCAGTCGGCCGACCATCGATAGCACCAGTCGACCCGTTTGCCCTTGAAAGTAGGCGCCTCGAAGCGTTTTGCGCCGGCGGTTTCGCAGGTAATCGACTCGAAAGCCGAGCAATTGTCACCACTGCAGGTCTTACCGTCTCCCATCAGGATCGTCGGTTCGCCGAGCGGGCCGTTCTTCTGTTCGAAATCGGTGGCGTTGCCGAAATGCTTCATGGCGCAGTAGCGGTCGGCCGGGAGTTTGCCGCAATCGGTCGACCATGTGTAACACCAGTCGATGAGCTGGCCCTTGTAGCGCGGCTCGCCGAAGGTCTGCGTCTCCGCTTGCGCCGGCAGTATCGCCACCATGAGCGCCAGGGCGGCGAGTCCCGTTCGCGCCACGCATGTCAGGCGTTCGAACATCAGTGCACCGTGATCTTGGATTTGCTGATGAAGAAGCCATGCCCGTCGGAGGACGTGCAGGTCAGGCCGATCTTGGCCGACAGGCAGGTAAAAGGATCTTCGGACCAGCTGTCCCCATATTCCAGCTTTTGTTCCAGCGAACAGCAGCCTTGCTCGCCGGGATTCTCGGTCTTCACCGCCTTGCCCTTGTGGTCGAGAAATACCGCAACATAGGCAGGTTCGACCCGGTCGCATTGCAGCTCAGGCCCGCCCGTCATCGGCTGATAGGTCGATGTGCCGCCTTTGGGGATAAAGTGGCAGCCGATATTGCCGCTGGGCGTGACGAACATGATGTCGCCATCCTTGCCCTTGTCCAGCTCCTGTTCGGCTGCTCGGGCTGTGGCAAGGCAACCCAGTGCCACGGCCAGTCCGAGCATGGTTTTTCGCCACGCGAATTGATGAATCATCGTTTTTCATTCACTCTGACACGTTGGGCAGGATGCACAAATCACGCCGCAGAATCGAATGCGCGCGCGGTTTTGACCAGTCCTCATATGATGACGGTCCGCGATTAAGGCGCAGTCCGGAGCGGGCAAGAGCTTCCGGCACCCACGAGGCCCGCCGGCCGTATTCAGCGCTGGATGAGCGGCCCGATATCCTTGAGCAGGATGACAAGCTGGCTCTGCTGCCGCGCGCCCGTCTTGGCGAATATGCGTGCGAGATATGTCCGGGCTGAACTCACTGTGATGCCGGCAGCGAAAGCTGCCTGGTTAAGGGACTTGCCCGCTGCGATCGACGAGGCAAGCCTTGCCTCGGAAGGACTGAGGTCGAAAAGCGAACACAAGGTTTTCTCCAGACCCTCCGTCGGCTTGCCGCCCAGCTCTCGGATCATGATGGTGGCGCATTGGCTGGCGCGAAGTCCAAATCTTTGGCTGGCCGCGAGCGGAGCGACGGAAACGAGCAGGCCGGACTCGCCAGGTAGCCGTCCGGGCAGCAGCATCATCCCGCCCATCGCTGGCACGTTTCCCATCGGCGTCGAGCAGGCATCCACGACCATCTCCGCCAATCTGTGCGCATGCAGGGGCTCCCGCACGCAAACCTTTCCGCGCGACAGGCCGATCCGCCCATTGCTGCGGCTCAACAGGGTTTCCGCACATTCGTTGATATCGAGCGACCGCAATTCGGGATCGACGACAAGCATGCCTAACGACATGCTGGCCTGAACCGACTTGGTCAGGACAGTTTGCTGCAGGGCTTCCCCGATCTGGCCTGCCCGCGCGATGTGAGGGGTCATCTTCTGCAGCAACTCAAGCTCCCGGCGCTGGAATTCGCCGAATTTTGCCATACGCGAGACATCCAAGGTCCCAGAGCGTGCTGCCGGAAATAGCGAGATTGCTGATAACCGCTTCGTCCATCTGCCTTGGCTTCAGCCAATCGTGCTAGAAATCGCAATTGCGGAAATGATCCTCATTGAGGATATCGCGACGGCGATAGACTTGGCCGGCAGGCCATTTGTCCATGCCGACGATAAGCGTGCTTTCCGTTGTCGCCTGAAAGGCAAATGTTTCCAGCTCAGGGTCGGGAGACGACCCCACGCTGTCTTTGACGCGTGTCGCGCCCGGCCGGGCTTCGAAGCAGCAGATACAACTGCGGGACGAGCCGAAAAATTCTCCAATAGCCCGCAACACGCCCGGCCAGAGATCCGGATCGTAGGCGGCTTCATATACGAGGCCGATTGTCGCCGCGACAGATTCGGTCGATAGTTTCGTCATTCCGCTTCCTTACTCGCCAACCGCGGAGCGTATGAAGGTCCTGCCGGATCGAGGAAGGCGGCGCTTTGGGACAGCGTCTTGCCGAGCTGTTTGCACGCGAAGTTGTCGCATGGACCTGCCACGCGCTTCTCCGTCACGTAACCAGTGACGGCGCGGCCCATGTTCCCCGTGCCGCGCCATAATTCGTGGCAGCCGTTGACGAAATCCTCAAGGCGATTCGCGGGAAGAGCGCGGATCAGGCGAGCATGGTTGATTTGCATGTTGTTGCCCCGGGCCAGTTCCTCGAACATGCCGTCACATGGCAAGTAAGGCAATGATAAGTGACGCTTATTGCCGCCAATGATCACCGCCGCCATCACGTCGAGTCCCATGCCGGTCGGTGTGGCTCCAGTTCCGGCGCCGATCCGCAACAGGCCTTTCCTTGTCCACCGCGAGTTGGATGGCTCTGTCGCAAACGCTTCGGCAAGCGTGGTCGGGCGTGGAAGCCGCCCGGCATCTGATCTGAGGTGGATCCGGGCAAACTCCCACTGGGCAAACTCCCGCTTGCATGGCGGATCGGCCCGGCCTATGTGTCGAAACGCTCTAACGGGGTGCCGGACGCGATCTTCGCGGACCGGCTGAGAGGCAGTCTCGCCAACCCGCTGAACCTGATCCGGTTTGTACCGGCGGAGGGATTAGACGTTTCGGACAGTCCGACGCCTCAATTCCAATTCGAACGAAGGAGGCGCCGATGCGCACGCTTTTATACGCTCTTGTTTCAGCAACGGTCGTGGCCTTGTCCGGGCCGGCCTTGGCCAAGGACAAGCTCACCGTCTACACCTATGAGAGTTTCACCGCCGACTGGGGTCCGGGTCCCGTTGTGAAGAAGGCGTTCGAGGCCGAATGCGGCTGCGACGTCGAGTTCGTCTCGGTTGCCGATGGCGTCGCGCTGCTCAACCGGGTCAGATTGGAAGGCGCATCGACCAAGGCCGATATCGTGCTTGGCCTCGACACCAATCTCACCGCCGATGCCAAGGCGTCAGGCTTGTTCGCGCCGCATGGCGCGGTGACGAATGTCAATGTGCCGGGCGGCTGGAGCGACGACACGTTTGTCCCCTTCGACTACGGATATTTCGCCGTCGTCTATGACACGCAGAAGATGAAGACGCCGCCGAAGAGCCTGAAGGAGTTGGTCGAAGGCAGTGCCGACGACAAGATCGTCATCCAGGATCCGCGCACCTCGACGCCGGGCCTTGGCCTGCTTCTGTGGGTCAAGTCGGTCTATGGCGACAAGGCGCCGGAAGCCTGGGCCAAGCTCAAGGGGAAGGTGCTGACCGTGACGCCGGGCTGGAGCGAGGCCTATGGGCTGTTCACCAAGGGCGAGGCGCCGATGGTGCTGTCCTACACGACGTCGCCGGCATACCACATGGTCGCCGAGAACACCGAGCGCTACCAGGCGGCCTCCTTCGAGGAGGGCGAGTATCTGCAGATCGAGGTGGCGGGTATCACCACGACGGGAGCCAAGAATCCGCTGGCGGCCAAGTTCATGACCTTCATGACCGGGCCGAAATTCCAGGATGCCATTCCCGAGACAAACTGGATGTTCCCGGCAGGCAAGACCGACAAGCCGCTCAATCCGGCCTTCGACAAACTGGTCAAGCCAACCAAGACCTTGCTGTTCAGCCCGCAAGAGGTCGCCGCGAACCGCAAGGCCTGGGTGGATGAATGGCTGGCGGTGATGAGCAAATAAGTTTGCTATCGAAGATGAGTGCTCTACGGCGCCCCCCTCTGTCCTGCCGGACATCTCCCCCACTTGGGGGGAGATTGGCAGCCTTGGCGCCTCGCTCATTCCTGCAACGTCGGCGATTGGCGAAAGCCGGCGCGACAATCAATCTCCCCCCTCGTGGGGCAGATGTCCGGCAGGACAGAGGGGGGCGCGAAGGAACGCGACGCTCGCCAAAGGCCTTTTGGGTGGTCGAGCGTGCAACGCGCTGACCCCCGCATCACCGCTGGCATAGCCGCGCTCGCAGCGATCACATTGCTGATCGGCGGCGCGTTTGCTGGCCTGCTTTTCGAGGGCGCCCAAGATTTCTCGGGCGCCTGGGCAGCCTTCGATCCCTATCTGCTTCGCGTCATTCGCTTCACGCTCTGGCAAGCGGCACTGTCGACGCTGCTTTCGGTCATCCCGGCGCTGTTCGTGGCGCGCGCTCTGTCGCGGCATCCACGTTTCTTCGGCCGTGCCTTCATCCTGCAGATCTTCGCCGTACCGTTGGCGCTGCCGGCCATCGTCGCAGCGCTCGGCATTCTGGCGCTTTATGGCCGTGCCGGCTATTTCGCCGGCGTGCTTGCCGTTATCGGCGGCGGAAGCTGGCCGGGCATCTATGGCCTGTCCGGCATCCTCGTCGCCCATGTCTTCTTCAACCTGCCGCTGGCGACGCGGCTGTTCCTCGAGGCGCTGCAGACCATACCGGCCGACCAATGGCGGCTGGCGAGCCAGCTCGGCATGGCGGCGCGTCCGGCGTTCCGGCTGATCGAATGGCCAACGCTGCGCGCCGCACTGCCCGGCGTCGCCGGGCTTGTGTTCATGCTCTGCATCACATCCTTCACGATCGTGCTGACGCTCGGCGGCGGGCCAGCCGCGACGACGCTGGAGGTCGGCATCTACCAGGCACTGCGCTTCGATTTCGATCCCGCGCGGGCGGTGACGCTGACGCTGCTGCAGATCGCCCTGACCTTTATCTTTGTGCTGGCCCTGACGCGGCTAGGCGCCAATGTGGTCGGCGACACCAATTTGCCGGTCGCGCAACGCCGTTATCTCTCGGTCAATCGGAGCGAGACCTGGTTGAACGCGCTAACCATCGTCCTGGCGCTGCTGTTCGTTGTTGGGCCGATGGCGGCAACCGTGATGGCCGGATTGGGTGCGGATCTCGGTCGCCTGGCCAGCGAGGCCACTGTCCGGCAGGCAACGCTGACCAGCGCGGCACTTGCCTTCCTGTCGGCGCTGCTTTCGGTGATGCTGTCGCTGGCGTTGACCATGGCGCGGCGGGCCCTGGCGCTGAACCGCCGTGCCGGCGCAAAGACACTGCTCGAACACGCCGCCGATACAGGCGCCGGTTTTGTCCTGGTCGTGCCGCCGATCGTCGTCGGCGCCGGCTGGTTCCTGTTGTTGCGCCATGTCGGCGATGTCTTCGCGATCGCCCCGGTCATGGTCGTCACCGTCAACGCGGTGATGGCGATGCCGTTTGCCCTGCGCGCCGTGCGTCCCGCCTATGATGCGGCGAGCGGGCGTCACGAACGGCTCTGTGCACAGCTCGGCATTGCGGGCTGGAACCGGCTGATGCTGGTCGACTGGCCGTCGCTGCGGCGGCCGCTCGCCACGGCTTTCGCTTTCGCCATGGCGCTGTCGCTCGGCGATCTCGGCGTCATTGCCTTGTTCGGCAGTGATTCCGTGCAGACATTGCCCTATCTTCTTCTGGCGCGGATGGGCAGCTACCGCACCGAGGACGCCGCCGGCCTGGCGCTGCTGCTCGGCCTCGTCTGTCTCGCGTTGATCGTGACGGCGTACTGGCTGGGAAGGGCGGAGGTCCGCGATGCGTGAGAGGGCGGCCAACAGGCTCGAGAAGGGCGCGCCGGTGCGGCTGGACAAGGTGTCGTTCAGTTATGGCAGTCATGGCAGCTATAGCGAGGCGCCGCTTGTCTTCGATGTCGAGTTTGCCGCGGCGACGATCACCGCCATTATGGGGCCGAGCGGTTCGGGCAAGTCGACGCTGCTCAATCTGGTCGCCGGCTTCGAGACCCCACGGTCGGGCCGCGTGCTGATCGGCGATGTCGATGTCAGCGCCGATCCGGCCTCGGCGCGGCCGGTGTCGATGGTGTTCCAGGAAAACAATCTCTTTGCGCATCTTTCCGTCGAGCAGAATGTCGGGCTCGGGCGCTCGCCATCCCTGCGGCTGACCGAGGCGGACCGCGCCGCGGTCGCCGAGGCGCTTGCGCGCACCGGCCTTGCGGGCAAGGAGAAACGCCTGCCGCGCGAGCTCTCCGGCGGCGAACGCCAGCGCGTCGCACTGGCCCGCGTGCTGGTGCGCGACCGACCGGTGTTGCTGCTCGACGAGCCCTTCGCTTCGCTCGGACCGGCTTTGCGCGACGAGATGCTGGATCTGGTCGCCGCCGTTCATGCCGAACGCGCCATGACAATGCTGTTCGTTACCCACCAGCCAGACGATGCACGCCGCATCGGCGAGCATATGGTGTTTGTCGACAATGGGTTGGTCGCCGCGACCGGCAAGGCTGATGATTTCTTTACCGGGGCTGGTCCGGAGGCGTTCCGGCGCTATATCGGCGCGGGTGCCGGACATCCCACATCACGCGATGTTGCCCGGAAGCGGACATAATTTACGGTCAAACCGGCTCCAGGCGATGTGGCGTTTGCTTGCCATGACCGGGGGAGTGTGGCTAGGTCCGCCCTACCGGCCCGGCACAGGCCGTGATTTGCCTGCAGTAGTTTGAGATATGCACGTGACCTGAAAGGAAGCCGTTCTGGCGATCGGCGCTAACACATTGGGAATGAAACCGCTGGCGCGCTTCCTCGCGCTGGCCGGCTTTGCCGTGGCGTTGGCAAGCTGCCAGATGTTCACGCCGCCGGAAGTTCAGGAATCCGGCTTCCAGCCTTCCGACAAGCCGATCACCGTCGACAATGTCGGCGCCAACAGCAAGCTTGCCGAAATGGCCAAGGCGCAGCATCCGCGCATCTTGGCGACCTATGGCGGCGAATATTCCGATCCCAGGCTCGAGCGCATGGTCGCCAAGGTGGTCGGTAGTTTGACGGTGGTGTCCGCCAACCCGACACAGACCTATCGCATCACCATTTTGAATTCGCCCAACGTCAACGCCTTCGCGCTGCCGGGCGGCTATCTCTACATCACGCGCGGCCTCCTGGCGCTGGCCAATGATTCGGCCGAGCTTGCCGCTGTCATCGCGCATGAGATGGGCCACGTCACCGCCAATCACGGCTTGCAGCGCCAGCAGCTCGAGGCAGAGGAAGGCTTGGCGACCAAGGTGGTTTCCGATGTGCTCGGCGACAGCCCGACCGCCAAGGCAGCTTTGATCCGCGGCAAGCTGAGGCTCGCGCAATTCTCGCGCAACCAGGAGCTGGAAGCCGACGCCATCGGCATCAAGTCGATCGGCGAAGCCGGCTACGATCCTTTCGCCGCCGGCCGCTTCCTGCAGTCGATGTCGGCCTATACCGATTTCCGCTCGATCAGCGGCGCCACCGATGCAAGCCTCGACTTCCTGGCCACGCACCCCAACACGCCGCAGCGCATCGATCTGGCGCAGCGCCATGCCCGCCAGTTCGGCGCGCCGGGCGTCGGCACGCGCGACCGCGATTCCTTCCTCGCCGGCATAGACGGCCTGCTCTATGGCGACACGCCGGAAGAAGGCTATGTGCGCGGCGAAACCTTCCTGCATCCGGGCCTTGGCGTGTCGTTCACGGTACCGGATGGCTTCATCATCGACAATTCTGCGGCAGCGGTGACGGCCACCGGCCCCGGCGACATAGCGATCCGTTTCGATGGCGTTTCCATCGACAAGAACCGGGCGCTGACGGACTATATCCGCAGCGGCTGGGTGGCTGGTCTCGTCGACAGCAGCGTCAAGCAGGAAACGATCAACGGCAATGAGGCGGCGACCGCGCATGCCGGCGCCGAAGGCTGGCAGTTCGACATTGCGGTGATCCGCGCCGGCGGCCAGGTCTACCGGCTGCTGACCGCGGCCCCTTCCGCCAGTACGTCGCTGGACACGATCGCCCGCTCGGTCAGCGGCTCGTTCCGGATCCTGAGTGCTGCCGAAAAGGCGGCGCTGAAGCCGCTGCACATCCGCGTCGTCACCGTCCAGCCTGGGCAGACGATGGGTTCGCTTTCGGCGCAGATGGTCGGCGTCGACCGCAAGCTCGACCTGTTCCGCGTCCTCAACGCGCTGTCGCCTGGTGCCGCGGTTTCGGCCGGCGACAAGGTCAAGATCGTCACGGACAAGTAGGCGCCTCTGGACGCCCGCCGCCGTTCAGGCGGCAGTCGCCATGAACTCCGGATTCTGCTTCACCAACGCGACCTTCAGCTTTTCCATGGCGCGGGCCTCGATCTGGCGGACGCGTTCCTTGGAGATGCCGAGGGTTTCGCCGAGCGCTTCGAGTGTCGCGCCCTCGTCATTCAGGCGGCGCTCCTCGATGATCCTCAGCTCCCGTGCATTGAGCGCGCGAAGCGCTTCCCTCAGCCAGAGCGAGCGGCGCGCGACATCGATCTTGTCGCCGACGATCTCGTCGGGCAGCGGATCGTCCGAGACCAGGAAATCCATGCGCTCCGTCGAACCCGCATCGTCGGCAATCGGCATGTTGAGCGAGGAGTCGGGTGCCGAGAGCCGCGAATCCATCATCGCCACATCGGCTTCCGAGACACCAAGCGCCTCCGACACCTCGCGATAGAGCGCGGCGTTGGAGAGCGGCTCCGCGCCGTTCGCCAGCCGCGCGCGCAGACGCCGCAGGTTGAAGAACAACGCCTTCTGCGCCGAGCTGGTGCCGCCACGCACGATCGACCAGTTGCGCAGGATGTAATCCTGCATCGAGGCCCGGATCCACCACGTCGCATAGGTCGAGAACCGCACCTCGCGCTCCGGCTCGAAGCGGGCGGCGGCCTCAAGCAGTCCGACATGACCCTCCTGGACCAGATCGCCGAGCGGCAGGCCGTAATGGCGGAATTTGGAGGCCATGGAAATGACCAGTCGCATATGGGCGACGGTGATGCTGTGCAGCGCGTTCTGGTCGTTGTCCTCTTTCCAGAGCAATGCAAGCCGATGCTCTTCGTCACGCTCGAGGTAGGGAGCCTTCATTGCCGCGCGGACCATGATCCGTCCTGCCGTGTCTTCCATCATGAGGCGCTCCCTGGGTGGTGCGGATGACTTTGCAAACTTGGCTGGCGCCCGGGTTGAAATGGCGGCGTCGTGCCCTAGAACAGCCAGAACTGCCATGCGCGGGAAAGGTTCCGCGACCGTGGCGGCGGGATTGTGTTGCCTGAAGGATTGCCAGGACAGCTCGCCATGGCTGCGATGACGAGTAGATGTTGTCATTTAGAGAATCTGGTTTCATAAACCGGCTGTTTTTGAAATTCTGTTCCTTATTTTTTCGGCTTGCATCTGTCAGTTTCCAGCGCTCACAAATATGCCGGTCAGCCGGCCAAGGACGGGATCACAGAAAAATGAAATGGCTCAAGTCGCTCATCATCGCCGGAACGCTGCAGGCCCTGGCTGTCACCGCAGGCCATGCCGGTGCCAATCTCGACCAGATCAAGCAGGCCGGGGTCATCAAGGTCGGCACGGAAGGCACTTATGCGCCCTTCACCTATCATGACACGTCGGGCGCACTGGTCGGCTTCGACGTCGAAATCGCCAAGGCGATCGCCGACAAGCTCGGCGTCAAGGCCGAATTCCTCGAAGGCAAATGGGACGGGCTGATCGCCGGCCTCGACGCCAATCGCTATGACGCCGTCATCAACGAAGTCGGCATCACCGACGCCCGCAAGGCAAAGTACGATTTCTCCGATCCCTACATCGCCTCCAAGGCGGTGCTGATCGTGCGCGGCGACAATGCCGACATCAAGAGCTTCGCCGATCTCAAGGGCAAGAAGTCGGCGCAGTCGCTGACCTCGAATTTCGGCAAGCTGGCCGAAACGAACGGCGCCGAGCTGGTCGGGACCGATGGTTTCGACCAGTCGATCCAGCTGCTTCTGACCGGCCGCGCCGATGCCACGATCAATGACAGCCTGTCGTTCCTCGATTTCAAGAAGCACAAGCCCGACGCCAATGTGAAGATCGCCGCGCAAGAGGAAAACGCCGACTATTCCGGTGTCATCGTGCGCAAGGGCGATCCGGAGCTAGTCGCGGCGATCAACAAGGCGCTGGCCGACATCAAGGCCGACGGCACCTATAAGAAGATCTCCGACACCTATTTCGGCCAGGACGTTTCGAAGTAATCCATGAGGCGGGCCGCTCCGCGGCCCATGAGACACATCGAGCGGCGAGCCGTCTTTGACGGGTCGCCGCTTTTGTCGTGATATGGCAGACGCATTCTCGCCTTGACCAAGCTGCTTCGACCAATCTGGAGGTCTTACGTGCCGCACTGGCTGCAACTGATGCTGGAGTCGCTGCCTTCGCTGTTGTGGGCGGCGCTGATCTTCACCGTGCCGCTGACGCTGTTGTCCTTCGCCCTGGGGCTGGCCGTTGGGTTGGGTGCGGCGCTTGCCCGGCTGTTCGGCCCCAAGCCGCTGGTCGCGCTGGTGCGCTTCTATGTCTGGATCTTCCGCGGCACGCCGCTTTTGGTGCAGCTGTTCCTTATCTTCTACGGCCTGCCGTCGGTCGGTATCTTGCTCGACGCCTTCACGGCGGCGTTGATCGGCTTCACGCTCAACATCGGCGCCTACACGTCGGAAATCATCCGCGCGGCAATAGGCTCGGTGCCGAAAGGCCAGTGGGAAGCCGCCTATTCGATCGGCATGACCTGGGGCCAGGCGATGTGGCGCACCATCCTGCCGCAGGCCGGCCGGGTGGCGGTGCCGCCGCTTTCCAACACCTTCATCTCATTGGTCAAGGACACCTCGCTGGCCGCCGCCATCACCGTGCCGGAGATGTTCCAGGCGGCGCAGCGCATCGTCGCCACCACCTATGAGCCGCTGATCCTCTATGTCGAGGCAGCGATCCTCTATCTGGCGCTGAGTTCGGTGCTGTCGGCCTTGCAGACGCGGCTGGAAACCCGGCTCAACCGCTATGGCGGCTTCCTGGAGGCACGCTCATGATCGGCCTCAGCAACATCGAAAAGCGCTTCGGCGACAATCTCGTGTTGAAGGGCGTGACGGTCACCATTGCCGAAGGCAGCGTCACGGCGCTGGTCGGCCCGTCGGGCGGGGGGAAGAGCACCCTGCTGCGCTGCATCAACCTCCTGGAGATCCCGACCTCGGGCACGGTGCGCATCGGCGACGAGACGCTCGAATTCCATCCCGGCGGCAGGGTTCCGGCCAGGGATATCCAGCGCCTGCGGCTGCAGACCGGCATGGTGTTCCAGAACTTCCAGTTGTTTCCGCATCGCACCGCGATCGAGAATGTCATGGAAGGCCTGGTGACGGTGCTGAAATGGGCGCCTGAGAGGGCACGCGAGCGGGCGCTGGCTCTGCTGGAGAAGGTCGGGATGGCGCACAAGGCGGACGCCTGGCCGGCGACGCTGTCGGGCGGCCAGCAGCAGCGCGTGGCGATCGCCCGCGCTTTGGCGCCGTCGCCGAAAGTGCTGCTCTGCGACGAGCCGACCTCGGCGCTCGACCCGGAACTGGCGCAAGAGGTGGTCGACGTGCTTGGCAAGCTCGCCAGCGAAGGCACGACCATGGTGATGGCGACGCATGATCTGCGCCTCGCCTCCAAGATCGCCCAGGAAGTGATGTTCCTCGACGCCGGTGTCGTCGTCGAGAAGGGACCGGCGGCGGTGCTGTTCAACAATCCGGAGCAGCAACGGACGAAGCGGTTCATTGCGACGCTGAAGCAGGAGGCTGAGAAGGAAGGCGGCAGCGCGTAGGCGCGGCCAGGGTATGTAGAATTCGGCCGATGGCCCCAAAAGGCGCGCCGGTTTCCGGAATATCTTGCCGGATGCGCGAGCAGGCCGTCAGCCGCCCTCCGGCATATTGGCCCTTGCCGCCAGCAGCCGCTGAAATTTCACCGTCGGATCTCCCCTGAAACCGCTTTTCATTCGCAGGTTCAGATATGATGGCTGACGAGCGCCACGCCAAGTCCGATGAGGATCGAACCGCATGTCTTGGGAATCACCCATCCAGCGCCGCCGCCAGTGAACCGGCCAACGGCGAGCGAGGCGATGCCGACCGCCGCCAGGTCGGCCATCGAGAAGATGAGATTGACGATGATGCCGAGGATGAGGAATTGCAACCCGACGGCAATGGCGGCTGACGGATCCACGAACTGTGGCAGGAAGGTCAGGAAGAACAGTGCCGTCTTGGGATTGAGGATCTCGACGACCATGCTGTCGCGAAATGTGTTCGGGGCCGGCCTGGCACCATCCTCGCCCATCCGGTTCCAGCCCAGGAACATGGCAAGGCCCAGCGAAATGAGATATGCGGCGCCCGCCAATCGGATCATCGAGAAAGCGACCGGCGCGTGTTCCATCAGTGCGGCGAGCCCGACCGCCGCGGCCAGGATGTGCACGTAACAACCGAGATGAACACCCAGTGCCGCCATCAATCCCGCCTGACGGCCATGGGCCAGCGTCTGTGCGGTCATGTAGAGAATCGCCGGCCCTGGCATGCAGGCAAAGGCGAGCGTTGCGAGGGCGAACGGAATCCAGAGATCCAGTGATGGCATGACGGCTCCTCCCATGTGATCAAGCCGTGGGAGGAGTAGGCCGGGGGGCAGGCCGAAAACATACAAGCGGATGCCGTATTTGGATGATGATCGGGTTTGGCTAATCTGCCGATGGTTAAGGGGACGTTGCAGAGCGGCTGCGATATCAGCCGGTGGGCAATCCCAGACGAACCGCGTAGGCGGTCAGTTCGGCGGTGTTGTGGAGACTGAGCTTGCCCATCAGATTTTCGCGATGTTTGCGTGCGGTCGGCAGGCTGATGCCCAGTCGTTCGGCGATATCGCGTGTGATCATGCCTTGCGCCACCAGTTGAAGGATCTGCCGTTCGCGTCGCGTCAGCGGCACCGGGGACAGGATTTCCTGCGCGGCTATCGGCTCGCTGCCCCTGCCCATATCGC
>NZ_RZQL01000129.1 GCF_003997935.1 Mesorhizobium sp. M7A.F.Ca.US.006.01.1.1
ATGTCGAACATGATGAAGGCGCTTGTGAAGGCCAAGGCCGAACCGGGCATCTGGATGGAAGAGGTGCCGGTGCCGGAAATCGGCCCCAACGACGTGCTGATCAAGATCAAGAAGACGGCGATCTGCGGTACCGACGTGCACATCTACAATTGGGACCAGTGGGCGCAGAAGACGGTGCCGGTGCCGATGGTGACGGGCCATGAATTCGTCGGCACCGTTGCCGATTTCGGCGCAGCGGTCACCGAATACAAGGTCGGCCAGCGTGTATCGGGCGAAGGCCACATCGTCTGCGGCCATTGCCGCAACTGTCGCGCCGGGCGAGGGCATCTGTGCCGCAACACGCTCGGCGTCGGCGTCAACCGTCCGGGCGCCTTCGGCGAGTATCTGGCGATCCCGCAGCACAATGTCGTGCCGATCCCCGACGACGTGCCCGACGAGATCGCCGCCATCTTCGATCCCCTCGGCAATGCGGTTCACACTGCTCTGTCCTTCGACCTGGTCGGCGAGGACGTGCTGGTCACCGGCGCCGGGCCGATCGGCATCATGGGCGCGCTCGTCGCGCAATGCGTCGGCGCGCGAAAAGTCGTCATCACCGACATCAACCCGGTGCGGCTGGCGCTTGCCAAAAAACTCGGTGTCCAGCATGTCGTCGACGCCTCGAAGGAAAAGCTGCGCGACGTCATGCCGGTGCTCGGCATGACCGAGGGGTTCGACGTCGGCCTCGAAATGTCGGGCGCCGCCCCCGCCTTCCGCGACATGATCGACACCATGAACAATGGCGGCAAGATCGCCATTCTGGGCATCGCGCCGACCGGCTTCGAGATCGACTGGAACAAGGTCATCTTCAAGATGCTGCATCTCAAGGGCATCTACGGTCGCGAGATGTTCGAGACCTGGTACAAGATGATCGCGCTGGTGCAGGGTCCGCTCGATGTCTCCGGCCTGATCACGCACCGCATCGGCATCGACGATTTCCAGGCCGGCTTCGATGCGATGCGCAGCGGCAGTTCCGGCAAGGTGGTGATGGACTGGTAGGCGCCAAATCCATCGAGCGAACGTGGCTAGTAAGCAGGTTCGTTCTTGAGGCTGTTGAGGCCGTTCTCAAGAATGCGATCGAGCCTGTCGGAATCGACCACGGGTTGCTTATGTTTTTTGCCTCCGCCCGGAAGATTATCAACGATTACATGCGCAACGACGTCAGGTGGCGGCGGGCCAGCAAAGGCCATGTCGAGAGTGTTGATGTTGGCTCGCGCGAGACGCCCATTCGCTGAGCCCGAAAGATTGGTAATATGGAATCCGGGTTTGGCTACTCCTTCGGTGGTAAGAGTAAACTGTCTTCGGTAGGAGAATGTCGGCAGTTTTTTCTCCCCACTATTTTCCCTTACCCATTGCGCTGTACCGAAAATCCGATCGAACCCGAGCGCGGAGACAGATTTATTGAGGGCGGCACTGGTGCCGTATTGGTAATAATAATTTGGACATTTCAGGTTATTTAAATTTAACTTATATTTATAAACTATTTTGTCCTGATTTGCGCGCGTAAGTTTACCTAATAGCCCGAGTGAGAGTGGGTAAGGAGAATATGGAATAGACCAATCCAGGGTGCTAAGACCAATCTCACCCGTGTTAGTTAGATCTGAGGTCAATTCAAACGCGATACTCCATTCGCGTATCCATTTGTTTCTTGTATTTGCTTTCTCATATTGCGAGACGGAGCGATCCAGCGCGCACTGTATTTCTGCTAGGACTTTTTCGACGTTGACGCTTGGTTGATTGAGCGCGTACGGAGCCAAGTTGCCGCATCCGGTCAGAAGTATCGACGCAGGCAAAAATAGGCCGAATAATCCCTGATACGAAACCATTGGCCCCCCCCAATGAGTAAGTACTTTCAAGTTAAATTAAATAAAATTTTTTGCAAGACGCTGTTTCATCGTCGAGCGACGAACCGAGTTTATTTGTCGCCCGTAGTCTCGTAGATGGTCGATATGTTGGTCGAGCGATTGTTTCCCAAATTTTTGTCCAGCCCTTCTTAAGTGGTTGAAGTCGGCCGTAATATTTTTTCATCTTCCATGTTGTCGATCGCGTCAAAGAGAACGGCTTGTTGACGTAATTTCATGCGTTTGATTAATTCCCGTTCAAACGCCTTCGCCAGCGGCACCATCTCGCGGTAGGCGGCCAGCCCCGCCTTGGTCAGCGACAGATGCTCGACCCGGCGGTCTTTCTCATCCGGTGTCCGCACGAGCCAACGCCGCCGTTCGAGTTCAGCCACGGCGCGCGAAACTTTGGTCTTGTGCATGGCCGATTGCTCGCCGATTGCAGACGCTGTCATCGTTCCATGCTGCCCCAGCCCCGAAAGGGTGCGCCATTCCGGCCGCGTCAGGCCATGGCTGTCCTTGTATATTCGCGAAAATTCGCGGCTGACGGCATCGGCAAGCCTGTAGAGCCGGTAGGGCAGGAAATTTTCCAGATTGAGAATTTCAGGCGCGTCGGGCGCTTCGCTCTTGATCGCCATTTTTCAAAGCCGCCATTGATGGTTACATTTTCAATGGTTACAAATGAAACCAGTTTGGTCAATTGATATCCATTCCGGGAGGAAGCGATGGCCTTTTCCTACATGCCGGGTTTCGGCAACGATTTTGAAACCGAGACGCTGCCCGGTTCGCTACCGCAAAGACGAAATTCCCCGCAGCGGCCGGCCTACGGCCTCTACGCCGAGCAGCTTTCGGGCTCGCCCTTCACCGCCCCGCGCGGCACCAATGAACGCTCCTGGCTTTATCGCATCCGGCCGAGCGTCAAGCACACTGGGCGTTTCAAGGCGGCCAGCTATCCCTTGTGGAAGACCGCGCCCAATGTCGGCGATCACGAACTGGCGCTTGGCCAGTATCGCTGGAACCCGGTGCCGATGCCGAAGGAGCCGACCGATTTCATCGCCGGGATGCGCTCGATCACCACAGCCGGCGACGTGCTCGGGCAGACCGGCATGGCGGCTCATGTCTATGTCGCCAACACCTCGATGGTCGACGACCATTTCTTCAACGCCGACGGCGAGTTGCTGGTGGTGCCGCAGGTCGGCGCTTTGCGCTTCGTCACCGAGATGGGCGTCATAGAATTGAGGCCTGGCGAGATCGCGGTCTTGCCACGCGGTCTGGTCTTCAAGGTCGAGCTGGTCGACGCCGAAGTGCGCGGCTACGTCTGCGAGAACTACGGCGCCAAGTTGACGCTGCCCAACCGCGGCCCGATCGGCGCCAACTGCCTGGCCAACCCACGCGATTTCAAGACGCCTTGCGCCTGGTTCGAGGAGAAGGAGACGCCGTGCCGGCTGACGGTGAAATGGTGCGGCAATTTCCATGTCACCGAGATCGGCCATTCGCCGCTGGATGTCGTTGCCTGGCACGGCAACTACGCGCCCTACAAATATGATCTGGCGACGTTTTCGCCGGTCGGCGCGCTGCTGTTCGACCATCCAGATCCGTCGATCTTCACGGTGCTGACGGCGCCGAGCGGCGAGGAAGGCACCGCCAATATCGACTTCGTCATCTTCCCGCCGCGCTGGCTGGTGGCCGAAGATACGTTCCGGCCGCCCTGGTATCACCGCAACATCATGAGCGAGTTCATGGGCCTGATCCACGGCCAGTACGACGCCAAGGAAGAGGGTTTTGTGCCCGGCGGCATCAGCCTGCACAATCTGATGCTGGCCCATGGGCCGGATGCGCCTGGCTTCGAAAAGGCCTCGCGCGCGGACCTGAAACCGGTCAAGCTCGACAACACCATGGCGTTCATGTTCGAGACCCGATTTCCGCAGATGCTGACCCGCTACGGCGCCGAACTCGAAACCCGGCAGGACAATTACATCGACTGCTGGGCCGACCTGAAGAAGCGTTTCAACGGCACGCCGGAGGGCGACTGGTCTTGAGCGCCGAGCCAATGCCGGATCGGTTGGTGCTTTTGGGCTCGAAGGGTGGTCCTGCGCTCCGGCCAGGCGGTCCATGGCCGAGTTCGTCGCTGCTGCAGATCGGCGGCCGCTGCATCGTCGTCGACTGCGGACTTGGCGTCACGCGTAGTCTGGTCGATGCTGGCATCAGCCTGAAATCGCTCGATCTGATCTTCATCACGCATCTGCATTCCGACCACGTGCTGGAACTGGGGCCGCTGATCCACACCGCCTGGACGGCGGGTCTGGCGACGCCCGTCGGCGTGTTCGGCCCACCTGGCACGGACCATTACTGGCAGCGTTTTTGCCAGGCGATGGAGTTCGACATTGAAATCCGCATCGTCGACGAGGGCCGGCCGGATATTCGCGACCTGGTTTCGATCGTCGAATTCGGCGAAGGCCAGGTGGTCGAGCAGGGCGGCTTGACGGTTTCGGCGCTGCGCGTCGAGCATCCGCCGGTGACCGATTGTTTTGCGTTGCGCTTCGAGCATGGCGCCAAAAGCGTGGTGTTCTCCGCTGACACTGCCTTTTATCCGCCGCTCGCCGATTTTGCCCGGAGCGCGGATATCCTCGTTCACGAAGCCATGCTGGAACAAGGCATCGAGCGGCTGGTGGCCAGGACCGGCAATGGCGCGCGGCTGAAAGAGCATCTGCTCGCCAGCCACAGCTTTGCCGAAGAGGCTGGCAGCATCGCCAGCGATGCCAGCGTCAGGAGACTGGTGCTCAATCATCTCATTCCGGCCGACGATCCCGGGATCGGCGAGGCCGATTGGATTGCCGCTGTCAGGAAAACTTGGAACGGCGACTTGACGATCGCCCGCGACGGCCTTGTTGTGGAGCTAGCATGATCCCGAAAAGTGGGAACCGGTTTTCGGAAAAGATCATGCGTAAGATAAAAAACCAAAGCAGCGCCAAAGCTGCAGCAGGAGAGGAAACCGGATGAAGCTTGCCACATTGAAGGACGGGACGCGCGACGGAAAACTCGTCGTCGTCTCGCGCGACCTGACACGCTTCACCGACGTCTCGTTCCTGGTGCGCACGCTGCAGGCGGCGCTCGACGACTGGCGGCGCATCGCCCCGCATCTCGGGACAATAGCGGAATCGCTTGAGAACAATGCGATGCCGGCGGAGCGCTTCCACGAGCATGACGCCCATTCGCCGCTGCCGCGCGCCTATCAATGGGCCGACGGCTCTGCCTATGTGAACCATGTCGAGTTGGTGCGCAAAGCCCGCGGCGCCGAGATGCCGGCAAGCTTCTGGACCGACCCGCTGATCTACCAGGGCGGCTCGGATTCTTTCATTCCGCCACGCGATCCGATCCGCGTGGCTGACGAGGCCTTCGGCATCGACATGGAGGGGGAAGTCGCCGTCATTATCGACGACGTGCCGATGGGCGCCAGTCTCGAAGCAGCAAAGGCAGCGATCCGGCTGGTCATGCTGGTCAACGATGTCACGTTGCGCGCGCTGACCGGACCGGAGCTTGCCAAGGGATTTGGGTTTTTCCAGTCAAAGCCGTCCTCGACCTTTTCGCCTGTCGCGGTGACGCCGGACGAACTGGATGACGCCTGGGACGGCGGCAAGGTCAGCCTGCCGCTGCTCGCCGATCTCAACGGCAAGCCGTTCGGCCGGGCCAATGCCGGTATCGACATGACCTTCGACTTTCCGGCGCTGATCGTTCACGCGGCAAGGACACGGCCATTGGCCGCCGGCACGATCATCGGCTCGGGGACCGTCTCCAATAAGCTCGACGGCGGGCCGGGCAAGCCTGTCTCGGCCGGTGGCGCCGGCTATTCCTGCATCGCCGAACTGCGCATGATCGAGACCATTGTGTCAGGCGAACCCAAAACGCCGTTCCTGCGCTTCGGCGACACGGTGCGCATCGAGATGAAGGACAAAACCGGGCATTCGATCTTCGGCGCCATCGAGCAGAAGGTCGAAAAATACGAGAGGTGAGGGCATGACGGGGGTCTATCTGCTGGCTGGTGTCTGGGCACTCGCCATACTGGCGGTCTTCATCCAGGCGACCCGGCTGAGCTACTGCATCGAGGCGCGCTCACCCGACCTGACCAACCGCAGCGGCTTTCCACGCAAGGCGATGATGTTCCACACCATCACCAACGTGAAAGTCGCGCGGGATGAGGAGACGCAAGCCATGCGGCGACGCATGAACGGGCTGCTGTTGCTCGTTCTTGCCGGATTCGCGATCATGGGGGCAGGCTTGCATCTGGTGCGGGCAGGGGGCTGATCTCGTGGACCTGCTCGACCATCTGCGCCGGATGGCCGACAACAATCTGTGGTCGAACGACCGGCTCTACCGCGCGGTGCTGTCCCTCCAGCCTGGTGAGTTCGAGGCCGAACGCACCAGCTTCTTTCCGTCGATCAAGGCAACGCTCAACCACATCCTTGCGGTCGATCTTCTCTATCTCGATTTTCTCGAAGAGGGTGGTCTCGGTGCTGCCGCCCATGACGACTTCGTGCCCCTCGACGAGCCGGCGGCGTTGTTTGCCGCGCAGGTCGCAGCCGACCGGCGGCTGATCGTCTTTTGCGATAGGCTGTCGGCCGACGATCTCGATCGGCAGGTTATCACCGACCGGCGCGAGGACGGCATGATCCCCGAGCGCATCGGCGATATCCTCGCCCATGTCTTCCTGCACGACATCCATCATCGCGGTCAGGTGCACGCCATGCTTTCGGGCACGTCGGTCAAGCCGCCGCAATTGGATGAGTTTCTGCTCGACTATGATTTGAAGTTGAGGAAAGTGGAGGTTGAGCGGCTGGGGCTCTAATTAATCGTCAAGCCGCTCGGCCCTTTCAGAGCAGCGGTGGCGCCGATAGGTCTTTCCTTGCCGGGGGGCGGCAAGAGACGCGCTACGACCCTGCCACGCCGGGTGATTACGATCTCTTCGCCAGCATTTGCACGCCTGACGAGTTCCGACAGTTTGGCTCTGGCTTCCGTAATAGAGACGTGCATGGCTTGACCTCACTAGGCCCAACCTTAAGCCAAAGCCGATTGGGCCGCAGCGAGAGTAGCCTTACGCCGCCTTGCCGTCCACCTTGATCACCCCGCGCTTGATCTGGTCCTGCTCGATGGATTCGAACAGCGCGCGGAAGTTGCCCTCGCCAAAACCTTCGTCGCCCTTGCGCTGGATGAACTCGAAAAAGATCGGGCCGATCACGGTCTTCGAAAAGATCTGCAGCAGGATCTTGGTCATGCCGCCATCGACGACGCCTTCGCCGTCGATCAGGATGCCGTGCTTCTTCATCCGCTCGATCGGTTCGTCATGGCCGTTCACGCGGCCATACGACATGTCGTAGTAGGTTTCAGGCGGGCCGGGCATGAACTTCAGCCCGTTCTCGGCAAGCTTGTCTGTAGCGGCGTAGATCTCGTCGGTGCCAACCGCAATGTGCTGGATGCCCTCGCCATTGTACTTCTTCAGGTATTCGGCGATCTGGCTGGTCTCGTCCTTCGACTCGTTCAGTGGAATGCGGATCTTGCCGCAGGGCGAGGTGATGGCGCGGCTGACCAGGCCGGTGATCTTGCCGTCGATGTCGAAGAAATGGATCTGCTTGAAGCCGAACAGATTGCGGTAGAAATCCCACCACTTGTCCATCTGGCCGCGATAGACATTGTGGGTCAGGTGATCGAGGTAATAGAAGCCGACGCCTTCCGGCCGCGGGTCGCGACCGCCCAGCCACTCGAACTCGGCATCATAGGCCGAGCCCTTCTCGCCATAGGTCTCGATGAAATAGAGCAGCGAGCCGCCAATGCCGATGATTGCCGGCACGTCGAGCGCCTTGTCGGCGCCTTCGTAAGGCGTGGCGCCCTTGGCAACGGCATGATCGAAGGCGTGCTTGGCATCGACCACCCGCCAGGCCATCGAGGCGGCGCAGGGGCCGTGCTTGTCGACGAACTTCATCGCATGCGAGCCGGGCTCGGCATTGACGACATAGTTGATGTCGCCCTGGCGCCAGATGGTGATGTCTTTCGTGCGGTGCCTGGCTACCGCGACATAGCCCATGCGGGCGAAGAGTTCGGCCAGCTTCTGCGGCTCCGCATGCGCGAACTCGACAAACTCGAAACCGTCGGTGCCGGCCGGATTGTCCTTGCTGATCCTGGCGGGCGGTGCGTCGTGCGGGAAGGGACCCATGATATTCCTCCGAAGCTGGCCTGGCCTGAAAAGGCCCATCTTGCACGATCATAACGCGGAGGAGGCGCACGGTGCTTGCATTCAAACGCTTGAAATGATGATGTCATGCGTGAAGCATGCATGATATGAGGAAAAACCATGGATGAAACGCGCATTGATCAGTTTGACCGCAAGATAATGGCGCTGTTGCAGGGTGATGCGCGGCTCACCAACAACGATCTTTCGGAGCGGGTGAACCTGTCGGCGTCGCAATGCTCGCGCCGCCGTCAGCGGCTGGAGGAGGACGGCTTTATCAAGGGCTATCGCGCCGTTCTCGACCGCGACAAGCTCGGTTTTTCGCTGGTCAACGTCATCTCGGTCACGCTCGCCACGCACAACCGCGACAATGCGCGGCGCTTCGGTGAGTTGGTGGCGCGGCTGCCCGAGGTGCAGGAGGCGCACGCCCTGACCGGCGAGATGGATTACATCCTGAAAGTGGTAACACCCGACCTGAAGTCGCTGTCGGAATTCGTCAACGGGGTGCTCTTGCCGCACGAATCCGTGCAGCATGTGAAGACGGCGATCGTGCTGGAGACGCTCAAGGAAACCGGCGCGCTGCCGATCTAAATTTTGGGCGGATCAACCCTTCGACTGCTGGATCAACCCATACAGATTGGTGCAGCGGGCGCCGGAGCGGCAATAGGCGAAGACCGGGCCGTCGAGCTCGTCGAGCGCTTCGGCCTGATCGTCGACATTCTCGGCCGTGATCTGGCCGCTGATCACCGGAATGTAGCGGAAAGCGAGCCCTGCGGCTTCCACCGCCGCCTTGACGGTGTCGGCAGAAGGCTGGCCGGGCTGTTCGTCATCGGGCCGGTTGCAGATGACGCTCTTGAAGCCGGCTTCCTTGATGGCGGCGACGTCCTCAGGCTGGATCTGGCCCGAAACCGAATAGTCCTCGCTGATTTCGCGGTATTCCATGGCAGCATCCTCGCAAACTGGTCAGGTGGCAGTCTTGCCACTCCCCGACATGGGCGGCAATCCGTACCGAAGGAATTCTCTGCCAAATAGACATTGCGTGCCGGAAAATCCAACCGAGCCGATGCGGCCCGGCTGGACGAACCTTCAAACTCAGCTGCCGAGAATGGCGCCTTTGATCTGACGGATATTGTTGTGCATCATGTCGATATAGGTCGCGGCCGGGCCGTCGGGCTGCGACAGCGCGTCCGAATAGAGCGTGCCGCCGACCTTGATGCCGGTTTCGCTGGCGATCTGTTCGATCAGGCGCGGGTTGGTGATGTTCTCGACGAAGATCGCAGCCGCCTTGTCCTGCTTCACCTGGGTAACCAGCTTGGCGACGTCGGCGGCGGATGGTTCCGAGTCGGTCGAGATGCCTTGCGGGGCGAGGAAGGTCAGGCCGTATGCGTGTTCGAAATAGCCGAAGGCGTCATGCGAGGTGATGACGACGCGTTTGCTCTCCGGGATCGAGGCAATCGCCGCTTTCACTTCACCTTCGACAGCGTCGAGCTTCTTGGTGTAAGCGGCGGCGTTGGTCTGGTAGCTGACGCAGCCTTCCGAATCGGCCGCGCAAAAGGCCTCGGCGATGTTCTTCACATAGATCCTGGCATTGGCGATCGACTGGAATGCGTGCGGATCGGTGACCGTCTTGCCGCCGCCGGTGCCGGCGCCTTCGGCTGCATCGGCGTCGGCGAATTCAGGCTTGAAATCGATCGTCGTCACGCCCTTGGTCAAGGTGATGATGGACGCCTTGGTGGCGCTGGCATCGACCAGCCGCTGCAGAAAACCTTCGAAATGCAAGCCGTTGACCAGCACGATGTCGGCCTTGGCCATGGCCACAGCATCGGCCGGGCTCGGCTCGTAGACATGGGCGTCGCCATCCGGCCCGACGATGGTGGTGACGTCGATGCGGTCGCCGCCGACATTTTTGGCGAAATCGGCAATGACGGTGAAGCTGGCAACCACTTTCAGCGGTGCCGCGAAGGCCGACGATGCGCCAAAGGCGGTTAATGTTATAACACTCATCGCCAGGGCGGCATGGATCGATTTCAGCATAGATGGGTCTCCTTCTAGGGGCGGGGGGTCAGGCCGTTCTGTGACGGTGATGGATGATGCGCGCGCGCAGAATGCCGCGCGTGCCAAACAGGATCGAGGCGAAATAGACGACGCCGGCCGACAGGATGATGGCCGGGCCGGACGGCAGCGACGCGTGATAGGACAAAAGCAGCCCGGCGACGCAGGACGCAAAGCCGATCAGCACCGCCAGCACGCACATCGGCTCGACGCGCACCGTCCAGAAGCGGGCGGCAGCGGCCGGCAGCATCATCAGTCCGACCGACAGAAGCGTACCGAGCGCCTGGAAGCCGCCCACCAGATTGAGCACGACGAGGCCGAGGAAGATGAAGTGCACCGGACTGCCCATGCGGCTGACCGAGCGCAGGAACAGCGGATCGAGGCATTCGGCGACCAGTGCCCGCCAGAAGATGGCAAGGCTGGCCAGCGTTACCGCTACAATGCCGCCGATCAGTATCAGCGCCTCGTCGTTGAGCGCCAGCACCGTGCCGAACAGCACATGCATGAGATCGACGCTGGAGCCGCGGATCGACACCATCAGCACGCCGATGGCGAGCGAAATCAGGTAGAAGGCCGCCATCGAGGCGTCTTCGCGCTGGATGGTGAAGCGCGAGACGGCGCCGGCGCCGAGCGCGACGATGACGCCGGCGATCAGGCCGCCGATGGTCATAGGCAGGATTTCCAAGCCATAGAACAGGAAGCCGGCGGCCGCACCGGGCAGGATTGCATGCGCCATGGCGTCGCCCGACAGGCTCATGCGCCGCAGCATCAGGAAGACGCCGATGGGGCAAGCGCCGAGCGACAGCATCAGCGAACCGATCAACGCCCGCTGCATGAAGCCGAAATCGGCGAAGGGCGCGATGACAAGACCGTAAAGCGTATCCATCAGGCAGCCCTCGGTCCGACGCCATGTTGGCGGTCGTGATCGTGGTCATGGTCATGGTGATCGTGACCATGAGCGTCCTCGCCCGGCTCGCACCAGGGCGCATTTTCTTCCCAAGCCTCGTGAAAACGGCGGGCGCGCAACAGGTTTTCTGGCTTCAGCGTTTCCCGGGTTTCGCCCCAGGCGATCGGCTGGCGGGCAAGCAACAGCGTTTCGGGGAAATTCTGCCGCACCAGGTCCAGATCGTGGACGACGACCATGATGGTGCGTTCCTCGCCATGCCAGTGCTTGATCAGGGCAATGAGGTCGCCGACCGTCTTGGCGTCGACGGCGTTGAAGGGTTCGTCGAGCAGGATGAGATCGGCGTCCTGCAGCAGGACGCGGGCAAACAGCGTGCGCTGCAGCTGGCCGCCCGACAGCGTGTCGATCGGGCGTTTTTCAAAACCGCCGAGGCCGACCGCCATCAGTGCCTTGCTGACGTCGTCGCGATCTTCCCTGGTGTAGCGGCCAAGCAGGCCGCGCCGTGGCCACAGGCCGAGCGAAACCAGATCCACCACCCGCGCCGGAAAGGAGCGGTCGAGCTCCGATTGCTGCGGCAGATAGGCGGCGCGGACGCCGGGCGCGCGGATAACCTCGCCGGCCATCGGCTTCAGGACGCCGACAATGCCTTTCATCAGCGTCGATTTGCCGGAACCGTTGGCGCCGACCACAGCCGTCAGCGAGCCCTTGCGGATGGTGCCGTCGAGATGATGGATCGCCGGATGGCTGCCGTAGCCAAGCGTCAGGTCGCGGAATGTCAGGCAGGTGTTTGTCATTCTGCGATCCGTGGGGCGGCGAAATCCGGCTGCTGGCAGCGGCCGATTGGATATGTGATGTTATTACATTAGTCAACAAGCCAATCCGGCGGAATTGCGGCTGGCGGTCAACTTGCCGTGTGTTGATATCATATGCCCTTGGCCCAAGGGGATTCGACCTGGCGACCTTGCCCGAAGCCGGCCGCGACTCTAAAGAAGCGCAACCGCCACAGAAGGAACCATCCAATGAGCATTCGTCGCATCGATGTTGGCCCGCGCATGAGCCAGATCGTCATTCACGGAGACACCGTCTATCTGGCTGGCCAGGTCGGCCAGCCGACCGGCAATGTCGCCTCGCAGACCAGGGACATCCTGGCGGCCATAGACGAACTGCTGGCCAAGGCCGGTTCCGACAAGACCAAGATCTTGCAGGCGATCATCTGGCTGGCCGACATGAGCACCTTTGCCGAGATGAACGCGGAATGGGACAAGTGGGTGCCGCAGGGCAACACGCCAGCCCGCGCCACCGGCGAAGCAAAGCTCGCCACCCCGGATTATCTGGTCGAGATTATTATTACTGCGGCGATCTAAAGCGTCGAAGCTGCCAATCTCCCCCCGTGTGGGGGAGATGCCCGGCAGGGCAGAGGGGCGCGCTGTCCCGCCAGCCTCTCATTTTATCGAAACACCGTCGAACAAATTCCCGGCAGGCGCATTCGAGGGTCGCGCTCCACGGCGCCCCCCTCTGTCCTGCCGGACATCTCCCCCACGAGGGGGAGATCACCTCACCCCTGCGGCCTGAACCTTGCCACCAGCGTGTGGCTCTCGGCCGCGTAGGTAAAGCGCACATGGGTGACCGGATGTTCGGCGCTCCATGTCCGTCGCTCGACCACCAGGCACGGCGCGCCGACTTCGATGTCGAGTGCGGCCGCTATATGTCTGTCGGCGGCGACAGCGCGAATCCGGTGCTCGGCTTCGCTCCACGGCACGCGGCCGATCAGCCATGGCCCTGGCGCTATGGCCAGGAATTCCTCGTCCGCTGCCTCGGGCACGGCGGTGAGATTGATCAGCCGCTGTTCATGCGCGAACGGCCGCTCGCCGGCGAAATGCCCGCATTCCAGCGCCAGAACCGGTCCGGCCAAGCCCAATTCCAGCAGGGCGCGATCCTCGGCGCTGCTGCGCCTTTTGTGCCGAGCAACGCGCTCGTAGCGGTAGGGCAGGCCGAGCGCTTCGACCTCGATGCGGATATCGTGGATTTCCAGCACCGCCGCTTGCGACTGCGGCCGGCGCACAAAGCTGCCTGAGCGGCGGCGTCGTTCGATCAGCCCGGCCTTGGCAAGCTGTGACAGCGCCTTGTTCACCGTCATGCGCGAGCAATTGTATTGCACGCTCAGTTCGTGCTCGAACGGGATGCGATGGCCGGGCGCCCATGCGCCGGACGTGATCTTCTCGCTAATGTCGGTCAGGATGCGCTGGTGCAGCGAGCCGCCACCTTCCGCTACCACTGTGCCGGCCATGCTCATGCCGAAAGCGCCGTCATCACGCTGCGAAAACGCTCGGCGATGGCCTCGCGCTTGAAATGCCTGCCGCCGCTGACCTGTTTGAGCCCATGCACCCAGACGCAGTCGACCTTGCTGCCATTGGCGAAGATCCAGGCGTCGAGGATCGCGTCGCCGCTCTTGCCGGCCAGCGAGGGATTTTTGGGATCGAGCGAGACGAGATCGGCCGATGCGCCGGCGGCGATCGCGGAAGCACCGGCGCCAAGCGCGACGCTGCCACCGTCGAGTGCGGCGTTGAACAGCGCCCGGCCGGTCGAGCCGCCCGCGACCGCCAGCACATTGCGGGCGCGGTGGGCGAGGCGCTGCGAATATTCGAGCTGGCGCAACTCATCGGGGAGGCCGATGAGCACGTTGGAATCGGAGCCGACGCCATAGCGGCCGCCATGTTCCCTGAACAGCGGCGCGGCAAAAGTGCCGTCGCCGAGATTGGCCTCGGTGATCGGGCAGAGGCCGGCGATGGCGCCGCTCCTGGCCATGGCAACGGTTTCCGTATCGGTCATATGGGTGGCGTGGATCAGGCACCAGCGCTTGTCGACCTTGGCATTGGCCAGCAGAAATTCAACCGGCCGCGCGCCCGACCAGGCGAGGCAATCCTCGACTTCCTTCACCTGTTCGGCGACATGGATGTGGATCGGCCCGTCCGGCGCTAAGGCAGCCACCTCGGTCAGCTCTTCCGGTGTCGCGGCGCGAAGGCTGTGCGGAGCGACGCCGACGACAGCCTGTTTCAACGCGCGAACCGATTCGCGGCATTTCTCAACAAGCCGCGAGAACCGATTCACATCGTTGATGAATCGCCGCTGGCCTTCGTTTGGCACGGCACCGCCGAAAGACGAGTGCGCATAAAACACCGGCAACAGCGTCAGGCCGATACCCGTTTCGCCGGCCGCGGCCGCAATGCGTTCGGCCATTTCGGCGGGGTTGGCATAGGGTTTGCCGTTGCGGTCGTGATGCAGATAGTGAAATTCCCCGACGCGTGAAAAGCCGGCCTCCAGCATTTCGACATAGAGTTGTGCGGCAACCGCCTCGACCTGATCGGGTGTCATCGACAGGGCGAAACGGTACATCACCTCGCGCCAGCTCCAGAAACTGTCGGCGGAGGGGCCGCGAAGCTCGGCAAGGCCGGCCATGCCGCGCTGGAAGGCGTGGCTGTGCAAATTGGGCATGCCGGGCAACAGGATCGCGTGGCGTTCGTCGCCGGCTGCCGCAGCGGCGCCAGGCTGAACGGCTGCAATGCGTCCCTCGGCCAGGGTGAGCCGCACATTATCGCGCCAGCCATCGGGAAGGAGCGCCTGTTTCGCAAAGATCGCTGCCACTTTTCTCTCCGGTTCTCTGTCTCTCATGCGATGATGGCACTTGCAGTGCGTTTCAATATGTATATACATAATCGTCATCGATTGAAACGGAAAAGATGATGGCTGGACAGAGCAAAAGCCGGGCAGGGGATCTTCGTCTGTGGCGCAATGCGCGGCTCACGACCATGGCCGAAGGGTCTGCCGGACTTGGCGTCGTCGAACATGGCGCGGTCGCTGCGCGTGACGGCCGCATTGTCTATGCCGGCCCCGAATCGGAGCTGCCCCCAACACTTGCCCAGGCCGCCGAAACGGTCGATTGCGAGGGCCGCTGGATCACGCCTGGCCTGATCGACTGCCACACGCATCTGGTCCATGCCGGCAACCGCGCCAACGAATTCGAGATGCGGCTGGCCGGCGCCACCTATGAAGAGGTCGCCCGGGCCGGTGGCGGCATCGTCTCCTCGGTCAAATCGCTGCGCGCCGCCAGCGAGAGCGAACTGGTCACCCAATCGCTGCCACGCCTCGATGCGCTGATCGCCGAGGGCGTAACGTCAGTGGAAGTAAAGTCGGGCTACGGCCTCGACCTCGAAAACGAAAAGAAATCGCTGCGTGCAGCCCGCCAACTGGGCGAGCAACGGTCGGTGACGATCCGCACCACCTTTCTCGGCGCTCACGCGCTGCCGCCGGAAGCCAAGGGCGACAAGGACGCCTTTATCGATCTGGTCGCCAATAAGATTCTTCCATCGGTTGCCGCCGAGGGACTGGCCGATGCCGTCGACGGTTTTTGCGAGGGCATCGCCTTTTCGCCGGAACAGATGGCGCGCGTCTTCGATGCGGCCAAGGCGGCAGGCCTGCCGGTCAAGCTCCATGCCGACCAGTTGTCCAATCTGCATGGCGCCGAACTCGCCGCCCGTTACGGTGCGCTGTCGGCCGACCATCTCGAATACACCGACGAGGCGGGTGCGGCGGCGATGGCCAAGGCGGGGACCGTGGCGACGATCCTGCCAGGCGCCTACTATTTCATTCGCGAAACCAAGAAGCCGCCGATCGGCCTGTTTCGCCAGCACGGCGTCAGGATGGCTGTCGCCACCGACAACAATCCCGGCACCTCGCCGCTGACCTCGCTGCTCCTGACCATGAACATGGCCGCGACCCTGTTCGGCCTGACGGTCGATGAATGCCTTGCCGGCGTCACCCGCGAGGCCGCCCGCGCGCTTGGTTTGCTGGGAGAAACCGGCACGCTCAAGGTCGGAAAATCCGCCGACCTGGCGATCTGGAACATCGAGCGCCCCGCCGAACTCGTCTACCGCATGGGCTTCAACCCGCTGCATGCCCGCATCTGGAGAGGACAATGACCGAACTGACCCTGAAGCCCGGCAATGCGACGCTGGCGGACTGGCGCGCCATCTATCTTGGCGCCGTGCCCAAGCTGGACAATGCCTGCCGGCC
Source organism: Mesorhizobium sp. M7A.F.Ca.US.006.01.1.1 (assembly GCF_003997935.1). Taxonomy (GTDB): domain Bacteria; phylum Pseudomonadota; class Alphaproteobacteria; order Rhizobiales; family Rhizobiaceae; genus Mesorhizobium. The sequence continues at coordinate 16,121 of NZ_RZQL01000129.1, forward strand.
GAAAATCAAGGCGAGCGCCGAGGCCGTCGCCAGGATCGTTGCCAAGGGCGAGCCGGTCTATGGCATCAACACCGGCTTCGGCAAACTGGCCAGCGTTCGCATCCCGGCCGAGGATCTCGAGACCTTGCAGCGCAACATCGTCCTGTCGCACGCCGCCGGCGTCGGCGAGCCGATGCCGGTTGCCGTCTGCAGGCTGATGATGGCGCTGAAGCTCGCCAGCCTGGCGCAGGGCGCGTCGGGTGTGCGGCCGCAGACCATTGAATTGCTGGAAGCGATGCTGGCCAACGACGTCATCCCGGTGGTGCCGGCGCAGGGTTCGGTCGGCGCCTCCGGCGACCTCGCCCCATTGTCGCATATGACGGCGGTGATGATCGGCGTCGGCGAATGCTTTACCCCGCATGGCCGTTTCCCGGCCAAGGTAGCCTTCGTGTCGCATGGCCTGGAGCCGGTGGCACTGGGCGCCAAGGAAGGCCTGGCGCTGCTCAACGGCACCCAGTTTTCGACCGCCTATGCGCTGGCCGCTCTGTTCGAGGCCGAAGTGCTCTACCAATCGGCGCTGGTCGCCGGCGCCCTGTCGACCGACGCGGCAAAAGGCTCGGACGCGCCCTTCGATCCGCGCATCCATGTGCTGAGAAAGCATCCCGGGCAGATCGAGACGGCCGGTGCCCTGCGCAATCTGATGGCCGGCAGCGCCATCCGTGAATCGCATCGGGTTGGCGACGAACGCGTGCAGGATCCGTACTGCCTGCGCTGCCAGCCGCAGGTCATGGGCGCGGCACTCACCGTGCTGCGCCAGGCCGCCGATACGCTGGGCACCGAGGCCAACGGCGTCACCGACAATCCGCTGATCTTCGCTGAGGATGACACCGCACTTTCAGGCGGCAATTTCCACGCCGAGCCGGTCGCCTTCGCCGCCGACATGATCGCGCTCGCCGTCTGCGAGATCGGCTCACTGTCGGAGCGCCGCATCGCCATGCTGGTCGATCCGGCACTTTCCGGCATGCCGGCCTTTCTGACACCGAAGCCCGGTCTGAACTCCGGCTTCATGATCCCGCAGGTGACGGCGGCGGCTCTCGTCTCGGAAAACAAGCAGAAAGCCTATCCGGCCAGCGTCGATTCGATTCCCACATCGGCCAACCAGGAAGACCATGTTTCGATGGCCGCGCACGGTGCGCGCCGGCTGATCGGCATGGTCGAGAACGCCACCGCGGTGATAGGCATCGAATTGCTGGCCGCGGCCCAAGGTTGCGATTTCCATGCACCGCTGGCCTCGAGCGGCGCCCTGGAGGCAGTGCGCAAGCTGGTCCGGGCCGAAGTGCCGCATCTCGACAATGACCGCCATTTCCACCCCGATATGGAAAAAGCCATCGCCATGGTGCGCAGCGGTGCGGCCATCAGGGCCGCCGGCGGTGTGGCTCTGCCGTCGATTTCCGGAGCGATGTGATGGCAAGCGCGCCGTGGCTGACGGTCACGCCCGGCACAGCCCCGTTGCTGGTGTCGATACCACACACCGGCATCGACCTCGCCGGCCTTGAGAATCGGCTGGTCTCGCCCTGGCTCGGCCGCCGCGACTGCGATTGGTGGATCGACAATCTTTATGACTTTGCCGCCAGCCTCGGGGCGACGGTGGTGCACACCGCGATCTCGCGCACCGTCATCGACGTCAACCGCGATCCCTCCGGCGCCTCGCTTTACCCCGGCCAGGCGACGACCGGCCTTTGCCCGACCGAGACTTTCGATGGCGATCCACTCTATCGCGAGGGCGAAGAACCGGGGCCGTCGGAGATCGACGAGCGTCGCGAGAAATTCTTCGTGCCCTACCATGCCGCCCTGCAGGTCGAGATCGACCGGTTGCGTAGCTTGCACGAAAAGATCGTGCTCTATGACTGCCACTCGATCCGTTCAGCGCTGCCGCGCCTGTTTGAAGGCATGCTGCCGGTTTTCAATCTCGGCACCAATGACGGCAGGAGCGCCGATCCGACGCTGCAGGCGATGGTCGGCCAGATCATGACCGAAACCGGTGAAACCTTTGTCATCAACGGCCGCTTCAAGGGCGGCTGGATCACACGCCATTTCGGCCAGCCGCAACAAGGCGTGCATGCGCTGCAGATGGAACTCTCCAACCGCGGCTATATGCGCGAGCCAGATGGCAAGGGCACGCCGGACAATTGGCCGGTGCCCTATGACGCCGAGTTCGCAGCACCGATCCGCGCCACGCTGCGGAAAATCCTCGAGACCGCGACATCCTGGGCGCGCGTCTGACATCAGGTCCTTTTATGGAGTGACGCCATGAACAATCCTCGCCACAACATCCGCGAAGTCCGCAGCCCGCGCGGCACCGAAATCAGCGCGCGCTCCTGGCTGACGGAAGCGCCGCTGCGCATGCTGATGAACAATCTCGACCCGGATGTTGCTGAAAATCCCAACGAGCTGGTCGTCTATGGCGGCATCGGCCGGGCGGCGCGTACCTGGAACGATTTCGACCGCATCGTCGCCTCCTTGAGGACGCTGGCCGATGACGAGACTTTGCTGGTGCAGTCCGGCAAGCCGGTTGGCGTCTTCCGCACCCATCCGGACGCCCCGCGCGTGCTGATCGCCAACTCCAATTTGGTGCCGCACTGGGCGAATTGGGAAAAGTTCAACGAGCTCGATAAGAAGGGCCTGATGATGTACGGCCAGATGACGGCCGGCTCGTGGATCTACATCGGCACGCAAGGCATCGTGCAGGGCACCTACGAGACCTTCGTCGAGGCCGGCCGCCAGCACTATGGCGGCAATCTCAAGGGAAAATGGATCCTGACCGGCGGTCTCGGCGGCATGGGTGGCGCCCAGCCGCTCGCCGCCGTCATGGCCGGCGCCTGCTGCCTGGCCATCGAATGCAACCCGGACTCGATCGATTTTCGCCTGCGCACCCGCTACGTCGACGAGCGCGCCGACACGCTCGACGAGGCGCTGGAAAAGATCGAACGCTGGACCAAGGCCGGTGAGGCGAAGTCGGTCGGTCTGCTTGGCAATACGGCCGAGATCGTCCCGGAAATGTTCCGGCGTGGCATTCGTCCCGATATGGTGACGGACCAGACCTCGGCGCATGATCCCATCAATGGCTATCTGCCGAAGGGCTGGACGATGGCCGAGTGGCGCGAGAAGCGCGTCAGCGACCCCAAGGCGGTCGAGAAGGCGGCACGCGCTTCCATGCGCGAACATGTCGAGGCGATGGTGGCGTTCTGGAACGCCGGCGTGCCGACGCTCGACTACGGCAACAACATTCGCCAGGTGGCCAAGGAGGAGGGGTTCGAGAACGCCTTTGCCTTCCCCGGCTTCGTGCCGGCCTATATCCGTCCGCTGTTCTGCCGCGGCATCGGCCCCTTTCGATGGGCGGCGCTGTCGGGCGATCCTGAGGATATCTACAAGACCGATGCCAAGGTGCGCGAACTGACGCCCGGCAACACCCATCTGCACAATTGGCTCGACATGGCGCGCGAGCGCATCGCCTTTCAAGGGTTGCCGGCGCGCATCTGCTGGGTCGGCCTCGGCGACCGCCACAGGCTCGGCCTCGCCTTCAACGAGATGGTGGCCAAGGGTGAGCTGAAGGCGCCTGTCGTCATCGGCCGCGATCACCTCGATTCCGGCTCGGTCGCCTCGCCGAACCGCGAAACGGAATCCATGAAGGACGGTTCGGACGCGGTGTCCGACTGGCCGCTGCTCAACGCATTGCTCAACACGGCGTCCGGCGCCACCTGGGTGTCGCTGCACCATGGCGGCGGCGTCGGCATGGGCTTTTCGCAGCACGCCGGCATGGTCATCGTCGCCGACGGCACGCCGGACGCAGCAAGGCGCCTGGAGCGGGTGTTGTGGAACGACCCGGCGAGCGGTGTCATGCGCCACGCCGATGCCGGCTACGAAATCGCCGTCGAATGC
>NZ_RZQL01000130.1 GCF_003997935.1 Mesorhizobium sp. M7A.F.Ca.US.006.01.1.1
GCTCGCGACGATGCCTGCGTTCGGGCACCCCGTCGGCAGCACGCAGTTGTTGCTTGTCTTGACGGCCCCATCCACATTGACCGTGACGGCACCACCATCAGCGCCGTTATGACCGTCGCCACCGTTGGAAAAGACATAGCCGTTGCTGCCATTGCCGCCGCGGCTGCCATTCGAGGCACCCAGCACGCCGATGGTGCCGGTCGCGATCACCGCGCCGCTGCCGGACACATTGGTGTCGGCTCCCGGCTGGTTGTAGTTGACCGTAAGCGTCGGGCCCGAATTGCCTGACGGTCCACCGGCTGCCTTGGCCGGCGGTGCGATACAAGCCGTCCCAGTGCACGACTCGGCCACGGCCGGATTTCCCCCGCTGGCAGGCACCGCCGGGTGGATCGTGCACAGCGCGGGGTCATTGCTGCTGCAGGTAAAGTGCTGCACCCCATCCGCTGGCAAAGCAGGCGCCGAGCCGGTGCCGGTCAAGGATATCCGGCTGGGATCGATCGTCAGCGTGTTGACGTTGAGCGTCGTGACACCGTCGGAGGCGTTATAGTTGATGTCAGGCTGCGTTCCGGCACCCGTGCAATCCTTGACGCCACCAGTTGGTCCGACACATGTTGCTTGAGCAGGACCAGTCAAGCCGATGAACATCATCGCCAACATGGCCATGGTCACGACTGTGGCAGCCCCTGAAATGCCGAAAAATCTCTGTCTCAACCACCCTGAAACAACGCGAGACTCGACTGCTCTCGATCGAACACGAGTCATCATCACCCCCCAGACCCGCGCCGCATCGGCACGAATCACCCCTTGCTAATGCAACCTATCAGATTGCAACAGAAACGGGGGTTCCCAAGAATTGAGGTGATGTAATTTAGATGTACTGTTGCCGCTTTGGCACAGAAATCACAGAACGACCGGTATTTGCGCACTATTGGAGAAAATATTCGAGGCCGGATTCACGAATATTTGCTTCAAGCGGAAAGAATTGGCATCGACTCCGCGACCGTATCAGCCAACATCTCTCGCTGCACGGCCAGGAAAAACCTGCGCACTTCATCGCCGGCTGCTGTTCTGTCCCTGCCGGATCCGACCACAAGATCGAGCAACTCCGACGCCTTGGCTCTCCAGAACGAGGTGGCGGTCTCGCCATGCAAGTTGCCGAGCTTGGCAGCAACCTCTCTAACCAAGAATACCTGACGGTCGATCGGGAATGCACGGACTTTTTCTGGGGACATCTTCCAAACCATGAGACTGACGCAACGAATCAACCATTGCCAACAAGCAATGGCGTAGCCGGGAAGGTGGAAACGGAAGCTTAACGGCGCTGACGTGGGTGCAGCGTGAAGCAGTCGTCGGGACGTAAAGGGCGCAGCCCTACGCTCACGACATCGCCATGTGCGTTCAAACGCGATCGTTGACGTAGGAATCGGGACAGGCGAAACGGGCGACGGCCCTCAGGCCTGGAGCGCCCTCGCCTCACCGCCACGCTTGCGCGGCGTCATCATGTCCCTGGCCATCAGTCCGCTCGCCCGGCAAAACGCCATGAACGCCCGGCAGGCATCCTCGGTCTTGACCACGTCCACCGTGGCGCCAAAGCAGGCGTTGAAGGCTTTCTGATAGATCGGGCCCTGACGGCGCGCAGGCCAGTCCTGGAGAAAATCGAGCGCCTGTTCGACGCCGTAAATCTCCTCGACCGGCAGGCCGGGCGCGGGCGCTATGCGCACCGGCACCTCGAATTGCAGTCTGTCCATTTCCTGCCTCCCGAACCGGCGTCACCGCAGCAACGCCGTTCGTCGTCAAAAGTTGCTTTGACCGGCTTTTGGCTCAGAAATGTGTCGTCACTTGGGTCGCTGAACCGCCACGTCGCCCAAAACAGATCGCGCTACCGAGATATGTCTTGGGCGACATACGCTCACTGGTTCGCTGGATCTGTCTCCGCATCGAAGGCCATGCGAATGGCGGTGATCAGCACAAATGCCGTCGGCACAGCGAAGATGCCGCCGAGAACAAGGGCCGCCATCGCCGACAGGCCGAGCGTCTCGGCAACCGCCCAATAGACGGTTCCGATGCAGATGAGCGCCTGGACGCAGAGGAACGCGGCAGCCGAAGCCGCACGCGACAGGGTTTTCAAAGTCTTGATGCGTTGTTGCATTGAAATGATCCGGAAATGACGCGCCGCGCGACCGCTACGCGGCCGACAGCCGCCGCACGATCACGACGCAAACAGGAATAACGATGAGGTGAAGGGTACGGATCTGGACCGCTCAGGCCGTGATGGTCGGCGGTGCGCGCGGCTGGTTGGTGCTAGCCCCGGGAACCGAGGCGGCGCCATATTCCGAAACCATCGCTCTTTGCGATGTCCGTTCGGCCCAAAGAAAAACAGCGTCGGGCACGGCAAGCGCGGGATGGCCGCCGGCGAACTTGACCAGGAGCGGACGACCGGCACGAACTTCCAGCGCTTGCGCCTTGCCGGTGACACGCAGCAGCGCCGCCACTTCGCCCGACCGCTCGACGCCGACGCTGGCACCACTCGGCGCAGACCCCACAAAGCCTGGCGCCACCGGCAGACCGACGCACAGCATCGCCAGCAGCACCATGCCCATCAGGCATGAGCACGCTGCCGTCAGCGGCGCTTCAGGCCATCCGGTTTGCCTGGCAGCCGCGAAGGGACGCGATCTCGAAAACATCACCCGCCCTAACGCACCATGGCCAGAAAGGGAAGCAAACCGGGCAAAAACCGGCAAGACCTCGCCCATGCGAGGCAAATAACCGGAAGCGCGTGGCCGTATCAAACAGTTCTTCCTTGAACCTTTTGCCCTCAAGTGCCAAATCTGGGGAGATTTTCACGTCGGCTCTCCTGCAGGGCCCTACCCGCTACACGGACAAAATGGTCACCTATCTCGACGCTGCCACGGCCCCGCTCAGAAACACCGGCCAGATCCGCCTTTATGGCGAGGACGGCTTTGCCGGCATGCGCAAGGCATGCGATCTCACCGCGCGCTGCCTCGACGAGCTGGTGCCGATGGTCCAGCCCGGCGTCACCACCGAAGCAATAGACCGCTTCGTCTTCGAATTCGGCATGGACCACGGCGCGCTGCCGGCGACGCTCAACTATCGCGGCTACACGAAATCGTCCTGCACCTCGATCAACCATGTCGTCTGCCATGGCATTCCCGACAACAAGCCGCTCAAGGATGGCGACATCGTCAACATCGACGTCACCTACATCCTCGACGGCTGGCACGGCGATTCTTCGCGCATGTATCCGGTTGGCACGATCAAGCGCGCCGCCGAGCGGCTGCTCGAAGTCACGCATGAATGCCTGATGCGCGGCATTGCGGCGGTCAGACCGGGCGCCCGCACCGGCGCCATCGGCGCCGCCATCCAGACCTTTGCCGAAGGCGAGCGCTGCTCGGTGGTGCGCGACTTCTGCGGCCACGGCGTCGGCCAGTTGTTCCATGACGCGCCGAACATCCTGCACTACGGCAGCGCCAATGAAGGCGTCGAGATGCGGCCAGGCATGATCTTCACCATCGAGCCGATGATCAATCTGGGCCGGCCGCATGTGAAGGTTCTGTCGGACGGCTGGACCGCGGTGACGCGCGACCGCTCGCTGTCGGCGCAGTACGAGCACACGATTGGCGTGACCGACACAGGGTGCGAGATTTTCACGCTGTCGCCGCAAAAGCTCGATCGCCCCGGCCTGCCGGCCTAGAGCGCATCTTACCCGGCAGGAGGCCGTCTACGCCGACTGCACATCCGCGGCATTCGGCAGGTCGATGGTAACGACCAGTCCGCTGGGCTGGTTGTCCTCCAATTCGATCCTGCCGCCGTGACCCTGGACGATGTCGGCAACGATCGAAAGGCCCAGACCGAAGCCATGCTTCGACGCAATGCCGCGCGACGCATCTTCCTTGAAGAATGGTTCGAAAACACGAGCACGTGCCGTCATCGGAATACCCGGCCCGTCGTCCCCTACCGTGATGCGCGCCGCCGTGCCGGTCGCTGTCAAGGCGACCGTGACATTGCCAGCGAATTTGACCCCGTTGTCGCAAAGATTGGCGATCGCACGCGCCAATGCATTGGGCTTGCACCAGCCCAGGAGCCGGTCCGGCCCGGAGTATGAGACAGGAAATCCGACATCGGAGAATTCGGCGCAGACAGTTTGCAGAACGCTGGCAATGTCGGCGCGCTGCAGCTTCTCCGTCGAAACATCGTTGCGCAGATAGGTCAGGGTCTCGTCGATCAAGATTTCGATGTGCTGGACATCGGACAGGATCGCGGTTCGGATTGGGCCATCATCCATGCGCTCGGCGCGAAGCCGCAGCCGCGTCAAAGGCGTGCGCAGATCATGGCTGACGCTGCGCAACATGCGCGTGCGGTTTTCGATCATCGTGCGGATGCGCGTCCTCATCCTGTTCAGGGCGCGCGCCAAGCCCACCATTTCAATGGAGCCGTGTTCGACGAAGAGCTGTTCGCCATTCTCGATCTCGGCCGAACCGACTGCCGCCGAGATACGCTTCAACGGATCCGTCACGGCCCACACCGCAAACAGCCAGATCAGCACGGGCAAGGCGATGAAAGCCATGAACCTGTAGAACGAGGCACGGACGAGGCCCGACGTCAGCCAGGAATCGGGCATGCCGAAATGGGCCAGGACGTCCTGCTGGTCCAGGTCGACGACAAACGCGTATCGGCCGCCGATCCTTATCCAGCGTCCGTCAACCGTCCCCCTGTCGATACGCAAAAGCCATTCGACACTTCGCCATTGCAGATAGGACTGGGGAATGCCGCGTATCTGGTCCTTGGGCAATACCTCGAAATCAAAGCCGGCCCGCTTTGCTGTCGCCAGAATTGCGCCACGCGCCTGCGCCGGCGTTTCTTGCAACAAGGCAGCAACAACGGCCGCACGCCTGGCGTTATTTTCCGCGGCGGGAAGGTCGACGTTCTCTATGAAACTCTCGACGACCGAACCTACCAACATGATCACGATCACCGCGATGAAAATGATCGCCACAAACTGCCCACGCACGGACTGTGGCAAGAAACGGCGGATGAAACCCCTCATGCTTCCTCCACCGTCGCGGTGAAGATGTAGCCACCCAACCGAACGGTCCTCAGAAGCACCGGATCGCGCGCATCCTTTTCGATCTTCCTGCGGATTCGACTGATATGGACATCGACGCTACGCTCGATCGGCCCCGCGAGCCCGGCATGGGTTACGCCCAGAAGTTCCTCGCGCGAGAGAACCCGGCCTGCATTGCGACAAAACGCAAGCAACAGGTCGAATTCATGCGTCGTGGTCGTAACCCGCGCATTGTTTGGGTCATGCAATTGCCGGCGTATGGGATCGAGGCGCCAGCCGTTGAAACGGAGCACCTTCGACCAGTCCCGTTCGTCTGGAGCATAGGCTGTACGGCGCAGCAGCGCCCGTATCCTGGCCGTCAGTTCGCGCGCGCTGAACGGTTTCGTCACATAGTCGTCCGCGCCGATTTCCAGCCCGAAGATGCGGTCGATTTCCTCACCGAGCGCGGTCAGCATCAGAATCGGAATGTTGGTTCCGGCACGAAGACGGCGGCAGATGTTGAGACCGTTTTCGCCCGGCAGCATGACATCGAGCACGATGAGATCGAATTTCTGGTTGCGAAGCGCGGCATTCATCTGGACGCCGCTCTCGGCAATTTCCACGGTCATGCCGTTGTCGGTGAGCGTCTCGCCAAGCATGCGTGCGATCTCAAGATCGTCTTCGACAATGAGGATGCGCGAACCTTGCCTTGCCGACCTGGATTCGGCGCTCAAATCGCTTTGGTGCCGTCGCTGTGCCATTCCGGAGTTTGTCTAGCCTGCATTTGGTGCCTGGGTAGGCGTCAGAACCGATATCCGACGAGAAGCATCCCTGAAGGCTGGATCTTTTCGACGACAACGGGGCTGTCGGCAGCGTCTCCCAAGAGAACGCCGACCCCCGCTTCGCTGCGCACCATCCAGTTCTCGTCGAGCATATATGTGGCGGAAACGGAAAAATCGGCGCGCTTCAAACCGGCGCCGGCATCATAGCGCACCAGCCCCGAGCGAGCTGATTGTTCGGGCGTGACGCCAAAATAGGCCTGCATGTGATTTTCGTCGGCAAAGACGGCGGACGCGCTGGCGCCGATCATCAACGATTGAGACAGAGGCCGGGTCACCTCGATCCCCACCCTGCCCTCCAGGCCATCGCTGCCGCCGATGGTCTTGTCCAGCTGCGCGAATATTTCGGCTGGACCGAACTTCGCCGTTGCCTTCACGCCGACCGTCGCGCCCATGTCGACATCCCCCAAGCCGCGCAGATGGTCGGAGTCGTCTTCCTTGCGGCCCATCTCATAGCCAAGCCGCGCGCTGAGCGCGAACGGTCCTTGTTCATAAACGGCGATGTTGGCACCCGTCGGGTCGATCGTCACCGTGTCGAGGAATGTCGCCGTGACGAAAGGCACCGGCATGATCTTGAACTCATTGCTGCCCTCGTATTTGGGAACGATGATGGCGCCGCCGCCGACCACGACATGCCAGTCGGACAGTTTCTGTTCGATGCGCCCGAAACGGGAAGGCTCGGGCGGCGGGGTGAAATCGTCGGTATCGACGGCAATGGCGTCGGCCGCGAGCGCGCCCTCCGAATGGGCTGAAAGCAGGATTGCCATGGCCGCAAGAGATGCCCGGCGGGCAAACAGTCCAGAGTCAATTTTGGTGAACATGCGTGCTCCAGTATAGCGAGGCAACGAGCCTCCGATGGCGTCACCATGTCAGGTGAAAGTGGCCGCATGCGTTAAGTGATGTTAAGTTTTGTTGCGCAATCGTGGTTTCATCTTGCCGCATAGGGAGCCATAGACTGACAGCGGGAGCAGCCACGATTTGCCGTGGATCGTCTCGCGATCGGAGAACAGAGCTGTTTCAATCCAGGCCAGAACAGCTCTAATGTCTGCGCTGGAGCAATGTGGGCGGGATTTGGGGAACACAAGCGACGACGACGAGCGGAGTTTCTTCTCCGAAGCGCCGATGCGGCCTGCTGCGAAAGCCAAGGCGACGCTCGACGAAAAGCCGCATTACCTAGGTCACCGCGACCGACTGCGCGAGCGTTTTGCCCTGGCGGGTCCGGACGCCCTGCCCGATTACGAACTTCTGGAACTTCTGCTTTTTCGCCTGATCCCTCGTGCCGACACCAAACCGGCGGCCAAGGCGCTGCTGGCACGCTTCGGCACGCTGGCCGAAGTGCTTGGCGCCCCGGTGGGCCTGCTGCAGGAGGTCAAGGGCATCGGCTCTGCGGTGGCACTCGACCTGAAAATCGTCGCCGCAACGGCGCAGCGCATGGCACGCGGCGAGGTCCACGGCCGCGAGATCCTCTCGTCCTGGCAGCAGCTTCTCGACTATTGCCGCTCGGCAATGGCCTTCGAGGCGCGCGAGCAGTTCCGCATCCTGTTCCTCGACAAGAAGAACGCGCTGATCGCCGACGAGGTGCAGCAGACGGGCACCGTCGACCACACGCCTGTCTACCCGCGAGAAGTGGTCAAGCGCGCGCTCGAACTTTCGGCGACCGCCATTATCCTGGTCCACAACCATCCAAAAGTGCCTATTTCGCTCCCGCAGGATCACGCTCTATCCCGCTGATTCATCTGTATTTTCTGACTTGTCGTAGGCCCGGCTAGTGTGGCAGATTCGGGGTGGTTTTCGGGGGATCAAAACCCCTTCAGACCCCAGTTGCCGGCCCTTCTTTTTTGGTGGGTATAAACCCCACTCCTCATCCGTCGGCAAAGCCCACTCTCAACCCAAGGGAGAACAAGCATGCCGATTATTTCAGACGGAGAAATACGCGCCGCAATCAGGCGGATCGAACAAAGTGGAAAGCAGGAAACGCTTGTTGATGGCGACGGGCACGGCACCGGCCGGCTCATACTCATTCTCAAGCCCATGCCGACTCGCGTGACGGCCGATTGGATGGCGCAACAATGGCGCGACAAGAAGCGCGTCAAAAAGAAGATCGGATCCTACCCGTCCATGTCCCTCGCCACAGCGCGCGAGATTTTCGACCGCGATTTTGCAAGACTTATTCAGAAGGGCCGGAGCATCAAGATCGCGACCGACGCACGGGCCGGGACTGTCCAAGACCTTTTCTCAGGCTATGTCGCCGCCCTCAAGAGCGCGGGCAAGCCCTCCTGGAAAGAGACGGAAAAGGGTCTCAACAAAATAGCCAACACGCTTGGCCACCACCGGCTTGCCCGCGAAATTGATCCTGAGGAAATTGTGGAGGTGATCCGGCCGATCTATGAGCGCGGCGCCCGCGCCATGGCGGACCACGTCAGAAGCTATGTCCACGCCGCCTATAGCTGGGGCATGAAATCCGAACACGATTATCGGAACTCATCACCGCGCAGGTTCCGGATTCCGTTCAATCCCGCTTCCGCGATTCCGACCGAGCCGAAGGTGCGGGGCACACGCTGGCTCGATGAGGCCGAATTCGCCCGTCTCTATTGGTGGCTCGACTGCCCTGACGTCCCGGTCCACCCCTCCTATCCGCGCGCAATCCAACTCATCATGCTCACCGGGCAACGCGTTGAAGAGATCGCACGTCTCCATGTGGAACAATGGGATGCGGCCGAAAAGATAATAGACTGGTCGAAGACGAAAAACGATCAGCCGCACGCCGCGCCCGTACCGTCCCTGGCTGCAGAACTCATCGAGTCCATCACTCCGAACGAATATGGCTGGTACTTCCCATCGGCGAACGATCCATTCCGGCCGGTCAGCCACGGCTCGCTCTACAGTTTCGTATGGCGGCAACGGGACCGCGGGGTCATACCTTTCGCGACCAACCGAGACCTACGGCGGACCTTCAAAACCCTCGCAGGCAAAGCCGGCATCTCGAAGGAAATCCGCGACCGCCTGCAGAACCATGCGCTACAGGATGTCAGTTCGAAGAGCTACGATCGCTGGACCTACATGCCTGAGAAGCGCGCAGCGATGAAGAAATGGGACGCATATGTCAGAAAGATGCTGGCACGGAACACATTCACGCTGGCGGCATGAATGCGTACGCGCACTCGCTCCGTACCGTGTTGGATGAACAAGATGCCACATTCGCCAACTGGAACCAGGTCGTCACCGTGATCGCCCGACTGCGGGAACGCCGAGTTGACACTCTCGGGCTGAATGATCTTCTGAAGGAACTGGCGAACCTGAGCGTTCCCGAAGAAGTCGATCATTTGCCCGAACCGGCGAGCAGCTGGGAGTTTGGAAGTCTCCGTTTTACCATCGAGCAGGAACAGAATTGAGACTGTAGCCGGGTTTCGGGCGCGCTCCTGATCCGCCGGCCCGACCATGTGGCAGGATGTCGAAAAGTGCACTGATCGCGCAAAGCACTATGTCTAGATCGAAAGGCGCTCACAGGTAGGACCGATCAGTGCCCAGGCGGCTTCGATCACTTCCTCGAAGGCGAGGTCCTGCAGATCGAGTGAGGCGGCATACGCGCGCCACTGCGCCTGCTTCGCGTCGTCGGTGATCATGGCGCTGGACAGACCGGGCGGCCTTTCGGCCGGGATCGTCGTCCCTCGCCTCTCGAAGGTCGCGCGGATCGCGGCATCAAGGTCGTCGGGAGCGATATCCAAGGCCTTCGGAATGGCCCAGAGGTCGAAATAGTCCTTCATCCGGCCATTCGCGACCCCCAGGGCGACCATGGCCTGAAACTTCTCTGCGATGACAGATGCCGGAGGATAGATCCTTATCTCCGGCTCCTCCATGCCAAGCATCGAAGGATAGGCCATGGTCCGCGCGGCGTCGGCCAGCGCGTCGCCGAATCCGATGTCGATGGCGACTGGTATCCGGCTTCGTTCCAGAAAGGCGTCCGCCCGCAGCCGCACACCGCCATATTCTATCTCTTCCCTGATGACCGCGGTTCTCAGGCCTTTCGTGTCGAAGACAAGCCCGTCACTGGCATCGATTGACAGAACGTCGACAAACACCGCACGCAGATGCTCCGGATCCGCGTCCCCGTGACCGAGAAAGTCTGCGTCTCTCGTCTCGCGTGTGTTGCTTTCGATCCAGAGGGTGACGAGCATACCACCCTTAAGGATGAAGGAACCGCGATGCTCGGAAATCGACAACCGGTAGAGCAACCGCTCGAGGGCATAGCGGACGAGCACCACATCATAAGCTCGACCTTCGCTGCGAGCGAGATTGAGCAGTCGCTGCTTGACCGATGCGGCGATGTTGACCGGCGCCCTAGCCATTGGATGTGAGAGCTTCGAGATAGGGCCGCATGATGTTCCATGCATCGCCAGCCATCGCCGCCTCTGCGATCATTGCAGGCGTGGCCTTGCGCTGGTCGAGGGTCGCGCGAAGGGCCTCTACCGCGACTGACCGATCGACCAGCCGTCGATTCCGGAAGACGTCAGCTAGCGTCTTTGAAACGGAATAGATGGGAACCCGGGTCCCGGAGATCATATGGTGCTCAACCCCTTGCTGCATATACCGGTCCCGGAACTCTACTATGCGGATCGGCGGATAGGACGGCGTGGATGAGCTCCAGTCCTTCACGCTGACGGCCATCCAGACCTTGCGCGGCATCTGGTCCGTCAAGTCGTGATAGGCCAGCGCAGAAACCATAGCCACGACACCGCGAGGCACTTTTTTCGAAGCTTCCGCTAGTACTTGGAGAGTATCGATGTCGCTGTCGGCGCGCTGATAAAGGCCGCGAGAGATGCGGACAAGCTCACCCGCCTTGACGGCTCGCGAGATTGTCGGTGGGTCGATTCCTTCCTGTCGGAGCTCGTATGCGCGCACGATAGGCTGGCGAGTCATGATGTCGGTGAGTTTGCTGCGCTGTGAGCCCACGGTCTTATCTCTCATGGCCGTTACATATCCTGGGTCTTTCGGAGTTTAGACCCAGGATATGTAACATGAGATGGCGTTATATATCCTGGGTCTCATTTTTGATAGACCCAGGATATGTAACAATCTACTCATCTTGATGAAGGGCACGCCAGAACCCCATATCGGCTGGCGGCGAGCAACTCAGGTGAACTCCGGCAGGCTTCGCCTCGGCTCGGCATAAGCATGATTTCGAACAATATCCCAACACTCTTCCTTCTTTGCCCATTCAGAGACAATTCGCTGACCGGCGCTGGCACGCAGCACGTCGTTGACATCACTGCCCCATTGCAAGATCAAGTGCGCGAATTCGTCTGAGATTCCCTGCTGCTGCCAGATCGTCGCGAGAGATATCCGGCCGCCAAGGCGGTCTGCGATCAGAGAGACGGTGTACGCAGAAATATTGGCCTGGAAGCCTTGGAACGCCGGACGGATGATCTTCTCCGCCCGCCGGAAGACTATGGCCTGCGCCATCAGACTCTTGAACTCGGCGAGGTCGGGTACCTTGCCGCCGGCAAGCACCTCCTCGTTGAATATCTGGAAGTTCTTCTGGGAGCCCAGCGCCACCAAGTGCGGCTTCTGTCGCCATGCATGCACAAATTTCGCTAGATCAGTTTTTGTGACCTTACGCGCCGACGGCATCGCGTTCTTTAGCTCCCGCTGACGAGCCGGGGTTTTTCCGTCCCGAGCCAGCATCACGTTGTAGCTGCCCGTGGCGCGCTCGTAGAACCAGCGGCCGACACCGTCGGGGCAGTACGTCGTTCCTGACAGCCGCTCCATTTCGACATGGAACGGTTTGTTGGCCGAAAGGTCGGACACCCGCACTTGGTTCTGGCTGTTGGCATATCGGGAGATGTCGGAGATCAGCGCTTCCTCAGAAGCTTCGTCCGTCGACCGAAGAACGATAATCTTGGCCGGAACGCGGACTTCCGACAGGTCAACCTCGGGGAATTTCCTCTTGGTGAAATAGATGGAGGCGGTGGTTTGTCCACCATTGACGATCTGCATCCCCCTGAGCCAGGCGATGCCGGTGCCGCCGTCTTTGGAAGTGCCAATGCTGAGTTCGTCGGCGACGACGACAATGCCGTTGTTGTATGCAAGGAAGCGGTCTGGCGCAGTGCGCAGGGTGTCTCGGATGCCCTTGTTCACCTTGCCGGTCTGGCTCAGAAACGAACGAACGTTGGCTTCGAGCAGGCGCGATCCCCACTTCTCGTACAGCGTCCTCAGCATCGCTCCAGGGAGAGCAGCGAGGGCGTAATCGTATTCACCCGAATTGCCCGGTACGTAGACGCAGGGAATCGGGCTGCCGAACACCTCTTCGAAATTGACCAGCAGCTCGTCCCTCGGCTTGCCCTCCGACAGGTGCCGATGCAACCTTTCTATGTCCATGACCTCGAGCAGGACGGACTTGCCGCCGATCTCGCGCGGCTTGAAGCTCTTCGTTTTCGATACGCCGTCGGTGAGCACATAGATGCGCACTTGGTCCAGCGCCTCGTAGCAGTCCCGAATTGTGAGGATCAGGTCGTACGCCTCGTCCGAGGGATCGATTTTGCCTGCCAGCGTTCCAGACACTGTCCCGTTCAGGAACCTGATGCACTGCTCGGCCGCTTTGGTGACGTCGGCCTCCGGAACCGTTGTCGGTTCATCGGCGTCGAGATAGAGGCTGACGAACAGGTCCAGTTGATCGAGATCCTCTGAAATGGCGTAACCACTAAGCCTGAGAATTGCCGCGCCGAGCCTGCGCTCGACGTGGAGTACCTGCGGCTCATTCGTCATTCCGGCGTCAGCCAGGTGCTGCATGACGATCTCGGAGAACAGCGAGACTGGGTGCGGGAACGGTCCGGGCTGACCTGTGCGGTCTGCGGCTTCGCGCCTCACGTCGGCCTGGGTCTGAATGAGAAACTCCTCGAGTGTCATTGCTTCAGCGCGCCTCCGAAGGCCACAAAAACTTCATCCAGGCCGACAGTGGCAATGTCGACGAGATCGAGATCGAGTTCGTATTTGGCGGCTCTGACAGCAAGGGGAGCGCTGCTGCGCGAGAGACGGGGGAAGCCGTCCCCCATCCTGAAGATGCGTTCGTCCATGGGTTCGAAGCACCGCACGTACTCATCGGCGTGGGCGTCGTCGTACCCAGCGAGGAGCAGGTTGCGCTCGAGTCCGATGCGACCGTCACCCCCTGCCTTCTCTCTTATATCTGCGATAAGTGCCGGCAACGAGGTCGCCGCATCCTGTAGAGAGAACCTGAGGGCAGCGAGGAAAACTGACCTACCGGCCACGTCGTCGAGCTGCTCGAGTGAACTGATCCGTGCGGGAAATCCGTTGGGCGAGATCGTCGCCTTCACCTCCACGTCGTGCATCTCACCCATGAAATCGCGAAGTCCGTTCGCCGGGCCCTTCCAGCATTGCATCACCACGGACGGCGGTACGCCCCGATCGAGGAGTCGACCGACGATGGTGAGTTCTCCGAACAGACCCAGCTCCTCTTCCTCGGAAAGGCGCCTGTCGCGCGGTCGCTCCATGAACTGCTGCCAGCTCCGGATGCGAGACAGGAACTGATAATAGGCCTTTTGCTCCTCGCCCTTCGCCGCGCTGACCGAAGCGAGAAGATCCGCCGCCATCAAGGTAAACATTTCAAGGCTCGCGGTAGGCTTCCTCGACACCCCGAACCATACGTCGAATCCGCCACTGGGCGCGTCCCCAACCCTGCTCACAGAGAAACCTCTTCCCTGCGGCAGATCGGTCGCGGCCGGGGCCGCTATGCTGAAGCCGACCAGCAATGCCTCGTCTCCAGCGGGGAACCGGACACCCGCCCGACACCTGCCGATACCTATAGGTATGGTGCGCCAGCCGTCGGTGGTTTCGGCTGCCCTGCTCAGAGATCTCCATGCGGACAGCAGTTCTTCATGCTCATTCAGCAGAGCCATACTGCAGCTCCCATGCCACGTTGTTGACGCTGTAAGGGATCTTCGTCCCCAGCTCGCTCGTCGGGAAGCTCACGCCAATGCCTATGATGGGCAGTCCGATGGATTGGACCGCACTGTGGCCGCTTCTTGCAGGGTCGATCGGGTAGAGGAGCAGCAACCCGCTGCTGCCACCGCTCGTGCCGCGGACGAACCTCACGGCCGGACCGTTCGGCTCCTCGGGCTCGGCCGCTCGCCTGCCGGGATCTTTCTGCCATGCTGCTTTGGCGATGGCCAGCGCGCGCGTCCACTCGGCCTCATCCAGGTCGATCGCTTCGTCGCGCGGGGACAGCAACCGACCGATCCGGTAATCCTTGCTGGTCGCGAACTCCTTGTCTACCTGGCGGGTGGCGAGTTTGAACCCTGGCAGCGGCGCGAAATCGGCGCCAGTGCCCCCCATGACCGCGACGGTCCAGCTCTGCAGCTCGCCTTCGCGGGCGAGCGATTCCACAAAATCCGCGATCAGATTGCTGCGGGCCTTCAGGGCGTTTTCACTGGTCGTGTACGTCCTCAGGAAATCAAGGACTGCGTGATGGCCCACGTCCTGCCAGACCCGGCCCTGCCAGGTCTGCTCGGTGCCCCCTCGCATGCGCCGGATCTCATCCGGGCTCTTAGGCTTCCCCAGCCGCTCGAGCAGCTCCGTCGCCGCACGCATGTTCTGCTGGATTTTGGTTTTGTCAGTGCTGAACGACACCGTCTCCAGAAGCTGGCCGCTGAAGGAGAGCATCAGCGTTCTGGCGGCGCGCATCTTCATGCGCGACGTAACCATCAGCACAGGATGCGACTGCACCTTGAGACCGAAGTCGCGCGGCGTGCCACCACTGGCCGCCATCATCTCGAACTCCTCGCGGAGCTCCTCCGACGCGTCGGCGATGTGCCCGAACCATTCAGACAGCTCCCTAGTGCAGTAGAGGCGGCACAGGTCGATGTAGCCCGGCCGGTATCCGAACCAGCGCCCCATCTGCATGAGCGTGTCGTACATCTTGGACGACCGTAGGAAATAGCTGACGGACAGTCCTTCCAGCGTCAAACCTCGCGACAGCTTGTCACCGCCGACTGCAATTACCTTGAGCCCTGGTCCCTTGGCATCAGCGTAGTCGAGCACATCCTTCGCCGTGCCATTGATCTTCCGGACCTCGATATCGGCGACGGCGTCGGCGAGAACCGCTTCCACGGCGTCCCAGGCCGGCGCCTCCTGAACCTCGAGATCAGGGTCCGATATCCTGATTTTGGTAGTGGTCTGCGCGAAGTCGGCCTCGTAGAGCGCACGCAGACGCTCGAGCACCCCTGCGCTGTCCACTCCACGCACGAGACGCTGGCGCTGCGCCTTGAGGTAAGCCTCGACCTGATCGAAGACATGTCCCTGGACAGCGGTGAAACGGGTCACGTGGACGAGCATCGAGCTGTGCTGGCTCTCCTGCCCTCGCAGGTGCCTGATCGCGCAGACAAGGAGAAAGGCATCAATCGCCTGCTTCAGGGAGTCAGGCAAATCCGAACGGCCTTCGAACATGGGGAAGTGTCCGCTCTTGTGCTTTGAGAACATCCACCCCGCCGTATCCTCATCTGTCGACCAGTCCTCGATATGCCGGACGACCGGCAGGCTGCCGAAGCGGCCGTTCTCTGTAGGTCGCCCGAACAGGCGGGCGGGTCCGACGTAATTGCTAGGTGCGCCAAGGTTGATGATGAAGGAGGCGGGGAAAAGGTCGGGGCCCTCCTCGGCCGTCGCGCCCCTCTCGTGGATGAAGATGTTCGCGAACGGAGTGGCGGTGTAGCCGACATAAGCCGATTTCGAGAAGCTGATCAGCAGCTTGCGGATGAGCGAATTGATCGCCTTGGGCTGATGATCATCGTTTGGGCGGCCGTCCTCGTCCACGATGTCGGCGCCCGTGTCGACGGAAGCGTGGTCGGCCTCATCATCAACCAGCAACAACGGCAGGTTGGTGACGGTCCGCTTTCCCGTCTGCGGATCCTCGGAGTCGGCGACGTGGTTGCGCACCCACTTGTTGAGCTTCTCGAGTACGCTCTTGTTTTTCTTGACAACGAACAGCCAGGGCCGCTTTTCCGGGCTGATGCCAAGCTTGTTAGCGACTGCGGCGTTGAAATCGCCGTTGTTGGACCTGTTGGTGACGTAGTTTGGCCGGATGGCAGGATCCGCGTCGAGCTCGCCGACGCCGATAGGTCGTATCGCCTCCGGATCGGGATGGGTCTCGTAACCTAGAAATCCCTCGTCGAGCCGCATCTGGGTCTGCGAGCGCAGGTTGTTGTGTATGCCCGCCAGCACGATGATGATCTTGTATCCCGCATCAGCAGCTTTGCAGATCAGACCCGTATAATTGCCGGTCTTGCCGGACTGGACGTGCCCCACGACCATTCCGCGGCGGTCCCAGCTGCCGCCCCTCAGCGGATCCTCCAGAAGCGCCAGAATATCGTCGGTAACCTCATCTAACCCGTCTACGACGCTCGTCGCCATCCTGCGTTCGAGATACTCGCGGTAACGCTGCCAATAGCGCCATCGCGACTTGCGCTGCGCATTAAGCCAGGTCTCGTGACCAGCGTCGTTCTTCAGCGTGGCATTCTCTCCCATCCACATGCTGAAGCGGCGGATCAGTTCCGTCTGCACGGTTTCGCGATCGATCGCGCTCGCCCATCCGGCCCTAAGCTTGAGCACCTGATCGATGATGTCGCTGATGAACGCGGGAGTGACGGCCGTCTTTTCCTCATCGGCGATAAGCTCCTGCGCGAACTTGATCACCTTCTGCTCGATTGCAGCGTCTCCCATTTCACTTCTCCTCCGTCAGCGTTGCGACGAGTTCGGGGTATTGATCGAAAGGCTCTGTCCGGAGCAGCGCGGCGCGTGCCAGTTCGGGCGCCATGCCCTTCCGTTTTATCATTGAGTTGAATAGGGTTTGAGCGACCGACTTCACTTCGGACGGGGGCTCTCCCCCGAAGCCTGTTCGGGGTGTATCTCGGTTCTCGGCGGTGTCCAGCCAGATGCGTTGGACAGGAACCGTTTCCTCAATCACGCGGAGCATGGCGAGCACATCCGCGCGCAGCCCGCCTCCTGCCGCCGTCGCCGCAGACAGCACGGCGCTAACAGCGGGGTGGTCGTGACCGATGCGGTAACGAACGCCGGCCCGCACCTTTGTCGTTTCCCATACCTGACTGACCGGTTCACGACGCGGTCCCGTCACCGGCGTGCCGCGGTAGGCGAAAATCCTGCGTGCACGTTCTCTTGCGTCCTCCGCGACATGCGTGAGCGTCGTTCGCACCGATGGTGGCGGCTGGGCCGTCGACTTGCGAATGTCGATCTTCCAGTCTCCATCGAGGGAGTTGGGCAGGTCGAGCTGAATGCGGGCCAGACGATACGGCTCCTCTCGCGTCCAGTGCCGACCCTTTCCGAGCCCCAACCACCCACCGGAGAGGAGAAGGCGATCGTTTCGATAGACGAAGAAGCCCTGATGCGCGTTCCAGCCTTCCGGACCGGCCGCTGCGTCATGTTCTTTGGACTTGAGGTGATCCCGGTGGGGCAGCACGAAAGCCTGCACCCAGGCCCCCTTGGCTCTCTTCCCCAGCGGCGTGCGCGGCGACGACCATGTTGCGGAGTTCCCCGTAAGATAGGGATCCCAGGCAGTCACCGCCTTTCCGTTCAGCAGTATCGAAACGCGCCGGTCGGCGATGAACCGGTGGAAGACCATGCCCAGGTGCTTCTCGATACGGTCAAGCAGATCCAGCACGTCTTGCGCACCGCCCGAGCCCGGCATCATGCGATCCAATAGCTCCCAGATCACGAGCGTGCCGGAATCGACACTGCGCAGCATGTCCACGAGGGGCGCTGATTGCGGATCCGCTCCTTCGAGCAGATGCCACCCGCCATCGGCGTTGTTGAGCAGGTAATCGAGGTCCCAGCGAAGAACGCTGACCGTGTCGTTCTTCTTCGAGGCGACCGTCAGCCTTCTGCCTTGCGAGAAGGATGCCGTTTTCAATCCAAGCCCGAACCGCCCGAGATCAGTTTCCGTTCTGTCGTCGAGCGGACTTCTGTCGCCAAGACGCATGGCCAGTTCGAGAGCGTGGTCGTCCATTCCGGACCCATTGTCGAGTATCGTGACGACGCCGCCACCGGCCTGCCAATCCACGGCAACGCGGATCTTAGAAGCTTTGGCCGCAATGCTGTTGTCGATGATGTCCGCGATCGCGGTGCCTGCCGTGTAGCCCAGACCTCGCAGCGCCTCGAGCATGGCGCTGGCGCGGGGAGGAGCGAGCCTGCTCGGAACATCAATCATCGAGAAACACCTTCAGCTCTCTTGATCGGCTGGGATGGGCGATGATTTTCAGCGCTTTGGCTTCGATCTGCCTGATCCGCTCGCGAGTCACACCGTAGAGAGCGCCGACTTCCTCAAGGGTGTGCTCGTCGTTCCCGGCCATGCCAAAGCGCAGCCTGAGCACTCGTGCCTGTCGGGGATCGAGGTCCGCGAGACGATCGTCGAGCTCCTTTCTGAGCTCCCACTCCCAAGTCGTGGCGTCAGGTCCGGGTGCAGGATCTGGAAGGCCTTCTGTCATGCCGCGCTTCAGGCGCTCCACATTGTCGCCCGTCGTCGGGACGAACTGCGCGGTTCTCGCCTCCAGTGTCGCAACGGACGCTTCCGTCATTTCCATCTTTCGCGCCACTTCCTCCACCGTCGGTTGCGCACCTGTTTCGGCGCGAAGCGTCTCTCGCACGCGCTGAAGTTTCCGGGCGTTGTCCTGGACGTGGACCGGTACTCGAATCGTCCGACCGGTGTCGGCAACGGCGCGCGTGATCGCCTGGCGGATCCACCAGATAGCGTAGGTACCAAGACTTGCGCCGCGGGAGGGATCGAACCTCTGCACGGCCGTCATCAGGCCAATGTTTCCTTCTTGCACAACGTCGAGATACTCGACACCGCGGGATCGGTAGCGGTTGGCGAACCAGGTCACCAGCGACAGGTTCGTTTCGACAATGCTGGCAAACCGAGCCTCGAGTTCGTCCAGTATCGCACGAATGGTCTCGACGCCGGCAACGTGGTTCACGGCTGCGAATTCGACCGCTCGCTTCATCACTGCCAAGGGCAGCCGTAGTTCGATCAGGTGATCCGCAAGCTCCCCTTCCGAAAGATTGGTCAGCGCGTTCGCGAACTGGTGATCGGCGGGATGGTCGTCCTCGGCTTCGTCGACCGACCTATCGGGTTCATCGCCGTCGGCTCCATCGACAAGATCATCCCCCACCGGTTCATCGTCCTCGGAGGCGGCAAACGCCGCTCCGGCGGCCTCAAGGTGTTGCAGTCCGCCCGGAAGCGAGGCGAACGCCACCGCAGCACGTCGCCGCAACTCTTCCGCCCTCGCCCACAGTATCGGTTGAATTCCTGCTGCATCCGCTCGCAGGGCCTGCGTCTCCAACAGATAGCGAGACTCGATGTCTTGACCAGCGAGCGCGCTGACATGCTCTACGACCTCAGTTAGGAATTCCTCGTCTCGGACCGCGTCGACTGGCGCGTCGTTGTCGGGGAGGAGCATGTCTTCGTAGGCCGAGTCGCGGATCGCAATGCCCAGATCCGACAAAACCAACTTCAGGGGTACGGCGAGTTCGCCGCGAATTTTCGCTGTCGGCAGGGACGACCGCAGGCTCGCGCCGGATATCCAGCCAGTGTTCAGCCCGCGCGACACCATAGCCTCTACTGCTGGCGGCAGCCGGTCGGACGGACCGCCGAGCGATCGCGGAAGTTCGACGGCAACGGAGGACCAATCCGCTGCGTCCACCCTCGCATTCGCACGAGAAAAGACATCGTGAGCAGCATGAGCGGCTCCCACCTGCACTGTGTCTTCCGCAGGGGCACCGGATTCGATCTCCGGCTCCCACCCGAACATTTCTTCGCCTTCGTCGGCGGCGGCACCTGCAGGCACACAATTCACCAGCGTCGGGACAGGCTCAGGCTCAGGCTCAGGCTCGGGCTCGGGCTCGGGCTCAGGCTCAGGCTCAGGCTCAGGCTCAGGCTCAGGCTCAGGCTCAGGCTC
>NZ_RZQL01000012.1 GCF_003997935.1 Mesorhizobium sp. M7A.F.Ca.US.006.01.1.1
GTCGTTATCGGCGTCGCCGGCGCCGGCCAGGAAATTTCCACACGGCCGTTCCAGCTGGTCACCGGACGCACCTGGATGGGGACCGCCTTCGGCGGCGCGCGCGGCCGCACCGATGTGCCGAAGATCGTCGACTGGTACATGGACGGCAAGATCCAGATCGACCCGATGATCACCCACACGCTGAAGCTCGAGGACATCAACAAGGGTTTTGACCTCATGCATCGGGGCGAGAGCATTCGCAGCGTGGTGGTTTACTGAAGATTACAGGCCGCCGCCCAATCGGCCCGCGACCTCTGTGGTTTCACAATGGGAGGAGAAAAGAAACATGAGCGAACTCCCCGCCATTCTCGTCGATGCAGACGCCTGCCCGGTCAAGGCCGAGGTCGAAAAAGTGGCCGACCGGCATGGCGTCGTCGTCACCTACGTCTCCAATGGCGGCCTGCGGCCATCGCGCGATCCGATGGTGCGCAATGTGGTGGTCTCCAAGGGCGCTGATGCCGCCGACGACTGGATCGTCGACAATGCACGCACCAACGACATTGTGATCACCGCCGACATTCCGCTGGCCGCCCGCGCGGTGGCGCTTGGCGCGCATGTGCTTGGACCCACGGGGCGTCCTTTCACGCCGGAAACGATCGGCATGGCGGTGGCGATGCGTGACCTGAAGCAGCATCTGCGCGAGACCGGCGAAAGCAAGGGCTACAATGCCAGCTTCGCGCCGCAAGACCGGTCACGGTTTCTCGGCGAACTCGACCGCATCTTGCGGCGGGCCGTGAAATCGGCCACACCGGATTAGTGCTATCCAGGCTGGAACCACCATGGCCGCCGAAGCTCCGATAGACAAACCCATGCAGCGCCACATGCTGTTCGCTGTGTCTGCCTGCTTCGGCGTCTTTGCGCTTCTTGTGGCGTTGCTGCTGCACGCTCCGCTTGCCTATTCGATCGGAGCCAACGCGTTCTTTGCCGCCTATGTCATTCTCGTCGTCGCCCAGATGCCGAAGTTCACCGGCAGGTATCTGAGCAAGAACGCGCGTGCCACCGACCAGCCGGTGCTGGTCATCTTCGCCGTGACGCTTGTCGTCGTCGGCGTTGCCGTCGTCGCATTGTTCCTGCTGATCAATCAGAAGGACAGAAGCCATCCCATCGAGCTCATCTTCGCGCTGCTGTCGATCCCGCTCGGCTGGTTCACCATCCATGCCATGGCAGCGCTCCATTATGCCCATGTCTACTGGATGGATGGCGATGCGGTGGATGCCGAGACCAGGAAGAAAATCCCGGTCGGCGGACTGCTGTTCCCGGGCGACAAACGGCCGGAGGGCTGGGATTTCCTGTACTTCTCAACGGTGATCGGCATGACCGCACAGACCGCCGATACCAACATCTCGACAACGCATATGCGTCGTGTCGTGCTTGTCCATTCCATCCTGTCGTTTTTCTTCAACACGGTCATCGTCGCCGCCGCCGTCAATCTCGCCGTCAGCCTGGGCGGTCCGTAATAAATCCGTGATCGGATGAAACATCGGTTTGGATCGCGACGTATCAGGAGGACAATGAGCGCGCAGGCCATGCCGCGAGGCCGGGAGACGAAACACGATGGAATCCGTTGCCAGAAGCCAATCCGCCGCCGATCCAGGCGCTTCGGCGTCGAACGACAAAACGCTGATTTACCGGCAGTCGCGCTGGACGCGGCTGACGCATTGGCTGTGGGCGATCTCGCTGTTCTTCATGCTGTTGTCCGGCCTGCAGATCTTCAATGCCCGTCCGCAGCTCTATATCGGCAAGCAATCGGGCTTCGATTACAACAACACCATCTTCGCCATCGGCGCCGAGAACTCCGATGCGGGTCCGCGCGGCTACACGGAGATCTTCGGCAAGCGCTTCGACACCACTGGGCTGCTCGGCTGGTCGGGTCCGGCCGGCCAGGAGACGTCCCGCGCCTTCCCGTCCTGGGCGACCATCCCGTCCTACTATGATCTCGGCACCGCGCGCGTCATCCATTTCTTCTTTGCCTGGATACTCACCACGACGTTGATCGTCTGGTTTGTCGCCAGCACCGCGAACGGCCATTTGCGGCGCGATCTGGCGCCACGTCTCGACGATTTGAAGCGGTTGCCGCAAGACATCGTCGACCACGCCAAGCTCAAATTCCACCACAAGCGCGAATACAACACGCTGCAGAAGATGGCCTATGGCGGCGTGTTGTTCGTGCTGTTGCCGCTGATGATCATCACCGGCCTGGCCATGTCGCCGAGCATGAATTCGGTGCTGCCGTTCCTCAACGATCTGCTCGGTGGCCGGCAGACGGCACGCACCATCCATTTCACCGTCATGGTGCTGCTGGTCGCCTTCTTCGTCGTCCATATCCTGATGATCCTGGCCGCCGGCCCGATCAACGAACTGCGCTCGATCATCACCGGCTGGTATCGCACCGATCCTCCCGCACAGGACGATAAACCCGTCGAGAGGAGTGCCTGACATGGCGAAGTTTGAGATCAGCCGCCGCAAATTCCTGACCGGTGCCGGCCTTGGCGCCTCAGGCATCATCCTGTCGGGCTGCGACGCTTTCGACAGCCAGCTAAGCATTGGCAGCGGCCTGCGCAGTTTCCTCGAAAACGCCAACGGCCTGACCTACCGCGCACAGCGCCTGCTGGCCGGACGCGACGCGCTGGCGCCGGAATTCACCGAGGCCGACATCCGCCAGCCGCAACGGCCGAACGGTGTGACGGCGCCGGACGACGACACCTACAAGGGCCTGCTCGCCAACAATTTCGCCGACTGGCGTCTGGAAGTGACGGGTCTCGTCGAAAAACCGCTGTCGCTCAGCCGCGAGCAGATTCAGAACATGCCGAGTCGCACCCAGATCACCCGTCATGACTGCGTCGAAGGGTGGAGCTGCATAGCCAAATGGACCGGCACGCCGCTGTCGCTGGTGCTGGACCAGGCGGTGGTCAAGCCGCAGGCGCGCTACGTCATGTTCCATTGCCTCGACACGATCGACCGCAGCCTCTCCGGTGATATCAAATATTACGGCAGCATCGACCTGATCGATGCCCGTCACCCGCAGACGATCCTTGCCTATGGCCTGAACGGCAAGCCGCTGCCGGTCGAGAACGGCGCGCCGCTGCGCGTCCGGGTCGAGCGCCAGCTTGGCTACAAGATGCCAAAATATCTCTACAAGATCGAACTGGTCGACGGCTTTGCCGATGTCGGCGGCGGTCGGGGCGGCTATTGGGAGGACAATGGCTACGACTGGTATGGCGGGATCTGAGCTGCACACCGCAAATCCGGTTCTGAAGATGCTAGCCTAGCGAGTGGCGAAACAGTTCGCCCTTTCCGGCGATCTGCTCACCAATGCCGCCGAGCCGCAGCATGTGCCAAGCAAGGGCGTGATTGCTCGAGGTTACCGGTTTCCCCAGTTCCTTCTCCACCTCCTCGATGATGCGGGCAACGCGCATGCTGGTGCAGGAAACGAACACCGCCTCACAGTCGCTCGACGCACCGATCTCCAAAATGGCCTGCTTCACCGATGCCGGCGTGATGCGTGCAACGACATTGTCGTCCGCCTCATTGAAGGAGCCCATGACCGGAATATCCATCCCCCGCGCCATCAGGGAAGCACGCAGGGAATGATTGATTTTCGCGAGATAGGGGGTGAGCAGAGCGATCCGCGAGACGCCCAGGGCCTTCAGCGCCGCCCGTGCCGCCGTCACCGGGTTGGTCACTTGCACGCCCGGCAGCACCTCGTGAGCGCGTTCGGCGACCTTGTCCTCGCCGATGACCAGCGCTCCCGAGGTGCAGGCAAAGCCGATCACATCGAACTTGACGTCCGGCAAGAGCCCGACCGTTCCCGGGATCACGGCCGACATCTTCATCAGGTTTTCCGGCGTGATCTCGACATCGCTGTAGAGCCGCGCCTCGTACAGCGCGATGTCACGCGCGGGCAGCGCATAGCGGAATTCATCCTCGATGGTCTGGTCGGTCCGAAGGACGAGCAGGCCGAGATTGGCGCGGGTGCCGATGCCGTCGTCGGTCGTGAAGGGGATGTGTTCCTTGTCGATGACAAGCGCGTCGTCGGAGCGGCCGATCGGGGCGTCCATGGCGCAGTCCCCTTCCTGATGCTATCAGAATTGTCGACAATAGAAACGACAACATTGGCAAACGTGTCAAGAGTTCCGTTCAGTTTCGAGAACCGAGAATGCTGGGATTTCGCCGTGTTTGAACGATGAATCGATCGTCGCCCCCGCGCCGTTGACAATGACCAGCGTATTCCTATTGAATTGTCGACAATAAAAACGACAAGCCATTCGGGACAGCGATGCGCGTATTGATCTTGGGCGGCGGCGTTGTCGGGATCACCACTGCCTATCAGTTGCAGAAGGACGGCCACACGGTCACCGTTCTCGAGCAGGCGCCACAGGTGGCCGAGGGCGCGAGCTGGGCAAATGCCGGCATGATCGCACCCGGCCATTCCTTCGTCTGGTCATCGCCAGCGGCGCCAAAGATCCTGCTGAAGTCGCTGTTCCTGAAAGACCAGGCGCTTCGTTTCAAACTTTCCGCTGATCCGCATCTCTACAGCTGGTCACTGCGCTTCCTCATGCAATGCACGGCCGCCAAAGCGCGTCGCAACACCCTGCTCAAACACCGGCTTGCGGTCCATTCCCAATCGGTCCTGCAGACAGTCGTCAGAGAGGAAGCGATCCAGTACGACAGGACCTCGGCCGGTATTCTTTATTTCCACCGCAGCCGTGAGGCGCTCGACAAGGGCGTCGCCAACATGCGTCTGCTGGAGGCCGACGGCCAGGAGATCCGCATTGTCGACGCACAGGAAATCGTTCACCACGAACCGGCGCTGGCTGCGTCGCGTGGCAGTATCGCCGGCGGCATACTGTGTCCGACCGACGAAACTGGCGACGCCGCCAAGTTCACGCGCGCGCTGGCGGCCATCGTCGAAACGAGGGGCAGCAAGATCCTGACCGGCACCAGGATCGTCGGAATCGAACGCGGGAACGAAGCGATCGCCCGTGTCGTCACCGACAAGGGAGAGTTTGTGGCCGACACCTACGTTCTGTGCCTGGGCGCCGAGAGCCCGATCCTCGCCCGCAAGATCGGCCTTGGTCTGCCGATCTATCCGGTCAAGGGTTATTCCCTGACCATCCCATCGTCGACCGGGCCCTGGCTCCAAAACTCCCTGTCATCGACGAGCACAATCTCGTTGCCATCACGCCGATGGGCGATCGCATCCGCGTCACCGCCACCGCGGAATTCGCAGGCTATGACCGCAGCCACAAGCCTTCGGATTTTGCCCTCATGAAGCGCATCACGCAGGAGCTGTTTCCGCGCGGTATCGCCTATGATCGCGCCGAAATGCGGGCGTGCCTGAGACCCATGACGCCCGACAATCTGCCGGTTCTTGGTCGTCGCAACATCAAGAACCTCTGGCTGAACACCGGCCACGGCCATATCGGCTGGACGATGGCGCATGGATCGGCCCGCATCGTCGCCGATCTGATCGCCGGCCGGGCTGCACCAATCGCCCTCGACGGTATCCTTCCCACACAGGCGCGGTTCGCCGAACCAAGCGCCGCAAAGACTTGACCAACGCCATGCTCCGACCCACCAGGCAAAGCAACCAGGACAACAGCGCGGCGTTGGCATCCAAGCCAATCAAGACCGGACCGCGTGTCTATGAAGAGATCCGTCGCATGGCGATGGACTATCGCTTCAAGCCGAACGAGCGCATCAACGAAGTGGCGCTTGCCGCGAGGCTCAATGTCAGCCGCAGTCCCATCCGGGAGGCCCTCCAGCGGCTGGTCACGGAGGAACTCATCACTTTCCAGACCAATCGGGGCTTCTTTTGCCGCGGCTTCGATGTCGACGAGATCGTCAATCTTTCCGACGTACGGGCCGTACTCGAGGAGCGTTCCGTCAGGCTGGCGATCCAGCGCGCGACCAATGAGGAAATCGCCGCGCTCGTCGACTGGTGGACGCTCACCATGGCGCGCGCCGACTCATTTTCCAGCACTGAGCTGACCGCCAGGGACGAGGAATTTCACATCCGCATCGCCAGGCTGTCAGGCAATTCCGAACTGGCGCGCATGCTCGAAGGCATCAACACGCGCATCCATTTCGTTCGCAAGATCGAAGTGGAGAAGCACCGGCGACTGTCAACGACTTACACCGAACACAGCGAAATCGCCCGAACCATGGTAGCCCGCGATGCCGACAGCGCCGCCAGGCTCATGCATGACCATATCGCCATCAGTGTCGCCGACGCCATGTCGACCGTTCGGGAAGGCCTGGCCCGGATATACGTGGACGTCGACCAGATCTGATCAGGCGACCCTCTATCGGTCAGGCTACCTTATCGAGTAGCGGCCTCAGCGCCGGTTGAATTTCCGGCGAGGCGTGCCTGATTAGGATCAACAACGCGCGTTCGTTCTCGTAGAGAGGCCTGTCTACGCCGATATGTTCGATCAGCCAGCCGGCTTCGCCGGCATCGATCGTCTCGGCGCGGCGCCGCCGATTCCGGATTGGCATCTTCGAGGAAGGCATCGCGGCGCAGCGCCACATCGCGCGTCGGTGCTTCGTAGCCGGCCGGGCACATGACGAAAGTGTCTTGAAAAACCGGCAAACGGCGTGGTTAGCGAAGACTTGTCGCCAGCGCATGTCGCCTGAAAGCGTGCCGCGGTTTTGAAGAACGACATGCACGCGCTTTAGATGTCGCTGACAGGTGACAAGCCGTCGCGCGCAAGCTATGGATGGCGTGTCGAGGACTCAGGGTCTGAGTCCTACCTGTTTGCGGGAGAGAACAGCGAGAGCTGTCGCCGAAGGGGAAATCGCCCGAAATCTCTCAGGCAAAAGAACCGTAGACGGGAAAGACACTCTGGAAAGTCGGGGCTTGCCCCCGCGCCGAAGGTGTAAGCGCCGCTGACAGAGTTCCGGCTGCGCGAGTCTCTCAGGCTTCAGACAGAGGGGCACGGACTGGTCGCCATTCGCGACCGATTGCGTGCGACTCTGGAGACGACATGACGGGCGACGACACAAGACACCTTCCCCTCGAAGACATCCATGTGGCCGCCGGTGCGCGCTTCGGCGCCTTTGCCGGCTGGTCGATGCCGCTGACCTATCCGGCGGGCGTCATGAAGGAACACCTTCACACCCGCGAACATGCCGGCCTGTTCGACATCTCGCATATGAAGCTGTTCGAGGTCAGCGGGCCGAATGCGGTTGCGCTGCTCAACCGCGCCTGCCCACTGGATGCCGGCGCGCTCGAAATCTCGCAGTCCAAACTCTCCTTCTTCCTCAACGAAGCAGGCGGCATCCTGGACGACCTGATCGTCACCAGGCTTGGCGATGCTAGGTTCATGGTGGTCGCCAATGCCGGCAACGCCGTGGCCGACGAAAAGCATTTGCGTGCACTTGCCGCGGATTTCGACGCGAAGGTCGAGCCGCTCGACCGCGTCTTCCTGGCCATCCAGGGTCCTGAAGCCTGGGCTGCTCTTTCCCGCGCCGGCATCGAGACCGGTTCGCTGCTGTTCATGCACGGGGTCGAACCGCGCAAGAACTGGTTCATGAGCCGGTCGGGCTATACCGGCGAGGACGGTTTCGAAATCGGCCTGCCGGAGGCCGATGCGCGCGATCTCGTTGGCAAATTGCTCGGCGATGAACGCGTGCTGTGGATCGGACTGGCCGCGCGCGACAGCCTGCGGCTTGAGGCCGGGCTCTGCCTGCATGGCCAGGACATCACGCCGGAGACCGATCCGGCCAGCGCCGCGCTGATGTGGGCGATCCCGAAGGACATCCGCGCTTCCGGCGCTTTCATCGGCGCCGATGCGCTCCGCGCCGCGGTGGAACGAGGACCCGCGCAAAAGCGCGTCGGTTTGAAGCCGGAGGGCCGCCAGCCGGTGCGTGGTGGTGCCGCGCTCTTCGACGCCGACGGCAATCCGGCCGGCCATGTCACATCGGGCGGCTTCGGCCCCTCGGCCGGCCATCCGGTCGCCATGGGCTATGTCTCGACGCCTCTGGCAAAGCCCGGAATACGGGTTTTCGCCGATGTGCGCGGCACGAAAATCCCAGTCGATATCAGCTCCCTGCCCTTCACGCCGCATCGCTACCGCAAAGGATGATTTCCATGGCAACGACCTATTTCACATCAGATCACGAGTGGCTCCGCGTCGAGGGCGGCATCGCCACGGTCGGCATCACTGATTACGCGCAGGAGCAGCTAGGCGACCTCGTCTTCGTCGAACTGCCGGAGACCGGAAAGAAATTGACCAAGGGCGACACCGCCGTCGTGGTCGAATCCGTCAAGGCGGCATCCGATGTCTATGCGCCAGTCGATGGCGAGATCACCGAGGCCAACGGCACGCTGTCGTCGGACCCGTCACTGGTCAACTCGGCCGCAACAGGGGCCGGCTGGCTGTGGAAGATGAAGCTCGCCGACGAAAGTCAGCTCGCCGGCCTCATGGATGAGGCCGCCTACAAAGCCCATATCGGTTGATATCAGGACTTATTGACATGACCGCAGCACCCTACCCCTTCTCGGCCCGCCATATCGGTCCCGGCCTCAACGACACCAGAGCGATGCTGGCCGCCATCGGCGTGCCCTCGATCGAGACGCTGATCAGCCAGTCCGTACCGAAGTCGATCCGGCTCGATCGGCCGCTTGCCCTGCCAGCACCGGCGAGCGAGGCGGAAGCGCTGGCCGAACTCTCGGCTGTCATGTCCAGGAATACGGTGCTGAAGAGCTTCATCGGCGCCGGTTATCACGGCGTCCATGTCCCGCCGGTTATCCAGCGCAATCTGTTCGAGAGTCCTGCCTGGTACACAGCCTACACGCCCTATCAGGCGGAGATCAGCCAGGGCCGGCTCGAAATGCTGTTCAACTTCCAGACGCTGGTCACCGAATTGACCGGCCTGCCGGTGGCCTCGGCCTCGCTGCTGGATGAGGCAACCGCCGTGGCCGAAGCGGTCGGCATTGCGCTGCGCCATCACCGCGACAAGCGCACCAAGATCGCACTTGCCGGCACGCCGCACCCGCAAACGCTGGATGTGGTGCGCACCCGTGCCGAGCCGCTCGGCATCGAGATCGATGGCGAGACGATCGACGACAACACCGCCGCCCTGCTCGTCTCCTGGCCGGATACATTTGGCGTCTATGGCGACCACAAGGCAGCGATCGACAGGGCACACGCGAGCGGCGCCCTCGTCGTCTTCATCGCCGACCCGCTCGGCCTGACGCTGACCGAAGCGCCGGCCAAGCTTGGCGCCGACATCGCAGTCGGCCCGATGCAGCGCTTTGGCGTGCCGATGGGCTTTGGCGGCCCGCACGCGGCCTATTGCGCCGTCTCCGACAGGCTGACGCGGTTGATGCCCGGCCGTCTGGTCGGCCAGTCCACCGACAGCAAGGGCCGGCCTGGATACCGGCTTGCCTTGCAGACACGCGAACAACATATCCGCCGCGACAAGGCGACCTCCAACATCTGCACCGCGCAGGCGCTGCTCGCCAACATGGCGACCGCCTATGCCATCTGGCACGGCCCCGCGGGGCTGCAGGCGATTGCCGGACGCATCCATGCGCTGGCCAATCGTCTTGCCTCCGGGCTCAAAGCAGCAAACGTCTCCGTGCTCGGTTCAAGCCGCTTCGACACGGTGACGGCCGAGGTGAAGGGCAAGGCAGCTTCGATCGCCGCCGCCGCTGAAAAGGGTGGCAGACTGCTGCGTGCCGTCGATGCCGACCACATCGGCATCGCCTTCGACGAAACCTCCACCGAGGCCGATCTCGACGCAATCGCGGCCCTGTTCGGCGCCAAGGCTGGTGCCTCCGCCGACAGCACGGTGCCCGGCAAGCCGCGCGGCAAGGAGTTCCTGACGCAGCCTGTTTTCCATGAGAACAAGTCGGAAACCGAGATGATGCGCTTCCTGCGCCGGCTGGCCGACAAGGACCTGGCGCTCGACCGCGCCATGATCCCGCTGGGATCCTGCACGATGAAGCTCAACGCCGCCGCCGAGATGATGCCGGTGAGCTGGCCGAGCATTGCCAATCTGCACCCTTTCGCCCCGGCCGCGCACTCGACAGGCTACCGTGCCGTGATCGGCGAACTGGAGGGCTGGCTGTCGGAGATCACCGGCTTTGACGCCGTCACCTTGCAGCCCAATGCCGGCAGCCAGGGCGAATATGCCGGACTGCTCGCCATCCGCGGCTACCACCGCTCTCGCGGCGACAACCACCGCACCGTCTGCCTGATTCCCTCCTCGGCGCATGGCACCAATCCCGCGAGCGCGGCAATGGCCGGCATGAGCGTCGTCGTCGTGCGCTGCACCGAAGACGGCAACATCGACATGGACGACATGAAGGCCAAGGCGACTGAGCATGCGCAAGATCTCGCGGCGTTGATGTTCACCTATCCCTCGACGCATGGCGTGTTCGAGGAAGGCGCACGCGATCTCTGCGCGCTGATCCATGAGCATGGAGGCCAGGTCTATTTCGACGGTGCCAACCTTAACGCGCTGGTCGGGCTTGCCCGTCCCGGCGACATCGGCGCCGATGTCTGCCACATGAACCTGCACAAGACCTTCTGCATACCGCATGGCGGCGGCGGACCTGGCATCGGGCCGATCGGCGTCAAGGCGCATCTGAAGCCGTATTTGCCCGGCCATGTCACCGAAGGCTCGGCGCACGCCGTCTCCGCCGCCCCCTTCGGCAGCGCCTCGATCCTGCCGATCACCTGGATGTATATCCGCATGATGGGCGCCTCGGGCCTCAAGCAGGCGACCGAAACAGCGATCCTGTCCGCCAACTACATCGCAACGCGGCTCGGTACGCATTTCCCGGTGCTCTACAAGGGCAGGCAGGGACGCGTCGCGCATGAATGCATCCTCGACACCCGTGTGCTCAAGGAGAGTGCCGGCATCAGTGTCGACGATGTCGCCAAGCGCTTGATCGATTATGGTTTTCACGCGCCGACCATGTCGTTCCCGGTCGCCGGCACGCTGATGGTGGAGCCGACCGAGTCCGAGCCCAAGCGGGAACTCGACCGCTTCTGCGAGGCCATGATCGCCATATCGGCAGAGGCAGCAAAGGTCGCCAGGGGCGAATGGCCTTTGGCCGACAATCCGCTGGTCAACGCGCCGCACACCGCCGCCGAGGCGCTGGCCGGCCAGTGGAATCATCCCTACTCGCGCCTGGAAGCGGCCTATCCGGCCGGCGACGCCGACACGGCAGCCAAGTACTGGCCCCCGGTGTCACGCATCGACAATGTCGCCGGCGACCGCAACCTGGTCTGCTCGTGCCCGCCGCTGTCGGATTATCTGGGCGCCGCGGAGTAATTACGCTGAGCGCAAGGCCGGCTTGATCGGCTCGGCCTTGCCCATCCTCTTGCGGCTGATGACGCAATTTCGTCCGGCGCGTTTGGCAGCATAGAGCGCCGCGTCCGCCTCGGCCAGCACATTGTCCAGGCTGCTGCCGCTTGCCTCGCCAAAGCCGATGCCGCCGCTGACCGTGCTGCGCAATTTGCCGAGCTGGGTGGGGACGATTTCGGTGCCGAACGCCACGCCGATCTTGCTGGCGAGATCGTAGGCCTTTTCATCCGTCATCCGCGACATGACGATTGCGAACTCCTCGCCTCCCAGGCGAAAAGCGTCGACGCCGGTCCGTGCATATCGCTTGATGACGGCGGCAAAGCGGCACAGGACCTGATCCCCTACCGGGTGACCATAGACATCGTTCGTCCGCTTGAAGTGGTCGAGGTCGAACATGACAATGGACATGAACGGACCGAAACTCCGTTCGCCGTAGAGCGACGTCAATGCCCGGCGGTTCAGCAATCCTGTCAGCGGGTCGGTCATGGTCTCGGCCTTGAGCTCGATCTGCGCCTGCAGATGATGGAGGGAGAGCGTCAATGCTCCGAGCCCGGTCATGCAGGCCACCGCAACGACGGAATTCAGTCGTTCGGCCCAGTTGTCGGGCGCGACCGCCAGCGTCCATTGCCCCATGGTCAGCAGAACCACGCCGCAAAGCGCAAACGAGATCGCGCAGGTGCCGCTCAGAAACGAAACCACCAGAAGGATGCGGCGATCGTGACTGCCGTTGATCCAGAACATGGCGCCGATCGCCGACAGCAGCGCCGTCACCGTGGTGTAGGTGATGATGAAGCCGACGCCGTCAAAGCCCATAAAGGTCACGGCGGCACAAATGGCCATGGCAGCAAGCGCCGGAGCAACGGCGCGCCTGTAGCCGGGCACCCCCAGAAATTGCATGGCCGACACGCAGAGGATCAGGAACCCCAGAGTGAGCAGCGCCAGCACGATCTGGCAAAGCAGTGGATCAGGATCCTTGGTGTACCGCCAGAACAGGATCACATGCGCGACGAGCACCAGAATTCCGCACGCAACCGTCAGGACGAAACCTGCCTTGGGCGCGGTGAACCAGATCGCAAACATGGTGACGCTGAGGCATATGCCCGACAGCGCGGCTGCGAGCAGGAGCGAACTGAAGTCCAGCATTTCGGGCAAGGGCCTCTCGAGCGTCGGCGGTTGCGCTGCATTCTAGGTCAGTGGCAGCGCTCAGATACGCTTTTCAGGCGATCCATCGATGCAACCTGCGGATAAGGTTTACAAAGCGTCGATGGCACGTGTCCCGAAACCGGACCATCGCACGAGAGATCAACCCTTGTTCAGGAGAGCGAGGTTGGCGTTGACGACGGTGGGATCGGCCATGCCGGCCTTCGCTTCGAGCAGCAGCGCCTTGGCTTTCTTGCGATTGCCGCGCAACAGTTGCGAATAGCCCATATTGTTGACGATCTGCGGTTTGCGGCCGGCGACCTTCAAAAGCTGGCCGTAGGCTCGGTCGGCGAAGTCGAAGCGGCCGAGCTCGTCATAGGAAGCGGCGAGCCCCATCCAGGCCTCCGCATTGTCGGCCTTCAACTCGACGGCCTTGCGGAAGTGCTTCTCGGCGAGGCCGTAATTGGCGTCGCGAAACTGCGCCTTGCCTTGCGCCAGATCGGAGGTTTCGGTGTCCTTTGCCGCCTGTTGGATCGCGGTGGTCTTGGTGGTGTCGACGGTGCTGGTCGAACAGCCAGACATCATCAAGACGGCCGCCATTGCGGCCATTGCCGTGAAATTACTGTGACGCATGCCCCTGCCTCATCGCCCGATTTGCCGGGTCGTTCTTCAGGAAACACCGTATATCAGCGGCGATTAAACTTCGGTGCCGAAACGCCGCCAAAATTCGGCTTCGGGCACACCAGCCATTAACCACCAGGCCACTGTACTTCAGTCGCAGCCAGTGGCGTCCTCACGGCTCCAGGGCTTTGAGCCCCGCAGGAGCCGTATACCGGCTGCCGTCATAGCGCAGCCGGTAGGTTTGGCTCACGGACTTGCCGGGATGGGACTGGCACTCGCCATTCTTGTCGGGCAACGGATTGTCGGTATCCATTTGCTCGACCGCCGTTATGTCGTGGTAGCCATGATGTTTGGCCGGGCTCATCGCCAGGCTGACCCGACTGGTATGGAAGGATCCGGCACAATTGGTATCACCCTCGCCGCCATTGCCGGCCACGACCAGGCCATCGAGCACCATCCTCAGTGAATCGCCATCGACGGCATAGAGCCGCAGGTCGGTTTCACTGAAGGGATTAGGCAGCGAATTGTTCGCCATTTCGATGCGCAGGCCAAAGGCAGTGACATCGGGCGCCAGCGCATAGCGGCCGGTATCAAGTTCGACCTTGCGGATGGCGATGGCATCATCATTCATCAGCCCAGGCTGGAGCAAGCGCTGGCGCACCTGTCGGCTCGTCCTGTCGACAATCAAAAGCTCGATGTCGCCGGCATGCGCATAGTCGCGGGGTTGGGAACCGTCCATCAGCGGCACTGCCACCAACAGCAGATCGTCATGGGCGGGCCAGATCTTGCAAACCAGCCCTGGCGGATCGCCATACGCGAATGTCAGGGCGATGCTAGTGTGGGGCTCAAGCGTGAACGAGGTGCCGTCGGCGTTCTTTCGAGCTTTGGGATAGGCCTGCTGCACCAAGGCGGCGGCATCGCCGCAATCGTCGGCCACGGCCCAGGCGGGCGACAGGCAGGCCGCGGCAAGGCCGAGGAAGAGGGTGCGCAACAGCATGGACTTCTCACCTGCAAAGCCGGGTTCGGTCAGAACAATGGTTGGTCAGCCCCTTGCTAGGGCTTTTGTGGGACGCTCGCTAGAGCCGGATGATTTCAGGTCGAGTCGAAGCCTCACACCTTTCGGCATCATGCCTAGTGTGCCGTCATTTTGACGATGACCGGAATGGCCGCGATCATCAGCACCACCGGCAGGATGCACACCACCACCGGCACCGACATCTTGGCCGGCAAAGCGTGCGCCTTTTCCTCGGCCAACGACATACGCTTATGGCGCATGTCGTCGGAGAAGACGCGCAGCGCCCCCGACAGGCTGGTGCCGAGTTCCTTGGACTGCTGCAGCAGCGTGGCGAAGGAACGCACCTCGTCCAGGCTGAGGCGGTCGGCGAGCGCCTTCAGCGCATCGTCGAGGCTGCGCCCGGCCCTCAGTTCCAGCGACACCAACTGCAGGTTCTGGCTGAGCGCGGGATAAGTCTTGGCGAGTTCCTTGGAGACGCGCTCTATGCCTGCCTCCATGCTCATGCCGGCATCCGAGCAGACAATCATCAGGTCCATGAAATCGGGAAAGCCGTTGCGGTACTCACGCCTGCGTTCCCGCACTTTCTGGCTCAGCACCAGGCCGGGCAGGAAATAACCGGCCGCGCCCGACAGGATGACGAATGTCCAGCGGCTGGCCATCGTTGCGTCCGGACTGGCCATCCAGCGGTTGAGCACAAACACACCGATTGCCGTGCCGATCATCGCGGTGAACCGGATCAGGAAGAACGTACCGACAGCGCGCGGCTCCATGTAGCCCGCCTGGATAAGCTTCATGCGCAGCCGGGCGACATTTTCCGGATCGCTCCTGGCGTAGAATTCCTGCGCCCGCTTCACCGCCTTCTCGCGCACGATGCCGGTATTCTTCTTTTGCACCGGCTCCGGTTTGGCGGCCACGGGACCGTTGTCGACCCTGAGCCGGCGCATGACCTCGTTGCGATCGCCCTTCGCCATGACAACAGGCCAGGCAACAGCGGCAGCACCCACCGCCAGCAGCAGGATGGCCACCGGCATCAATGAGGTCGGCGCAAGCGAGGCGAGGAATTCGATGAAACCCTGCATGTCAGAACTTGAAATTCGACATCTTGAACATCATCAAATTGCCCAGCATCAGCCAGGTGATCGACGCGCCAAGCAGATACCAGGTCTTCGGCTCGCCCCAGACGTCGCTGTAGAAGCCCGGCATCAGTGCCATGATGGCGGCAAACAGCAACGCCGGCACCGCCGTCAGGATGTAGGCCGACATCCGGCCTTCTGTCGCAATGGCGCGCACCTTGCGGCGCAGCTTGCCGCGCTCGCGGATCGTCGTCGCCAGGCCGTCGAGGATCTCGCGCAGATTGCCGCCCGAACTGGTCTGGATCGAGACGGCGGTGACGAACAACGGCAGATCCTCCTGGCCGACCCGGTCGAACAGTGAGTTCAACGCCGAAACCAGATCGGAGCCATAGGTCACTTCGTCGGCGATGACGCCGAACTCGCTGCCGATCGGGTCGGGCATCTCGCGCGCCACCATGGCGATCGCCACCGGCACCGGATGGCCGGCCTTCAGGCCACGCGTGATCAGTTCCAGCGCCTCCGGCAACTGCATGCCGAACCGCTTCAGCCGGCGCTTGCGCTTGAAACGCAGCGTCAGCACCGGCAACAGCGGCATGAGCACCACGAACAGGACGAACCCCATCAGCGGCGGCAAGCCGTACCAGATGGCGACCAAGGCCATCGCCATCGCCACGCCGCAGGTGATCATGAGGAATTTCGACAGCGGCATGATCATGCCCGACTGGGTTCGCAGAGCGCGAAACCGGTCCACCGAAAACAGCGGCGTGCCCGCGTCAAGGCCGCGCTCCTTGCGCAGCTGGACGAGCACCTGCTCCTGGCTGATCTTGTTTTCCTGCAGCTTCATGCGCCGGTTGATGGCGGTGCGCTTGTCGCTACGGCCGGCATAAAGCAGGTAACAGGCCTCGGCGATCAGGATGCCGGTCAGCGCGGCCGCGGCATAGACGACATAGATCGCGCTCATTCCATCGAACACCTGGCTACTCCTGCGGCCGGCCGGGTTCGAAATATCGTCCGGGAAACTCGATGCCCATGGCGCGCAGGTCCTCGAGGAAGCGCGGCCGGATGCCGGTCGCCTCGTAGTGGCCCAGAATCTTGCCGTCGGCCTCCATGCCGGTGCGCACGAAGCGGAATATCTCCTGCATCTGGATGACATCGCCTTCCATGCCGGTCACCTCGGCGACACTGGTCACCTTGCGCTTGCCGTCGGACAGGCGCGTCAGTTGGACGATCAGGTCGAGCGCGCTGGCGATCTGGCTGCGGATCGACTGCACCGTCATCGGCATGCCGGTCATGCCAAGCATCTGCTCGAGCCGCGAAATGGCGTCGCGCGGCGTGTTGGCATGGATGGTCGCCATCGACCCTTCGTGGCCGGTGTTCATTGCCTGCAGCATGTCGAAAGCCTCCTCGCCGCGGCACTCGCCGAGGATGACGCGGTCGGGGCGCATGCGCAGTGCGTTCTTGACCAGGTCGCGCTGCTTCAGCTCGCCATGGCCTTCGATGTTGGCCGGCCGCGTTTCCATGCGCGCGACATGCGGCTGCTGCAGCTGGAGCTCGGCCGCGTCCTCGATGGTGATCAGCCGCTCGTCCTCGGGAATGAAGGCCGACAGCGCATTGAGCATGGTCGTCTTGCCGGTGCCGGTACCGCCCGAAATGATCGTCGTCTTGCGGGCATGCACGGCCGCCGCCAGCACTTCGGCCATGTTCTGGGTGATGGCGCCGAATTCGACCAGTTTGTGCAGGCCGAGCTTGTTCTTGGAGAATTTGCGGATCGATACCAGCGGCCCATCGACCGCAACCGGACGGATGGCCGCGTTGAAGCGCGAGCCGTCCAGCATGCGGGCATCGACCATCGGCTGCGATTCGTCGACGCGGCGACCGACCGCGGCGACGATCTTGTTGACGATGCGCAGGAGATGCGCCTCGTCCTTGAACGGAATGTGGACCGGCTGCAGCTTGCCCTTCTTTTCGACAAAGCAGTTCATGTGGCCGTTGATCAGGATGTCGTTGATGTCGGGGTCCTTGAGCAGCGGCTCGAGCGGACCGAGGCCGACCATCTCGTCAACGATGTCGTCGACCAGCGCATCAAGCTCGACGGTGTTGATCGCCATCCGCTCCTGCTTGGTCTTTTCCGACACGAAATCATGCACTTGCCGGCGCATCTCATCCTTCGGCAAACGCTCCAGCGCGACAAGATTGATCTCTTCGAGCAGCAGCCGGTGGATACGCACGCGCGCATCGAGCACCTTGTTGGCATTCTTTGCCGGCGCTGTGTCCGGCTTTGCCGGCAAAGCCTTTCGGCTGGTCGGAATGACCACGGCATGATGGGCGACCGGCGTCGTCTCAGGCGCGCGCTGCGGACGCGCATCGCGGTTCTGCAGGGTGGAGAAGCGGCTGGTCATCCGGCTTTCCTCTTCAGCAATCCACGGCCCATATCAAACAGCGAGCGCGATTTCGCCCGGGTTGGAACCGCTTCTTCCGGCAGGATGATCTTCTTCAGATCGTTGACGACATTGGCGTTGGGATCGATCTCGTGCAGCGGCACGCCGCGGTCGACCGCTTCGCGCACCAGCCGGTAGTTGTTGGCGATGCCGCCGACGA
This sequence comes from Mesorhizobium sp. M7A.F.Ca.US.006.01.1.1, assembly GCF_003997935.1. Classification (GTDB taxonomy): domain Bacteria; phylum Pseudomonadota; class Alphaproteobacteria; order Rhizobiales; family Rhizobiaceae; genus Mesorhizobium. The sequence goes on from NZ_RZQL01000012.1 coordinate 17,809, forward strand.
AATGCTCGCCGAGAATTTCCTGGACGTCCGCCTGCTTGATGCCGTTATCGAACATCTTCTGTTCGAAACGGTTGACGATGACGTTCGGCTTCACTTCCTTGCCGGCGGTCTCGTAGACGGCCTGGATCAGCCGCTGGGTGTGGCGCAGGCACGGCACCGTCATTTCCGCGACGATGTAGAGCTTGTTGGAACCGAGCAGCACGGTTTCCGTCCATGGAAACCAGGTGCGTGGCATGTCGATGACGACATTGTCGAAATAGGCCGAAACGAGGTCCAGCATGCGCACCACGACATCGGTCTTGAACGAGCGCATCTCTGCTGGATGCGCCGGTGCCGCCAGCACGCACAGCCCGCTGGCATGCTTGGACAGCATCACGTCGAGCAGTTGGCGGTCGAGACGCTCGGGCTGGTTCTCGATCTCGGTGATGTCGAAACGCGGTTCGAGGTCGAGATATTCGGCACAGGCGCCCTGCTGGAAATTGAGATCGACGACGCAGGTCGACGCGCCGCGCGTCACCGAGTGATGCAGCTGGAAAGCGGTCTGGAGCGCCAGCGTCGTGGTGCCGACGCCGCCCGCGGCCGGCATGAAGGTGTAGATTTGCGACTCGGTGTTTTCCTCACGCCCGGGTCCTTGCAGCGCCCGCACAACGGAGCGCACCAGGTCGGCGGTGGTGATGGGCTTGACCAGGAAATCCGCGACCTTGAGCTGCACGAGAATACGCACCGCGGCCGCGTTGAACTCCTGCGTGACGACGACGACCGGAACCTTGTCCTCCAGCCGGCGCATGATGCGCTGCAGCGACTCGACCTCCTCCAGCCTTGCAGCATCCATGTCGACGATGATGGCGCCGAAGTCGGCTTCCTGGATCTCGCCGCGCAACTCGGTAACGTTCTTCTCCACTGTCGAGAGCTGTATGATCTCGGAGGCGGAAAACGCGGTGCGCGTGTCCTGCGCAAAGGTCCTGTCGGTCGATACGAGCAGGATCTTCCTGGTCTTGATGCCGTTTGCCATTCTATCAGCCTGTCAGGTCGCCCGTTGACCAGTTGCCCGTTGAATCAGTTGCCTGTGGTCGACTGCGACGCCTTCGCACCGGCTGCTTGATCAGGTGTGACAGCCGCCGCGCTGCCTCGTTGGGCCGGCACCAGGAGCCTGGTGTTCTGAACCCCATATTTCCAGGGATCGACCATCTGCATGACGGTGTTGGCGGCCTGCGCATTTCCGGCGCCGGCCGTTGGCCCTTCGCTGCGCACATAGTCGTCGCTGGTGCAGCCGGCGGCAAAGCCGGCCAGCAGCAAGGCGACGCTCGATCCAAAGACCAGACGCATGGCTTCAATCCTTCGGCAGGTCGAGGAAATGCCCAGCCGAAGCGGCCGCTGCAGGTTGAGTGACGCGGCCGTCCGCCAGCGCCACGGTGCGCCCGGTATCGGACTCCTTCACTTCCTCGGTGTTGTTGAGAAAATAGTCGGCGTTGCTGGCCGGCTGCGTGCCATCTGTCGGCTCGACGAGCTTCTTCGACGGATCGACCGGCTTGACCAGATAGGGCGTTACGATGATGACGAGATCGGTCTCGCGCCGCTGGTAGGATTTCGACGAGAACAGCGCCCCAAGCACCGGCATCTTGCCGAGGCCCGGAATGCGCGACGTGGTGATGTCGTTTTGCGACTGCAGCAGTCCAGCGATCATGAAGCTCTGGCCGTTCTTCAGGTCGACCGACGTCCTGGCACGGCGCACGATGAAACCGGGAACCGAGATGGCGCCGATATTGTAGGAGGCCGACGCGTCGATCGAGGAGACTTCCGGCGCGATATCAAGGCTGACCAGCCCGTCTTTCAGAACCGTAGGCGTGAAATCCAGGCTGACGCCGTATTTCTTGTAGCTGACGGAGATCTTGCCATTGTCCTCGGAGACCGGGATCGGGAACTCACCGCCGGCGAGGAAGCTCGCCGTCTGGCCGGACCGGGCGATCAGGTTCGGCTCGGCCAGCCGACGGGCGAGACCGCGCTCTTCTAGCGCCTTGATGGCGATATCGATCGACACGCCGTTCGACAAGAGTCGACCGATGATCTCGCCAGTACCGGCCGCCGGCACTGTGCCCGGATCGATCGAGACGTCGCGGCCGCCAAGGCCATAGGCGAAATTGGCGGCGTATTTGGCGCCCAGATCCTGGCCCGCCTGGCGGTTGATCTCGACGAAGCGGACGTTAAGCTGGACCTGCTGCGACGACGAGATGTTGACCGAGTTGATGACCTCCTCGGTGCCGGAAAAGCGCGTCGCGATCTTGTTTGCCTTTTCGGCTGCGACCGCGTCATCCGCCTCGCCCGACAGCACGACCCGGCCATTGGCCGATCCGACCTTGATCCTGGCATCCGGCACGCTGGCGCGAATGGTGCTGGCCAGTTGGTCTGTGTCGAGCGTCACCTCGATGTCGACAGTGCCGACAAGCTGCTTTTTCTCATCAAACAGCGCAATGCCGGTGGTGCCGAGATTGTTGCCGAGCACGTAGAAGGATTTGTCGGTCAGCGGATTGACATTGGCGATCTCCGGATCGCCGATGACGATCTGGTAGAAGGCGGCACTGGTGATGATCGTCTTCGGCTTGCCCTTGGCAACCTTGATCGATGCATTCTTGGTCGACGACACATAGACGATGTCGTTGTCAGCTCTCGCCGAGGCGCCGAAGGCCAGCATCGCCGCGGCAGCCAGCAAAGACGCGACAGCCACCGCACGCAAAACGCGCAACCGTCCCGTGACCCGATATGTGAAAAGCCCGAACATTGTCCCGTTCCTCACCCAGTCCCCACTGGCTTATTTCTGGTCCCGCGAAGGAACCTGGTATTCCTCGGCTTTCGTGCCGCGCGTTACGATGACCGTCTTGAACTTCGGTTTCTCCGGCTCTTTCACCACGGCGTCGAACACCGAGCCGGCCGCAGCCTGCACATCCGAGGCGACCGATCCGCCGAAGGAGGAGATGGTGGTGACGCCGTTCTTGCCGTCACCGCCTTCGCTGGCGGACCGAAGCGACAAGGACAAGGTGCCGACGGTGCGGGCCAGCGCCACTTTCTGCGCACCGTCTGTCGTCACCTCGATGGTCACCGAATTGGAAATCTGCGGCGTCGTCTGGCGTTCGTCGGCACCCTGCCCGACGCTCAGCACCTTGGCGTCGGCGACGACGATCTCGGAGGTGATGGTCGAGCCGGCGGCCCCTTGCGCATTCTTGGCCACTTCCTGAATTTCGCCGGCATCGCGCGTCAGCACCACGTCAACGCGATCACCGGGCGTGACGAAGCCGCCGACACCGGCGATCTCGTCGGTGCGGATGGTGACCGCCCGCATTCCGGGCGTCATCATGTTGGAGAGTGTCGCGCGGCCGTTCGGACCGGACAGCTTGGCCAGCAGCACCGGCTCGTTGACCTCGATCGGCGACAGCACCACGCGGCTGCCATCGGCGAGCAACGCATTGATGGTGGTGAAGGCGCCCTGCGGCACGGACTCTTGCGACCAAGGGATTTCGCTGAGCTGCGCGCGGTCGAGCGCCATGCCGTAGCGCAATGGGGCATTCGCCACCACGATGGTCTTGAACTCGACCTTCGGCACCACAGGTGCCGGGATTGACGACGTCTTCTCTTCGGAATCGGCCTTGGCCTGGCTTTTGACCCAGAAATCCGCGGCAAAGATCGAGATCGCCCCGAAAACGGCTGCGATGCCGATCATCGATATGGCCTTGCCCCTCACGCCGAAAACCCCTGATATCAGCAGTTTCTTATTTAGTTGGCCTCACGTTAGGCGGCATTGTTAAAGAATCAGGAATCCCGGGCGTTGGTAGCGGATCTATTCCGCCGGCTTGGTTATCGAATGGTTTTGGAGTAAGAGGGGCCAGATCCCCGAACGGAACAGGAACCTCGGTCGCTTGGCGCTGAAAAGCGTGGCAGTATCGCGAGGTGATTCGCAGCACCGGACCCTATGGCAGGCATGGACGACAACAACGATCTCTTCGGCAATATGGACAAGCAGCCTCAGCCGGTGCGTACCCCTGCGCGCCCGGCCGATCCACTGGTGGTGCAAGCCACCAAGCGTCCTGCCTCGACCAAGGACGGCAGCGAGGGCTATAGCGCCGCCGACATCGAGGTGCTGGAAGGGCTGGAGCCGGTGCGCCGCCGGCCAGGCATGTATATCGGCGGCACCGACGACAAGGCGATGCACCATCTGTTCGCCGAGGTCATCGACAATTCGATGGACGAAGCGGTGGCCGGCCATGCCACCTTCATCGATGTCGAGCTCTCGGCCGACGGCTATCTCGCCGTGACCGACAATGGCCGCGGCATCCCGATCGATCCGCACCCGAAGTTCAAGAAGCCGGCGCTTGAAGTGATCATGACGACGCTGCATTCGGGCGGCAAGTTCGACTCCAAGGTTTATGAGACATCAGGCGGCCTGCATGGCGTCGGCGTCTCCGTGGTCAACGCGCTGTCGGACCATCTCGAGGTCGAGGTCGCGCGGGGACGGCAACTCTATCGGCAAAAATTCTCGCGCGGCGTTCCCGTGACCGGCCTGGAACAATTGGGCGAGGTCCACAACCGGCGCGGCACAAAGATCCGCTTCCATCCTGACGAGCAGATTTTCGGCAAGGGAGCGGCGTTCGAACCGGCGCGGCTCTACCGCATGACGCGCTCGAAAGCCTATCTGTTCGGCGGCGTCGAAATCCGCTGGACCTGCGATCCGTCGCTGATCAAGGAAAAAGACCAGACGCCGGCCAAGGCGGAATTCCATTTTCCCGGTGGCCTGAAGGATTATCTCAAGGCATCGCTCGGCGACGACTTCCAGGTGACGCGCGAGATTTTCGCCGGCAAGAGCGAGAAACAGGGCGGCCATGGCTCGCTCGAATGGGCGGTGACCTGGTTCGGCGGCGACGGCTTCATTAATTCCTACTGCAACACCATCCCGACCGGCGAAGGCGGCACCCACGAGGCCGGCTTCCGCAACGTGCTGACGCGGGGCCTGCGCGCCTATGCCGATCTTGTCGGCAACAAGCGCGCCTCCATCGTCACTTCCGAAGACGTCATGATCTCGGCGGCGGGCATGCTGTCGGTGTTCATCCGCGAGCCGGAATTCGTCGGTCAGACCAAGGACAGGCTGGCGACGATCGAGGCAATTCGAATTGTCGAGACCGCGATCCGCGATCCGTTCGACCATTGGCTGGCCGACAACCCGCAAGAAGCGTCGAAGCTGCTCGAATGGGTGATCGCGCGTGCCGACGAGAGGGTGCGCCGGCGCCAGGAAAAGGAAGTGTCGCGCAAGAGCGCGGTGCGCAAACTGCGGCTGCCGGGCAAGCTCGCCGACTGCACGCAGAATGCCGCGGCCGGTGCAGAACTGTTTATCGTCGAAGGTGACTCGGCCGGCGGCTCAGCCAAGCAGGCGCGCGACCGCGCCAGCCAGGCCGTCCTGCCGCTGCGTGGAAAAATCCTCAACGTCGCCAGCGCTGGCAACGACAAGCTGGCGGCCAACCAACAGATTTCGGACCTGATCCAGGCGCTCGGCTGCGGTACGCGTTCGAAGTACCGCGATGAAGATCTGCGCTATGACCGCGTGATCATCATGACCGACGCAGACGTCGACGGTGCCCACATCGCCTCGCTGCTGATCACCTTCTTCTACCAGGAGATGCCGGCGCTGGTGCGCGGCGGCCACCTTTACCTCGCCGTGCCGCCGCTTTACTCGATCAGGCAAGGCGGCAAGGTCGCCTATGCCCGCGACGACGCGCACAAGGACGAGCTCCTGCGCACCGAATTCACCGGGCGCGGCAAGGTGGAACTGGGCCGCTTCAAGGGCCTGGGCGAGATGATGGCCGCCCAACTCAAGGAAACCACCATGGATCCGAGGAAGCGCACGCTGCTCAGGGTCGATGTAAACGAAATCGATTCAGCCACCAAGGACAGGGTCGATGAACTGATGGGCACCAAGCCGGAAGCCCGTTTCCGCTTCATCCAGGAACGCGCCGAGTTCGCCGCGGCGGAAGTGCTGGATATCTAGCCGCCAGCCGGTCCATAACAAGGCTCCAGTTGCGGAGACGAGCATGTGACCTGGGCGCGGCTGAAAGGCTATTTGGAGACGAGTTTAGCCGGATTGACGCAACCGACGCGCTCCGACTGGATCTTTGCCTTGCGCACCGTTTCAGCCGGCCTGATCGCGTTGCTGGCCGCCTATGCGCTGAAGCTCGACCACCCGCAATGGGCCATGATGACGGTGTTCATCGTCGCCCAGCCGGTCGCCGGCATGGTGCTGGCGAAGGGCTTCTACCGGCTGCTCGGCACGCTGGTCGGCGGCATCGCCGCGATCGGCATCACCACCACATTTGGCACCGGCCCCTGGGTGCTGGTGACTGTGCTTGCCGTCTGGATCGGCATCTGCACCTTCGTCTCGTCGCTGCTGCGCAATCCGGAAGCCTATGGCGCTGCGCTTGCCGGCTACACCGCAATGATCATCGGCCTGCCTGCCTTCGGACAGCCACACCTCGTCGTCGACCTCACGGTCGCACGCTGTGCCGAGATCGTGCTCGGTATTGTCTGCGCCGGCCTGACCAGCCGGCTGATCCTGCCGAAACTGGCCAGCGACGCCATCATCTCGCGCCTGAAACGCTGCATCCTCGATCTTGCCACCTATGCCGGCGGCGCATTCTCCGGCGGCGACCCGGCAACGCTGTCCGCGCTGCACCGAAAGCTGGTCGCTGACACCCAGACGCTCGGCGAGATGCGCGCCTATGCCAGGCTTGAGGCGCCGAGCTTCGCGCCGCGCGCCCATCCGGTCCGGCGCACCATCGGACAACTGCTCTCCGCGCTCTCTGCGGCACGCGCGCTGCATTCGCACGCCGCTCCGAAGAATGCCGCACTCATTCCGGTGCGTTCGGAGTTGCAGGCCCTTGTCGGTGAACTGGCCGCGAAGCCCGGTGCGCTGGACGACACCACGCCTTGGGTGGCGCGGCTCGACACCATCTCGGCCAAGGCCCGGCAAATACCCGATGCCTCGACCGATCAGGGCGACGACAGGGTCGGCACTATCACCCGCCTGACCATCGCCGCCGATTTCGCCGATGCGCTCAAGCAGGTGCTGCGCGGCCTCGACGCCCTGCGCGCGCCTGCCACGCGCCCGGTCAGGGGCAGCAGGCAGCCTGCGCTGGTGGTGCATCGCGATTACGCCGGCGCATCGCGCAACGCGGTGCGCGCTGCCCTTGCCACATTGCTGGTCGCGGCCTTCTGGTTGACGACGAAATGGTCGGAAGCCGCCGGCACGGTCATTCTCGTTGCCGTCGTATCGAGCCTGTTTGCTGCTCGCCCAGACCCCGTGCAGGTCGCCTGGGGTTTCTTCAAAGGGACGCTTCTGGCGCTGCCGTTTGCCTTTCTCGTCGGCCAGATCGCATTGCCTGCCCTGCCCGGTTTCGGCTGGTTCATGCTGTTTGTCGTGCCTATCCTTGTACCGACGGCGCTGGCCATGGCCAATCCACGCTGTGTCGGCGTGGCGACAGCCTTCGCCATCAATTTCCTCGCCTTCCTCAGTCCACACCAGGCGATGACCTACGATCCCGGGCCCTTCTTCGCCGGTTCGGCGTCGATCCTGGTCGGCATCCTGCTGGCGATCGGTGTCTTCATCGTCGTGCTGCCAGCCGATCCATGGCTCGCGGCCAACCGCATCGTGCGCGCCATGCGCGAGGATCTGGCGCGGCTTTGCCTACATGAGCGGGTGCCGAGGCGGTCGGCCTTCGAGAGCCTTGCCTACGACCGCATCAACCAGTTGATGCCGCTGGTGCAGAATGCCGGTCAGAAAGGCGATGCGGTTCTGGGCGGCGGCGTCGCCGCCGTCACCGTCGGCCTGGAGGTCCTTCGGCTGCGTGATGCGAGCCAAAGCCATGCCATCCCATCCGAGACCGCGCTTTCGATCGCCAACTTCCTGAGGGGGCTGGCGCGCGAACTGCTCTTCCGCGCCCCCGGCGATCCGCAGACATCGACCGTCACCGTCGCCCGGCAATATGCGGCAAGCATTGCCCAACGAAACGGTACCGGCGAATTGCTGCAGATCGCGGCATCGTTGCGCATCATCGCCGCCGCGATGGAGGATTTTCCGGATTTTTTCGCGAGGGATAAAGGCTAGGCCGCCGCTATCGCCAGCGCGTGGCCGCGCGCGTTTTCGCGCAGCGCGTCGAGATGGATCGACTTGACCAAGGCGGCGAGATCACCCTCGGCGGATTGACCGCCCGCTTCCTTGAGCATCAGCCAGCTTACCTCCTGCACACCGGCGACGCGCTTGCCGTTGGCGACCTCGCGCCAGATCTTCAGCGCGCGCAGGATGATGGCGTGCGTGGCGCCGGCGAGCCCGGCGCTGCGAAACAATGCCTGCAAGGCCACGTCGTGCCCGCCGGCCAGCAGCGCCCTCACACGTTGTTCGGACTGCTGGCTGAGCGCAACGAGTGCCGAGCCGAAGAAATCGACCTTGCCATGCGCGATGGTGCGGATGAGGAAGCTCGCGGTGAGGTCGCCACGCAGCCTGAGATGCTCGATCAAGGCCGCATGTTCTTCCGTGCGCGTGCCTTCGATCAGCGTCACCGAAGCCTTGACGCAGGCATCGCGCATGACGCGGTCGGCTCGCGCCGCGCCCATCATCGCCATCACCAGTGGCGACGTTTTCAACATTTCGCCGAGCTTGACGAGCAGCATATGCCGGCAGTCGGCAGGCAGCCTGATATCCGATATCAGCGCCTCACGCACCAGCGGCAGGTGCCCATGCCGTTCGGCCATGCGGCGGAAGCTGAGCGAGGCGATTTCGGCGCCGCTGTTGGCGAGCAGCATGGCGCAGGCGTCCGCTTCGCCGATCTCGGCGATGGCCGCCGACAGCGCCATCGAGACGAGTGGCCGGTCGGCGATCAATTTCTGTGTCGCCTTCGGACTTGAGGCCACGCGGTTGATCAGGTCGGCGTCGGTGAGCAGCGGCGAGCGCGCCAGCACCACGCCGGCGACTTCCGGCTGGTCGGAGGCCAGCACGCTGATGATCTGCATTGGCGCGTGGTGGCTCATCGACAGCGCCTCGGCCATCGCCAGCCGCACCTTCGACGAGGCATCGTCGAGCAACAGCGTCAGCGCCGCCTCGGCGGCGCAGCGGTCCTCGAAGGGCAATTCGGAATTGATGTAGGCCCGGGCCAGAGCGCTCGCCGCCGCGGCGCGCTCCGACACCTTGGCCGTGTAGATCCATTTCAGGAAATGCGAAACAACAACCATGCCCGTCTGCTTACGCCCCTTGCCAGAAGCTTCTGACCCCACTGACGACCGTAGGCAGAATTGGTTTACGAACCGTTCACCATGTTCATTAACTGGCTTGCGAGGCTGATTTGCAGCGCCTATCAACCGTCAAGCACCTGAGGAGAAAGAAATGGCCGGGCTTTATCTCGAAGAGTTCGTTGTCGGCCATGTCTTCCAGCACACGCTGCGCAAGACCGTTACCGAAAGCGACAACATGCTGTTTTCGGTGATGACGCTGAACCCGCAGCCGCTGCACATCGACTTCGATTTCGCAGCCAAGAGCGAATGGGGCAAGCCGCTGGTCAATTCGCTGTTCACGCTCGGGCTGATGATCGGCATTTCGGTCAATGACATCACCGTCGGCACCACGGTGGCCAATCTCGGCATGAAGGAAACCGTGTTTCCGCATCCGGTCTTCCATGGCGACACCATCCGGGTCGAGACGACAGTCATCTCGGTGCGGGAGTCGAAATCGAAACCCGATCGCGGCATCGTCGAATTCGAGCATCGCGCCTACAACCAGCATGGCGATCTCGTCGCCAAATGCACCAGGCAAGCAATGATGCTGAAGAAGGCGGCCTGATCATGCGCTCGCTGCTGTTCGTCCCGGGTGATTCCGAGAGGAAGCTGGAAAAGGGTTTTGGTGCCGGCGCCGACGTGGTCATCGTCGACCTCGAGGATTCCGTGGCACCGCACAACAAGGCGCTGGCACGCGAGGTGGCGGCGCGCTTCATCGTCGAGCGCAGAGCGCAAACCAGCTCGGCGATCTATGTCAGGGTCAACGACCTGTCGACGGGGCTGACGGACGACGATCTCGCCGCACTGGTTCCAGCGAAACCCGATGGCATCATGCTGCCCAAGTCGAACAGCGGCCAGGACGTGCAGCACCTGTCGGCAAAGCTCAGGGTGCGCGAGGCCGAAAACGGCCTCGCCGATGGCGCGATCAAGATCCTGCCAATCATCACCGAAACGCCGGCAGGCGTGCTGGCAGCGGCGACCTATGCGGGGATAAGTGCTCGACTTGCCGGCCTCACCTGGGGCGCGGAAGATCTGTCGGCGGCGATCGGCGCGCGCAGCGCCCGCGACGAGCGCGGCCGTTACACGGACGTGTTCCGCCACGCTCGCACCATGACCATACTCGCCGCCGGTGCGGCGGAGGTTGCGGCGATCGACACCGTCTTTCCGAACTTTCGCGACATGGCGGCCTTCGAAGCAGAATGCACCGAAGCCGAGCGCGATGGCTTCACCGGCAAGATGGCGATCCACCCCGATCAGGTGCCGGTCATCAACGCCGCCTTCACGCCGTCGGTCGGAGCCGTGAGACAATCGGCGGCAATCGTTGCCGCGTTCGCGGCAGCGGGAAATCCCGGCGTCGTCGGCATCGACGGCAAGATGTTCGACCGCCCGCACCTGCGGCTGGCGGAGCGGCTTCTGGCGCGGGCAAAGGCGGCGGGAGTTTTGGTTTAGTCCCTGTCCCAGCGTGGCCGGCGCATCGAAAACACCTCGTCGACGCTGGCATAGTCCATATAGCCGAGACGAGCGACATTGCCGGCCTTGGTGATGTCGAACAGGCCGTCCGTCAGGAAGGCGTCGTCGATATGCACGCCGACCACTTCACCGGCGACGACGACGGCACTTGTCGGCGATCCGTCCAGCGCCCTTGGCCGAAAAACTTCCGTCACCCGGCATTCGAGTGCGGCCGGCGCGGCCGCCACGCGCGGCGGCGCCACCAGGCGCGACGTCGCCATGGCAAGATCGGCATAGACGAACTCATTGACGCCGCGCGGTGCGTTGACCGATGTGCGGTTCATCTTTTCCGCGAGATCGCGGCTGACGAGATTGGCGACGAACTCGCCGGTCTCCTGCGCGAAGGAGGCGCTGTCCTTCTCGCCTTCAGAGGAGAACCAGACGATGAAAGGCCGCGTCGAAACGGCATTGAAGAAGGAGTATGGCGCGAGGTTGATTTCGCCAGCCCTGTTCAGTGTCGAAATCCAGCCGATCGGACGTGGCGCCACGATCGCCTTCGAAGGGTCGTGCGGCAGACCGTGGCCCTTTGAAGGTTCGTAGAACATTCAGCCCGCCCACGGCCCGGAATAATCGGCATAAAGCTTTGCCGGATCGGGCCGGGGCCGCTCCGGCGCCGGGCCGGCATAGGAGCCGATATGGATGAAGCCGATGACCCGCTCCTGCGGCGCCAGCCCCAGCAGCGCCCTGCCCTCCGGCACATCCGAATACCAGTTGCTGATCATGTTGGTGCCATAGCCCAGCGCGTTGGCTGCTATCGTCAGGTTCATCGCCGCCATGGCGCCCGACAGGAACATTTCCCATTGCGGGATTTTTGGATTCTCCCGGGGGATAGATACGACGCCGATCACCAGCGGCGCGCGCGAGAACCGCGCCAATTCCTGGTTACGGCGGCCTTCCGGCAATGGCCCCTCCCGCTGCTCGGCAAGTGCTGCCAGTTGCCTGCCGATCTCGACGCGGGCATCGCCACGGTAGAGGATGAAGCGCCAGGGCTCCAGGCGGCCATGGTCGGGCACCCGGGAAGCAGCAGTGATCATCGTCGCGATCTCCGCATCGCTCGGCGCCGGCTCCTTCAGATCGGGAATCGGTGCGGAGTTTCGGGTCAGTAGGAAATCGATGATCGGCGACGCCATGGGCGCAAGTCTCCTGGACATTCTGTTTTGAGCTGAAGCGCACCATCGGGGATTCGGGCGGCTCGGGCATTGGCGCGGGATACGCCGGACGGAAGAGTCGTATCGGTCGGACTCTTAAGCCTTGAAATTGCCACCGCCATGGGCTTCAACGCAAGGCATGTTTGAGGGGACTGTCCGTCTTTTCCTGATCTGGCTCGGCGCCCTGCTGTTGATGGCGCCGGTTTCGTTCGCCATGGCACAGAACGTCGACGGTGTCAGCGACCTGAAGCTTCCGGGAATTTCGAGCTACGCGACGCCGAAAGGCGAGACGTCACTGGCGCTGAGCGGCGGCGGCGCCATCACGCTGTCCGCCCAGTTGACCGACAAGGGTTCCGACATCACGCGCGGCATCGTCTGGCGGGTCTTCAAGCCCGAAGCCGTCAACGGCAAATTGCCGATGGTCGCCTCCTCCCATGGCGGCACCGCCGTCTTCCAGCTCGAACCCGGCAGCTATCTGGTTCACGCCTCCTACGGCCGGGCTGGAGCCACCAAGCGCATCACTGTCGGCAAGGACGCAAAGCGCGAAAGTCTCGTGCTCGACGCCGGCGGCCTCAAGCTCGACGCCGTGCTGTCCGGCGGCGTGCGCATTCCACCGAAGAAGCTGCGCTTTTCGATCTACGAGGGCACCGCCGAGGCCAATGGCGACCGCGCGCTGATCATTCCCGATGTTGAGCCCAACAGTGTCGTGCGGCTCAACGCCGGCATCTACCATGTCGTCTCGACTTACGGCGCGGTCAATGCGGTCATCCGCTCCGACATCCGTGTCGAGGCCGGCAAGCTGACAGAGGCCACCGTCGAGCACCACGCCGCCGAGATCACCATGAAGCTGGTGCGCGAAACCGGCGGCGAGGCGATCGCCGATACGTCCTGGTCGCTGCTCAATGAGTCCGGCGATCCGATCAAGGAAACCGTCGGCGCCTTCGCCTCGATGGTGCTGGCCGAGGGCGACTACACCATCATCGCCAAGAACCGCGACCGCATCTATCAGAAGGATTTTACGGTCGTGGCCGGGCAGAACCAGGAGATCGAGGTTCTGGCCACCGAGGCCGCGGCGATGGATCCTGAAGAAGGCGCTGATTAGTTCGCAATTCCACCAGAAGAATCAGGTGTCTGCGTCATCCTCTGAACCGGCCGGATAATCCCGTCCGCCGTAGAGCACACGCAGGATGACCACAGTGTCACCGTCGACCCGGAAAACGATCGACACGCGGCGTTCAAAACCGACAATGCGGACGCCAGGGCCAACGGTGTTGCGCACGGTCCCGCGCTCCGGGAAGGTGGACAGCGCCATGCACGCGGCCTCTATGCGGTCGACATAGTCGCCGGCACGCCGACTCCCGCTGTCGTTTTCGATGTAGTTATAGATGGCGAAGAGGTCGGCTTGAGCCGCCGGCCTGAAGACGATCTTATTTGTCACGCTTGGAGGCCTTCATGCGGTCCGCATGATAGGCTCGCAGCGCTTTGAAGACGTCTTCTGCCGGGATGTCCGGACGCGGGTCGTCAAGAGCTTCCTGGACCTTGGCACGCATGATCGCGGTGATGGTCTGCTCCTCCCGGTCGAGGGCGCGCAGCGCGGCGCGCATGACCTCGCTGGCGGAGTCGTAGGCGCCCGACGCCAGGCGTGCGTCGACGCTGCTCTGCTGGCGGCCAAGGGTCACGGTGATCGGTTTGCTGGTTCTCATGGCAAGTCTTCCTTGCCTCTCTATAGCACGAGACGTTACAGTGTCATACTATTTCCGCAATGGCGGCCGAAGCCGCCCCCTTGCGGGCCGGACGTTTGGCTGCCTCAAGCCGCCAGCTTGGTCCTTGCCGGCAGGAACGGAATCCGACGGCGCGCCACGACGGGCGCCAGGTCGAACACGCCGCGATAAAGCCGGTCGAGCAATGCCTTGCGGTCGCGCAATGGCTCCAGCTCATTCCAGCTCAGCACATCGCCGACGCGCACGTCTATCGCCTTGCCGGACAGCCGCGCGAATTCGTGGATGAGCAGCGACGTGCGCAGCGTCAGCGAGGCCTTGCCGACGAATTTCGCAACCCGGCCGTCGCGCTCGGCCATGTTCATCGGCCCGCTGACCAGATGAAACAGCCTGCCGTTCTGACCGGAAAAATGCATCGGGATGACCGACGCCCTGGCGTCCTGGACGAGACGGGCCGGAAACATCTTCCACGGCAGGTCGCGTGCCCGGCCAAAGCCCTTGGGCGCGGTGGCAACGCCGCCGGCCGGAAACACCACGATGGTGACGCCCTCTTTCAACAGCCGCACCGCTTCATGGCGCACGGCCATGTTGTTCTTGAGCGCGTCCTTGGTCTCGGAAAAGTCGATCGGCAGCGAGTAAGGCTCCATCTCGCGGATCTTGAGCAGATCCTTGTGGATCATCACCCGGAACGGTCGTCCGAGTTGCTCGGCCAGCGACAGCACGGCGATGCCGTCGCCGATGCCGAACGGATGATTGGCGACGATCACCAGCGGCGTGTCCGGCAATTGCGCGGGCGGCCACTGATCAGCGGTCCGCACCCGTACGTCGATCAGGTCGAGCATGCGGCTGAACACGCGCTCGCCGGTCGGCACGACCTGGCGGCGCCAGAAATCATAGAGTGCTGTGTAGCGGTCGCGGCCCGACAGGCCTTCGACCGAATGAATGAACCAGCGTGTCAGCGCCGGCTGGCGCGGATTGGCATAGGAAAGCTCGGGAAAGGGTCGTTCGCGCAATTTCAGCTTGAGCATGAGGGCTCGTTACAAGGTCGGCGTGACAGGGATATGAAAATGGCGGTGGAGCGATCCACCGCCATTTGGTCGAAACTACGCCGATCAGGCCGCGCGTTTGCGCCGGCGATCAGGTGTGATGGCCTCTTCGGTCAATTGCGCAATCGCCTGGTCAAGGCCAAGCGATTCCTGGTCGCGCGAGCCCAGACGGCGCATGTTGACCGTCTGCTCTTCCGCCTCGCGCTTGCCGCAGACAAGGATGACCGGAACCTTGGCCAGGCTGTGCTCACGGACCTTGTAGTTGATCTTCTCGTTGCGCAGATCCGCTTCCGCCAGAAGCCCGGCGGCCTTCAGCTTTGCCACCACCTCGGTCGCATAATCGTCGGCATCCGACGTGATCGTCGCCACAACCACCTGCAGCGGCGCGAACCACAGCGGGAAATGGCCGGAATAGTGCTCGATCAGGATGCCGAGGAAGCGCTCCATCGAGCCGCAGATGGCGCGATGCACCATCACAGGCTGCTTCTTCTCGGAATCGGATCCGATGTAGAAGGCGCCGAACCGTTCCGGCAGGTTGAAGTCGACCTGCGTCGTGCCGCACTGCCATTCGCGGCCGATGGCATCCTTCAGCACATATTCGAACTTCGGCCCGTAGAAGGCGCCCTCACCCGGATTGATCGAGGTCTTGATCCGGTTGCCGGACCGCGTCCTGATCGTCTCCAGGACGTTGCCCATGATCGCCTCGGCGTGATCCCACGCCTCGTCGGTGCCGACGCGTTTGTCCGGCCGTGTCGACAGCTTGACGCTGACTTCTTCAAAACCGAAATCGGCATAGGTCGACAGGATCAAATCGTTGATCCGCAGGCACTCCGCCGCCAGTTGCTCCTCGGTGCAGAAGATGTGTGCATCGTCCTGCGTGAAGCCGCGCACGCGCATCAGTCCGTGCAGTGCACCGGACGGTTCGTAACGATGCACATTGCCGAATTCCGCAAGTTTGACAGGCAGATCGCGATAAGACTTCAACCCATGCTTGAAAATCTGCACATGGCCCGGACAGTTCATCGGCTTCAGCGCGAAGACCCGGTCGTCATCGGTATCGTCGCCGGCGACCGTCACCTTGAACATGGCGTCGCGATACCAGCCCCAGTGGCCTGACGTCTCCCACAGACTCTTGTCGAGCACCTGCGGCGCGTTGACCTCCTGATAGCCTTGCTCGTCGAGGCGCCGGCGCATGTAGTTGACCAGGTTCTGGAACATCTTCCAGCCCTTGGCGTGCCAGAAGACGACGCCAGGCCCCTCTTCCTGGAAATGGAACAGGTCCATCTCGCGGCCGATCTTCCTGTGGTCGCGCTTCTCGGCTTCCTCCAGCATCGTCTGGTAGGCTTCGAGCTGCGCCTGGTCAGCCCAGGCCGTGCCGTAGATGCGGGTCAGCATCGGATTGTTCGAATCGCCGCGCCAATAAGCACCGGCCACCTTCATCAGTTTGAAGGCGTTGCCGATCTGCCCGGTCGAGGCCATGTGCGGGCCACGGCAAAGGTCGAACCAGTCACCCTGCGCGTAGATCTTGAGATCCTGATCCTCAGGAATGGCATCGATCAGCTCCAGCTTGTAGCGCTCGCCCTTGTCGGCAAACACTTTTTTCGCCTTGTCGCGCGACCAGACTTGCTTGGTGAACGGCTTGTTGCGCGCAATGATCTCGCGCATCTTCTTCTCGATCACCGGAAAATCGTCGGGCGTGAACGGCTCGTTGCGGGCGAAATCGTAATAGAACCCGTTCTCGATCACCGGCCCGATGGTCACCTGCGTTCCCGGCCATATCTCCTGCACGGCTTCCGCCAGCACATGTGCAGTGTCGTGGCGGATGAGTTCCAGCGCGCGCGGGTCGTCGCGGGTGACGATCTCGACCTTGCCGGAATTGCCGAGCGGATCGCTGAGATCGCGAACGGTGCCGTCGATCGCATAGGCGACCGCCTTCTTGGCCAGCGATTTCGAGATCGATTCGGCGAGGCCAGCACCGGTCATCGCCGCGTCGTATTCACGGACGGAGCCATCGGGAAATGTCAGGGAAACGGAATTCAGCATGTATATCTCCTATCCAGTCCCGCAAACGAGCGCGGGTGGTCGTGGGAAAAGCCGGATGCGTCCGGCAGCGGGCGGGTTTTAGAGGCAGTGCCGGCCCAGGTAAAGAGCGCTGACTGGTGTAGCTCAAGGAAATGTCGCCAAGATGTCGCAGGCTCGTCATCCAGGCTTGCAAACAGCCCCGCAACCGTCTGGAATTGTCGGCATGGAAGACGCTATACCCAGCCGAACCGCCCTTGGCGTCGCACGCATGAGGGCACTCCATCAGTTTTCACCGCAGGCAGCGCTGTTTCGCGATCCCTACGCGATCCCAATTCTGGGTGAAGCTGCTCCCGCCGCCCAAGAGCTTGAGCAGGAAGACGAACGCAGCCGGCGCATGCGCCTGTTCGTGACCGCGCGCGCCCGGTTCGCCGAGGACTGGCTGGCGGCGGCGGTCGGTCGCGGCATCAGGCAACTCGTCGTGCTTGGTGCAGGCCTCGATACGTTTTCGTTGCGCAACCCGTATCCGGATCTCAGCGTGTTCGAAGTCGACCACCCAGCCACGCAAGCCTGGAAACGCAAATGCATCGCCGATAGCGGCCTTGCCGAGCCACCCGCTACCAGATTCGTGCCGGTCAATTTCGAGCGGCAAAGCCTGCCCGCGGAACTGGTAGCGGCCGGTTTGCAGTCGACCGAGCCGAGCTTCTTCATCTGGCTGGGCGTTGTTCCCTATCTGACGAAGGAATCGATTTTCAACACGCTCTTCTGGATAGCCGGCGTCCCCGGCTCGGAGGTGGTGTTCGACTACAGCGAACCGGCTGAGAACCGCGACGCGGCGGGACAAGCTGCCCTGGCCTTCCATGCGGCTCGCGTCGCGTCTGTCGGGGAGCCATGGATCAGCTTCTTTGTTCCCGCCGACCTGGAGAAATCCCTGCGCGAGCTTGGCTTCGACGAGATTGAAGACCTCGAGCGCAGCGATATTACCGCGCGCTTGTCCGAGGCACCGAAGGGACCAACCGCCAACTCCGGCGGTCACATCATCCGTGCCCGCCGAAGCGCCTGAGCCATTCCAGGAAAAGTGTGCAGCGGTTTGCAGTCGGGAATTGCGTAGAGATCAGACTCATTTCACCAACAGCGGCAGATCCTTGAGGAACGCGGCCCGGGTCTTGAGGCCTTTGGGCATGTCGGTGCGGTTGGTGTCGACGACAAGCCGCGCAAAGACGATCTGTCGGCCATCCTTGTTCGCCCAGCCGACGAACCAGCCGAGCGAGCGCTTGTCCTGAACCTTGTCGGCATCGTTGCGCAGCCTGGTGCTGCCGGTCTTGCCTTGCACCGTCCAGCCTCCGGCCTGGAAGGTCGGGATGATGGCTGATGTCATGTCGTAAGCCCTGGCCGAGACCGGCAGCTTGCGGGCCAGCAGCTTACGCAGGAAATCGACCTGCTCGACCGGCGTGATCTTGAGCGAGGAATTCACCCAGGACTGGGTCAGGCCATCATTCTTGCCAGGATTGCCGGAAACGTCGGCGTTGCCATAGTCGAACTTGGAGACGTAGGAGGCAAAGCTCTCCGATCCAAGCCTGCGGGTGATTTCCCTGGAGAACCAGATAATCGAATCCCGCTCCCAGACCACCGGATCTACGGTCTTCTGATCCCGCTTCACCGCCTTGAATTCCGGCTTGTAGTCCCAGTTCGGCGTATGCTCGTCGCTCAGGATCCCGCTGTCATAGCCGATCAGCGACAGCGGCACCTTGAACGTCGATGCCGGGCTGAACCGCTGGTCGCACACTCCGTCCTGGTAAAGCGTCTTGCCTGTCGCTGCATCGGCGATCACCGTGCACTGCACGTCCCCAAGCGGCGCCGATTGCGCGCGCAGCGGAAATCCAAGCAACCAGGCGAGCAGGAACAGGATTCCGGCAAAGATGAAGGGAAGACGGTCGAAATTGCGCATTTTCTGCTCGCTCCAGAAGGGGTTCGCGAGCGGCTTAGCGAGGTCTCTTGTCTCGATTTTGTCTCAAATGCGCAGTCTTTGTGCAGGCTGTTGTTAACCCTACCGGATCGTAAATCCGCTATTCTCCCGGGCCATCATTCCTGCGCTTCGCCACGCTTGCTGCCGATCCGCCAGTACCGCCATGGCATGAACCACACGTAACGATCCGCCAGCTTCTCCGGCACGCGGTCGATGCCATGCGTGCCGAATGGCCCGCAGCGCAGCACGCGGAAAAATCCCATCCAACCGCCGGCCCACAGGCCATGGCGGGCGATCGCCTCATGCGCATATTCCGAACAGGTCGGCAGGTGCCGGCAGGAATTGCCGACAAAGCCGGACAGCGTCAGCTGGTAAAGGCGCACGAGCGACGTGCCGAGCAGACGGCCCGGCGTCTTGCGCCACGGGCCGGGCCAGTTGCGGCCGCGTCTTGGCGGCCCGGCGATATGCGCATGCCCATGCTGGTCGCGCACCACAGTCTCCGTATCGCGTTTCCCAGGCGATAGATGTGAGTTTCCACTGGAGAACGCAATCCCCGCTCCTTGCGCGCCCCGCCGTCACGGACGAAAACGGCGAAACGCCTGCCTGTCAGCCGAAAGCGCCCAGCGGCTGGGACAGGCCGGCTCCTCGCGGCGTTTTTCACGCTGTCTTTCATCACGCCATTGAAACGTAGCGATCCGCATGACATCGCCAAAGATGCTCAGCAACTGGATCATGATCGGTCTCCTTTGGAGCGATTAGACGACCGCTGGCCTTCGCCTTCAAACGAGTATAATTTCCACTTCGGATAATCCTGGGTTATGCGAAATGAAGCGTGGGCGCCTGCCGCTGACGGCATTGAGGAGCTTCGAGGCGGCTGGCCGGCATCTGAGCTTCAGCAGGGCCGCCGAGGAGCTTTTCGTCTCGCAGGCAGCGATCAGCCGGCAGATCCGCGAACTCGAAACCTTCCTGCGCCAGCCCCTGTTCGAACGTCACCATCGCCGTGTCGAACTGACCGACACCGGCCGGCGTCTGCTGGATCAGCTTGTCAGAAGTTTCGACGCCATCGACACCTTGCTCGGCGATCTGGTGGCGACACCGGCGCAGTCAGTGGTGCGCGTCAGTGTCGAGCCGTCGCTTGCATCCGTGTGGCTGGTTCCCCGGCTCAATCGGTTTCGCCAATTGCGGCCTGACATCGACGTCTCCCTCGAGGTCGATCCAAGGCTGATCGAGTTCCGCAGCGATCAGCCGGAGCTTGCGTTGCGCTTCAGCGCACACACCACCTCGTGGCCGCGCAGCCAGGCCGAGCGGCTTGCCTCGACAGTCGATTCGCCGGTCCTGTCGCCTGCGCTGCTTGCTTCTGGCCCTGCCCTCAGGAAGCCAATCGATCTTGGCCGCTACACGCTCTTGCACGAGGAGAACCGCCAGGGCTGGGCGCGCTGGTTCGAAGCGGCCGGCGTGCCCGCCGACGCCATACCCGCGCGCGGTCCGATGCTGGCGGATGCGTCGCTTTCAAAGCAGGCCGCCTTGCTCGGACATGGCGTGGCATTGGGCGATCTCTTGCAGATCGGCGAGGAAATCGCATCCGGCGCGCTGGTCAAGCCGTTCGACATCGACGTCGCATCCGGCGCCTATTGGCTGGTGGCCAGAAATTTGCGCGACCTCTCGGAACCGGCCGCCGCGTTCGCCGACTGGCTCAGAAGCGAATTTGCCGAAAGCAGGCGGGTGCTGGAAGCGCGGGTTTGAACCCGGTCGGGCTCCTGCTACTTTGTCTTCTTGCTGTATTTTTTCGAAGAGTTTGTCGAGCACATCCGCCGCCGGAAGCTCGCCCGAGGTGTCTTCTCCCGGGTCGAACGTGAGAATGATCTCGCGCCATATATTGTAGTGGGCAGCATAGGATGTCAGCCTGGGAAATGGAGCGCAGCGCATGATTGCCCGAACGGCGGTCTCGGCGACCTTTTCCGGGGGCGGCGTTACGGGACTGACGATTTTTGGCGGGCCGGCGAGCGATCCGTCCTTGTTCAGGCTGATCTGAACGCGCGCAACGCCTCTGGTGTTTACAGGCACGTTCCAACAGACCTGGATGGCCTTCCGGAGATAGTCACCGACATCTCGCTGGGTTGCCATGTCAGCGTCAGCTTTGCTCGAGCCGCCGCCCGACAACAGTGAAACGGCAAGGCCGCATGCGAACACAGGGCCGTGGCTGGAGCGAGTTCGTGGGCCTTCGCCCGACCTGCGCACCGTGGAAAGGCCAAATCCCAAGGTCAGGCCGCTTCTTCGGCGCGCTTCTTCTCGATCTGGCCGATCGCGTCGACCACGGCATCGAAAGTCAGCATGGTCGAAGCGTGCCGCGCCTTGTAGTCGCGCACCGGCTCCAGATATCTGAGGTCCGCGAAGCGGCCGTCCGGCGGGGCGCCATTTTCCTTGAGCATCTTCAGCATGGTGTCGCGCACCGCGCGCAATTCCTCGGCACTCGCGCCGACGACATGCTGCGCCATGATCGATGACGACGCCTGGCCGAGCGCGCAGGCCTTCACGTCATGGGCAAAGTCCGTGACCACGCCGTCCTGCATCTTGAGGTCGACGGTGACGGTCGAGCCGCATAGCTTGGAGTGCGCCTTGGCGGTCGCGTCAGGATGATCGAGACGGCCGATGCGGGCGATGTTTCCGGCAAAACCGAGAATTTTCGCATTGTAGACGTCGTTTATCATAATTTTCCAATCTATCGCCGCCAAGCGAACAGCGATTGCCGCTGTCGTGTCTTCCTTTCGCTCGCTATGACCTTATATAATGCTGGCAGTCCGGTATCGACAAGAACGACGAAGCCAATGTCCTTGCCGGGAAGTTCACGCCGCTTACGGGGCTGGAAACGGGGCGAGTTTCCGACACCGAAAGGTCGTGGTCCGTTCAACTCGTTCCTCCGCCGAGAGGGACTACGGGAGACGCCTTTATGGATGCCGTCATCAAGAAACTCATGCCACAGTCAGCCTATATGGAAAAGCCGGTCACCGACCGGCCAAGCGAAGCCGAAGTCGAAGCCGCCGTGCGCACGCTTTTGCGCTGGACCGGCGACAATCCGGACCGCGAAGGGCTGGTCGACACGCCCAAGCGGGTGGCAAAGGCCTACCGCGAAATGTTCGGTGGCTACGACATGTGCCCGGCCGAAGAGCTCGGCCGCACCTTCGAGGAGGTCGCCGGCTACGATGACCTGGTCATCGTCAAGGACATAACGTTCCATTCGCATTGCGAGCACCATATGGTGCCGATCATCGGCAAGGCGCATGTCGGGTATCTTCCGGACGGCAAAGTCGTCGGCCTGTCCAAGATCGCCCGCGTCGTCGATATCTTCGCCCACCGCCTGCAGACGCAGGAGGCCCTGACGGCGCAGATCGCCGGCGTCATCCAGGACGTGCTCAATCCGCGCGGCGTCGCCGTCATGATCGAGGCCGAGCACATGTGCATGGCCATGCGCGGCATCCGCAAGCAGGGTTCAACCACGCTGACCTCGACCTTCACCGGCGTCTTCAAGGACACGCCCGAAGAGCAGGTCCGTTTCGTCACCATGGTGCGCGGCGGCGGGGTCTGATCGGCCCTCGCCGGCCATCAGACCATGATCCCGAAAAGTGGAGACCGGTTTTCGGACAAGATCATGGTCAAAGAGGAAAATGGACCGGCGATGTCGGCACTGGAATTTCCAAAAGCTCCGTCAGACAAGAGAGCGCTCGAGGAAGGCGCGGTGTTCTCGCCGCGCTTCGATGCAGCCGGGCTGGTTACGGTCGTCGTCAGCGATGCCGGAGACGGCATGCTGTTGATGGTTGCGCATATGAATGCGCAGGCACTGGCGCTGACGCTGGAGACCGGCATCGCCCACTACTGGTCGCGCTCGCGCAACGCGCTTTGGAAAAAGGGCGAAACATCAGGCAATTTTCAGCATGTCGTCGAGATGCTCACGGATTGTGACCAGGATGCCATATGGTTGCGCGTCAAAGTGTTGGGCCACGACGCAACCTGTCACACTGGCCGGCGTTCATGCTTTTATCGGACGGTGGGGCTGGTCGACGGCAAGGGGACGCTTGCCGACGACGGCAGCAAGCCGCTGTTCGATGCGGAAAACACGTATCGGAAACCACCAGCTTGAACCTTCTGCCTGACACCAACCACACAGATTCATCATTTCGATACGGCCCGCTCGTATAGTAGCCGTGGGACAAGGGAGATTGTGATGCTCGACTGGGCGTCATTGCGTAACAGACCAGATGTCAGGGAGGCCAACGGCCTGTCCTCGTCAGGCGGTGCGTCCGAAACGAACTCCCAGAAGAAAACAGGCATTTCGCTCGCCCTGGGTGGCGGTTGCGCCCGCGGCTGGGCGCATATCGGCGTGCTGCGCGCGCTCGACGAAGCCGGCATCGAAGTATCGATGATCGCCGGCACCTCGATCGGCGCGCTGGTCGGCGGCTGCTATCTCGCCGGCAAACTGGACGAGCTCGAAGAATTCGCCCGCAGCCTGACCAAGCGCCGCATCTTCGGCCTGCTCGATCTCAATTTGCGCGGCAGTGGCCTGTTCGGCGGCATGAAGCTCGACGCCCGGCTGCGCGAGCACATGGCCGGCATTCGCTTCGAGGACCTTGCCAAGCCGTTCGTGGCGGTCACCTCCGAAATCCGCACCGGCCACGAAATCTGGCTGTCGAGCGGCTCATTGATCACCGCCATGCGCGCCTCTTATGCGCTGCCCGGCGTGTTCGAGCCGGTGAATTGCAATGGCCGCGTGCTGGTCGACGGCGCGCTGGTCAACCCCGTACCGGTTTCGGTCTGCCGCGCCTACGAGCAGCCGCTCGTCGTGGCGGTCAACCTTCACTATGATCTGTTCGGTCGCGCCGCCGTCATCAAGCACAGCGCCGGCGAGCTGGTCGTTGAAAAGGACGCGCCGCGGCCCGGCCAGATCGACGCAGAGCGCCAGTCGCATCAGACGCGACTCGGCATCACCGGCGTCATGGTCGAGGCCTTCAACATCATTCAGGACCGCATTTCGCGCGCCAGGCTTGCCGGCGACCCGCCCGACATGTCGCTGCAGCCGAAGCTCAGCCATATCGGCCTGACCGAATTCCACCGCGCCGACGAGGCGATCAAACTCGGCTATCAGGCGACGATGGCGCAGATCGGCGAACTGACCCGGTTGCAGACCGTTCTCGCCTGATCAAAACCTACGCGCGAGCCGCATCGGTGATGCGAAACTGCACGGTGCGGTTGCCGTTCCAGTAATTGCCCGACAGCGAACCGGCGACGTGGATTGTCTTGCCCCGGTTCTTGAACAGGAATTCGCCAAGCGCGGTATCGACGGCGCGAAAGGCGATCGCCTGGATGCGGCCGCCGCTTTCCGATTGCAGCTCGACGCGGATGTGGTTGGTGCCGACCGGCCGCGCATCGGCCAATCGGTGGCGCGGCAACGCGAAAACGGGGGCAACGTGCCCGGCACCGAAGGGTCCGGCCTGTTCCAGCGCGTCGAGCAGGCTGAGCGTCGCGCCTTCAGCGGCAAGCGCACCGTCGATCGCCAGGCTTTCCTCGCCCTGCAGCCGAAACACATCGGCTGCCGCCCGCTCTTCGAAAAACGCCCTGAGTTCGCCAAGCCTTGCCCGCTCCACGGTGATGCCTGCCGCCATGCCATGGCCACCGCCCTTGACGATCAGCCCGGCAACGGCCGCCTCGCGCACTAGCCGGCCGAGGTCGAAACCCGAGACCGAGCGGCCCGAACCGGTGCCGATGCCGTTGGCGTTGAAGGCGATGGCGAAGGCGGGCCGCCGGGCATGGTCCTTCAGCCGTGAGGCGAGCAGGCCGACAATGCCCGGATGCCAGCTGTTGGAGGCGGTGACGACGATAGCCGGGCCATTGCCGCCGGCAAGCTCTGCATCG
This sequence comes from Mesorhizobium sp. M7A.F.Ca.US.006.01.1.1, assembly GCF_003997935.1. Classification (GTDB taxonomy): domain Bacteria; phylum Pseudomonadota; class Alphaproteobacteria; order Rhizobiales; family Rhizobiaceae; genus Mesorhizobium. The sequence continues at coordinate 42,419 of NZ_RZQL01000012.1, forward strand.
GCCTCGGCGCGCGCCGCCGCGAGCATCTCCTGCTCCATCAGCTGCCGTTCCTGGTTGAGCCTGTCGAGCGTCTCGGCAATGGTGCGCGCCTCTACCGGGTCGTCGGTCGCAAGCAACCGGCTGCCAAGTGCGGCATCGCCGATGCGTCCGCCGGCATTGATGCGCGGGCCGATCAGATAGGCCAGATGGAAAGTGCTGATCGGCTCGCCGATGCGCGACACCCGTGCCAGCGCCGCCAGCCCTTCATTCTTCTGCTGGCGCGCCATCTGCAGCCCCTTGACCACGAAGGCTCGGTTGACGCCGGTCAGCGGCACCACGTCACAAACGGTGGCCAATGCCACGATATCAAGCAGCGAAAGCAGGTCCGGCGGCGTGGCATCGGCCATGCGGCTACGCAGGATCCTGGCCGTCTGAACAAGGGCGAGGAAGACCACGCCGGCGGCACAGAGATGGCCCTGCCCGGAAAGGTCGTCGTCGCGATTGGGATTGACGACGGCAATTGCCGCCGGCAAGGCGCCGCCGACCTGGTGGTGGTCGAGCACCACGACATCGGCCCCGGCCTCATTGGCGGCATCGATGGAAACGGCGCTGTTGGTGCCGCAATCGACGGTGACGATCAGCGTCGCGCCACGCGACACAAGTTCGCGCATGGCATCCGGGTTGGGCCCATAGCCCTCGAAAATACGGTCCGGAATGTAGATTTCCGACGGCACCGAGAAATGCGTGAGGAACCGCTTCAGCAAGGCCGACGAAGCGGCGCCGTCGACATCATAGTCGCCGAAGATCGCCACCTTTTCCCTGGCCATCACCGCCGCGGCGATGCGGGCCGCCGCCCTGTCCATGTCGGTCAGCGATGCCGGATCCGGCAGAAGATCGCGGATCGTCGGATCGAGGAACCGCTCGGTCTGCTCGGCGGTGACGCCACGGCCGGCAAGCACGCGTGCGACAATGTCGGGCACGCCATGACCTTGCGCGATGGCGAGCGCGATCATGTCCTGCCGCTCCGTCAGCCGATGTTCCCAGGAAACCCCTGATACCGACTGCCTGACATCGAGGAAGAGGCGTTTTTCGCCGGTCATACGCTTTGCCAACTCATCGTTGGCCGCACGATAATGCATGTCGCCCATAAGTGCGCAGCGGTCTCGGGACGACGACCTGCATTGGCAACAATTTAAAGCGTGTCGCGTTCATGCGACGCTCTATAGGCCAAAGGCAGGCAAAGCCAAGCGATTCACGGTGTGCGCCGTCCCGGAATAGGTCAAGAAAACTGCGCTTTCCGTTTTTCAGCCTGGCGCCGAAGCCATTCGTCAGCCGCATCGCCCATCGTCTTTTCCACACCGTCCTTGAGCCAGGCCATGAAAGGCCGGTCGAACCTGAATGCGTCGCCGCATTCCCGTATGAGAAAGCGACGCACATTCTGGGTGTTGCGATAGGACTTTGTGATGGCGGTGGCACGCGAAATCGGATCCGCATGCCAGTCAAACGGTTTCATCGTCAAATCCTTGCAGCCAGCATCGGATGCGCCCGAATGGCTAACAATTGCAAGGTCGCTTCGCAAGTGAGCGTCAGAACTTATCCAGATCCTGATGGCGGGCCTTGATCTCGCGCACCGTCCGCGACGATGAGCGCAGCACGATCGTGTGGGTGGTGATGTAATTGTGGCCGAACTTGACACCAGCCAGCATGTTACCGTCGGTGACACCGGTGGCCGCAAACAGCACATCGCCGCGCGCCATGTCCTCCGTCCGATAGACCCGTTTCGGATTGGAAATACCCATCTTTGCCGCGCGAGCAACCTTTTCCGGCGTGTCGAGGATCAGCCTGCCCTGCATCTGGCCGCCGGTGCAGCGCAGCGCGGCAGCGGCCAGCACGCCCTCGGGTGCTCCGCCAGTGCCCAGATAGATATCGATGCCGGTTTCTTCCGGGTCCGTGGTGTGGATGACGCCGGCGATATCGCCGTCGCCGATCAGCCGGATCGCGGCACCCGTGGCGCGCACGGCATCGATCAGCCTGGCATGACGTGGCCGGTCGAGAATGCAGGTGGTGATATCCGATATGGCCACGCCCTTCGCCCTGGCGAGGCTGGCGATGTTCTCAGCCGCCGAGGCGTCGATGTCGATGACGCCGTCCGCATAGCCCGGACCGATGGCGATCTTGTCCATGTAGACATCGGGCGCAAACAGCAGGCTGCCCTTCTCGGCGATGGCGATGACGGCGAGCGCATTGGGCAGGTTCTTGGCGCAGATCGTTGTGCCTTCGAGCGGATCGAGCGCGATATCGACCGCCGGACCTTTGCCAGTGCCGACTTCCTCGCCGATGTAGAGCATCGGCGCCTCATCCCGTTCGCCTTCGCCGATCACCACCGTGCCCCTGATGGAAAGCCGGTTGAGTTCCTGGCGCATGGCATCCACGGCGACCTGGTCGGCCGCCTTTTCGTCGCCGCGCCCGCGCAGCCTGGCGGCCGCGACGGCGGCTCGTTCGGTGACGCGCACCAGTTCCATGGTGAGTATCCGGTCAAGGCCGGCGACGATGTTCTGGGCCACATTCATCTGGTGATTTCCTCGTTGGCAATACGGCCTCCCGCCGGGGCGGGCCTGTTTTGTCAAACGAGCATGACAACGGCAAGACCCACCGAAAATTTTGTCGAATAGTTAGCAATATCAATCGATTAAATCGAATTTTGAAACAACGGCGGCCCGGTCGAAAGAACCGGGCCGGTATGGGAAATTGAACATTGCGGCCCTTCGGGGCCTAGAAAACCGCGAGATATCTGAGCAGCGAAATGATGCCGATGATGATGACGATGACTTGCACGATTTGTCTCATCCGACCGTCGAGCGGCAGGCGCTGCACCAGGTAGAGAACGAGGATGATAACGAGGAATGTAATCAGGATACTGATCAACGCGGATGAAGCCATGGTGCCCTCCTTGAAATGATGTGCTGAAAACAGGAAAATGAGCCGGAAAAACCGGCCCTATCGCACCGCAGTCAATACCAGCGGCGCGACGTATCGTTGGTAGACTGGCCAATGGCGAAGCCGGCCAGAAAGCCGAGCAGGCCGATCACGCCGACCAAAGCTGTCGTCGTACCGGGATTTTCACGCGCGACTTCCGAAACAGCTTGGGCCTGGCTGCGCAATTGCTGCGCCGTGCGCGACGCGCGGGTGGCGGCAGTGTCGTACAACTCGGACGCCTGCTCGCTGGCGTCATCGAGCATTTCCGCGCCCCGCGCCGAAATGCTCTTGTTGATCTTGGTGATCTCCCTGCGCAGTTCGGCAATCTGCTTTTCCAGCGTCTTCTGGATGTCGTCGATATTGGGGGTGTCGGATTTGTTGGTATCGGCCATGAAGCGGTTCCTCTGGTTGCTGACCAAGAGAACGGCGTCGACGCGAATTCGTTCCGGTCTGTGGCGGCTGCCTGCCTCCAGACCGGAGCTCAATGCCTGCGGAATTCTTGTCCCGCGCGACTGTCGGACAAAGCTACCCTGCCCGCTCGATGCGGATGACCTGCGGCTTGTCGGTCAGATGTCCGTCCTTGGTGATGCCATCGACGGCCTTGCGCACGGCGGCCTCCGTCGTCTCGTGGGTGACGAGGATCACCGTCTTCTGTGCCGCCGCCTCGCCGTTGACAGCGTGCTGGACGATCGATTCCAGCGAGATGTCGTTATCGGCCATGCGCTTGGCAATAGCGGCAAACACCCCGATGCGGTCATGCACGGTCAGCCGGATGAAGTAGCCGCCGGCATGGCTGCGCATCTGCGCCTTCTTGTAGGGTTTCAGCTCCTTCGTCGGCCGTCCGAAGACCGGACCATGCTGGAATCCTGGCCGGCTCTTGGCGATGTCGGCGATGTCGCCGATGACGGCCGATGCGGTGGCGTTGCCGCCAGCACCAGGGCCTGACAGCAGCAGCTCGCCCAGAATGTCGGTTTCGATCGCCACCGCATTGGTGACGCCATGCACCTGCGCGATGACCGACGCGGTCGGCACCATAGTCGGATGCACGCGCTGCTCGATGCCGCTCTCGGTGCGCTGGGCGACACCCAGCAACTTGATCCGGTAGCCGAGATCGGCGGCGGCGCGGATGTCGGCCTGGGTGATGTTGGAAATGCCTTCCATGTAGATGTCGTTAGCGGCGATCCTGGTGCCGAAGGCAAGGCTGGTCAGGATCGACAGCTTGTGCGCGGTGTCGTGACCCTCGATGTCGAAGGTCGGATCGGCCTCGGCATAGCCCAGCCGCTGCGCGTCCTCCAGGCACTCGTCGAACGAGATGCCCTCGGCCTCCATGCGGGTCAGGATGTAGTTGCAGGTGCCGTTGAGAATGCCGAACACGCGGGTCACCGAATTGCCGGCCATCGCCTCGCGCATCGTCTTGATGACCGGAATGCCGCCCGCCACAGCCGCCTCGTAGTTGAGCAGCACGCCCTTCTTCTCGGCGATCTCGGCCAGCGCCACACCATGCTTGGCCAGCAGCGCCTTGTTGGCGGTGACGACGTGACGGCCGGCTTCGAGTGCCGCCTTCACCGATGAGCGCGCCGGACCCTCGTCGCCGCCGATCAGTTCGACGAAGACGTCGATTTCGGCGGTCTGCGCCATCTTGACCGGATCGTCGAACCACTTTGCCGAGCTGAGATCGACGCCGCGATCACGCTTCTGGTCGCGCGCCGAGACGGCGGTGACGATCACGTCGCGGCCGCACTGGCGGGTCAGTTCCACAGCCTTGTCGCGCAGCACGCGCGCCACCGACGCGCCAACGGTGCCGAGGCCGGCAATTCCAACACGCAATGCTTCAGCCATGTCCGGCGACGTCCCTCAAAGTCAGATCGAATTTGCGTGCGGCAAGCTTACCGGTGAGCGGAGAGCGGCACGACATTGTTGGGCTGCTTGGCGCTGGTCGACAGGAAGCGCTTGATATTGCGCGCCGCCTGCCGGATCCTGTGCTCGTTCTCGACCAGAGCGACGCGCACGAATTCGTCGCCATGCTCGCCGAAGCCGACACCGGGCGCCACGGCCACGTCGGCATGCTCGATGAGCAGCTTGGAGAATTCGAGCGAGCCGAGATGCTTGAACGGCTCCGGGATAGGCGCCCAGGCGAACATCGAGGCCGCCGGTGCAGGAATGGTCCAGCCGGCGCGGCCGAAGGCGTCGACCATCACGTCGCGGCGTTTATGGTAGATGTCGCGCACCTCGGCGATGTCGGCGCCGTCGCCGTTGAGCGCGTGCGCCGCCGCCACCTGGATAGGCGTGAAGGCGCCGTAATCGAGGTAGGACTTCACCCGCGTCAGCGCCGAGATCAGCCGCTCGTTGCCGACGGCAAAGCCCATGCGCCAACCGGGCATGGAGAAGGTCTTCGACATCGAGGTGAATTCGACGCAAACGTCGATCGCGCCAGGCACCTGCAGCACCGAAGGCGGCGGATTGCCGTCGAAATAGATCTCCGAATAGGCAAGGTCGGACAGGATGATGATGTCGTTCTTCTTGGCGAAGGCGACCACATCCTTGTAGAAATCGAGCGAGGCGACCAGCGCCGTCGGGTTCGACGGATAGTTGAGGATCAGCGCCAGCGGCTTCGGGATCGAATGCTTGACGCCGCGCTCGAGCGCCGGGATGAAACCGTCGTCCGGCTCCACCTGCAGCGAGCGGATGACGCCACCCGACATGATGAAGCCGAAGGCATGGATCGGATAGGTCGGGTTCGGGCACAGGATCACGTCGCCGGGGGCCGTGATCGCCTGCGCCATGTTGGCGAAGCCTTCCTTCGAGCCAAGCGTGGCCACCACTTGCGTGTCGGGATTGAGCTTCACGCCGAAGCGCCTGCTATAGTAGGCGGCCTGGGCGCGGCGCAGGCCCGGAATGCCGCGCGACGAGGAATAGCGATGCGTGCGCGGGTCGCGCACGACCTCGCACAATTTGTCGACGATAGCCTTGGGCGTCGGCAGGTCCGGATTGCCCATGCCGAGGTCGATGATGTCGGCGCCACGCGATCGGGCGCTGGCCTTGAGCCGGTTGACCTGCTCGAACACGTAAGGCGGAAGCCGGCGAACCTTGTGAAATTCTTCCATGGCAGTTCCAGACAGCGAAGGGGTGTTGGGCGCGCGCTATATACTTATTTGCAGGTAGGGTCGAGGGCGGGGTCGCATTTGGCTTCGATCTGCTTCAGCGTTTCGTCGCCATGCTTCTTGGCCAGATCCGTCAGCGCCGCCTGGTTGGCGACCTTGGGGCCGCCGCCCTTTGCCGCCTGCGCATTCTCATCCGCCTTCAATTGCGCGAGCTTGGCGTTCTTCTCGGCTTCGGTGAACTGAGGCGCCGCCACTTGCGGCTTGATGTTCAGGTTCGGAAAGGTGCCGGTATCCTTCGGCCCCGTACCCGCAGCGACCGGCGTCGGGCCATTCGTGTTGGCGCTCGAGCACCCGGCAATCCCGATGAGGACGATCGCCGCGCCGATGCGGCAAAAACGTCCGGCACCGAAAAAAGCAGTCTCGCCAATATTAATCGTCATATTGTTTCCTTGGCAGCCGAGGTAGAGCGAGATTGGCCCAGTCGGATGTCCCATGTTAATATGTCAAGAAAAGGCCTCGGGAGGAACCCCGCCAACCATGTCCAAAACACCCGATTCGGGCAAAGCGGAAGATGACGAGCCTTCGACCGTCGAGCAATATCTGGTGAAGGACCCGGAACGCTTCGCCCTGAACATGGCGCGCATGATCGAGCAAGCCGGCAAGGCCGCTTCCGCCTGGGCCGAGCCGCGCGAAAAAGGCGACGTACGCGACCATGTGGCCGAGCCCGTCGTCGATATGGTGAAGACCTTTTCCAAGCTCAGCGAATACTGGCTTGCCGATCCGCAGCGCGCGCTGGAAGCGCAGACGCGGCTGTTCTCCGGCTATATGACGGTCTGGGCCAACGCCATTCAGCGTACCAGCAACGCCGCGCAAGACACCGAAGACGCGGTCAAGCCGGAGCGCGGCGACAAGCGCTTCCTCGACCCGGAATGGGGCCGCAACGCCTTCTTCGATTTCCTCAAGCAGGCCTATCTCGTCACCTCGCGCTGGGCGGCCGATCTGGTCGAGCACGCCGAAGGTCTTGACGAGCACACCCGCCACAAGGCCGGCTTTTACGTCAAGCAGGTGTCCAACGCCATCTCGCCGTCGAATTTCATCCTGACCAATCCGGAACTGTTCCGTGAAACCGTCGCCTCGAACGGCGAAAACCTGGTGCGCGGCATGAAGATGCTGGCTGAGGACATCGCCGCCGGCAAGGGCGACCTGAAGCTGCGGCAGGCCGACTACTCGCCCTTCGAGATCGGCAGGAACATCGCCACCACTCCCGGCAAGGTGGTCGGCCGCAGCGACGTCGCCGAAATCATCCAGTACGACCCGGCGACCGAGACGGTGCTCAAGCGGCCCCTGCTGATCTGCCCGCCATGGATCAACAAATTCTACATCCTCGATCTGAACCCGCAGAAATCCTTCATTCGCTGGGCGGTTGAACAGGGCCACACCGTGTTCGTCATCTCCTGGATCAATCCGGACGAGCGCCACGGCACCAAGAGCTGGGAAGCCTATATCCGCGAGGGTCTGCAATACGGCCTCGACACGGTCGAGAAGGCCACCGGAGAACGCGACGTCAACGCGATCGGCTATTGCGTCGGAGGCACGCTTTTGGCGGCGGCACTGGCGCTGATGGCGCAAGAGCGCGACGACCGCATCAAGTCGGCGACCTTCTTCACCACGCAGGTCGACTTCACCCATGCCGGCGACCTGAAGGTGTTCGTCGACGAAGAACAGGTCGCCGCTGTGGAAAAGTCGATGAGCGAAAAAGGCTATCTCGACGGCACCAAGATGGCGACCGCCTTCAACATGCTGCGCTCAGGCGACCTGATCTGGCCCTATGTCGTCAACAACTACATGCGCGGCAAGGATCCCCTGCCCTTCGACCTGCTCTACTGGAATGCCGATTCCACCCGTATGGCCGCAGCCAATCACTCTTTCTACCTGCGCAACTGCTATCTTGAGAACAACCTTTCGCAAGGCACGATGCAACTGGCGGGCCACACGGTCTCGCTCGGCGACATCACCATCCCGGTCTACAACCTTGCCTCCAAGGAAGATCACATCGCGCCAGCGCTTTCGGTGTTCCTCGGCTCGAAATATTTCGGCGGCACGGTCGAGTATGTGATGGCCGGGTCGGGCCATATCGCCGGTGTCGTCAATCCGCCGGCATCCAACAAATACCAATATTGGACCGGGGGCACGCCGACGGGTGACTTCAGCCAGTGGATAGCCAACGCCACCGACCATCCAGGATCCTGGTGGCCGCACTGGCAAGACTGGATAGAGGCCAAGGACAACACCCGCGTGCCTGCCCGCAAACCGGGCAAGCATATGAAAACCTTGGGTGATGCTCCCGGCACCTATGTGAAGGTCCGTGTGTAACGGACTGTAATGTGTGGTGAGTTGACGGGCCGCTAAAAGCGGGCGAAATGGTGTCGTCAACCATCAAGCGGCCGTAATTCGGCAATCACCGCAAAAATACTTTCAGGCTTGCGGATTTGACACAGGTCTCGTTTCCGGATCGGAGACAAAGGTCACCTTGGCACCGACGAATGCGTGCGGCACCAAGGATATACCGACCGGGCATCGAGGGGGAATTTGACTTTGAAATCAGCAGGATGGAGCCTCGCAAAGGGAGAACGCCGCGCCATTGTGGCAGCGCTCTGCTCCTTGCTTCTGGCCTCCTGCACTTCGGCTGGCGACCCGACAATGTCGGTCGGAATGCCCGGTTACAATGCCACCGCATCCGACATAAGCGCTGCCTCCAGCGGCAAGGCAATCGTCACTTCCGATTCGACCGAGCAGACGACCGTGATGACGGCGAGCGATACGGCGCTGCCTGAAAAGGCCGCCTATGTGCCTATGTCCAAACCGGGAGCTGCCTTTCCGCTGACCACGCCGGCGGGCGCCGAAACCATCGTTGGAAACACGCCGCAGTCGCTGACGCAGCAGGCACAGACCGCGCAGCAGACCGACGCGGTCGCCCAGCAGATTGCCGCGGCCGACGGCGACGTGGCGGCGCCGAAGCCCGCCGCCGCTCCGGCCATGAACAACCCGGTCTATGTGACGGCTGGCGAGATGCCGCAGGCCGAAGCACCAAAGAAGAAAGGCTTCCTGGCCTCGATGTTTGGCGCAACGCCAGCCTCGGCGACACCAGCCCCCCTCATCAGCAACGCCCGGACGGATGAGCAGCCCCCGGCGCAGGCAAAAGCGTCGCCAGCAGCGGCAAAGCCGATCATCACGCTTGCCTCGGCCAATTCCACGGCCAAGCCGGTGCAGCTGGCTTCGATCGGCGGCGATACCGGCCACGTCACTGGCAGCGATGCCCTGCCCGGCGTGCGCCAGACGGCCCTGTTCGAGATCAAGCGCAAGTCCGGCCTCGATGACGAAAGCGACGTCGACCTCAACGAGGATGAGGGGCCGGTCGGCGGTTCCTATCAGGTTGCGTCCGCCGCCGGCATGGCCCGGTTGGCACCCAACGGGCTGCTCAAACAGAACGAAAGCGTCGATGTGGCCTGCCTGAAGCCGTCGCTGGTGCGCGTGCTGAAGACGATCGAAGGCCACTACGGCCGCAAGATGACGGTGACGTCAGGCTATCGCGACCCGGCCCGCAACCGGCGCGCCAACGGCGCCAAAAATTCGCTGCACATGTATTGCGCCGCCGCCGACATCCAGGTGCCCGGCGTTTCGAAATGGGAGCTGGCGAGCTACATCAGGACCATGCCCGGCCGCGGCGGCGTCGGCACATACTGCCACACGGAATCGGTTCACGTCGACGTCGGTCCCGAGCGCGACTGGAACTGGCGCTGCCGCCGGCGCAGCGGCGGTGACGGCTAGCAGCGCAGATCTGAGATCTGCTGGCGGCCAAGATCGTTCCGTTGGGCATTCCGAATATCGGATTGGCCGAGGCCTTCCCAACTTCATCATTCCGGAGCAGAGCGATGTGGCGTCCCTGCTAATCGTCAAGCTCGTCAACCCTCGGGAAATCGTTGATTTGGCAGGCCCGGAAAAAAGTTGTCCAAGGTGGCACCTGACGGGTTGCCGGTTGCGCACAACGCCAGTATAAGCCGCTTCGTCTGAGCGCGCCCATCGTCTAGCGGTTAGGACACCGCCCTTTCACGGCGGTAACAGGGGTTCGATTCCCCTTGGGCGTACCAGAAAAATTTGCGTTTGGCGCAAACCTCCCTCCCAATGTTGGCCAATTTCCCTTGGCTCTGCTGCTGTCTTCAACTGACGCGCAGTCTTCCGCGATCACACCATAGGCTCACGCGGTCACACGGCTCATAATCCTGCTACAAAGTGGTCGATTCCTCAGGGATGTAGCCGCTCCAAGAGCCCGCCGCAGGTCGCCCCCGTGGCGGGCTTTTCATTGCACGGTCGAGTTAGGCTTTCACGGCACCGACAACGGGAGAAGACCAGCAGTGGTAAGTCTCCGTATTTGCCTGGTTTGCGTGCGGGAGCCTACCTGAAACGGGGTGCCCGCCGATCAAGACGACCGTCTTCAGCGCTTCAACCGGCATCCGCCAATGCGAAGTCAAAAGCCTGTTATAATCCACGGATTGGAGTCGTATCCAAGACGCGGCTCTGCCTTTGCGCCGCTATCTTCCGATTTGGCGGTTCCGGTGAAACCGCAGTCCAGATTTGGAACGGGCTTCTTGGCTGACGGGTTGGTGGAACACAAGGTGGCGGCGTCACTGACCGCCGCCTTCTTTTCCTTGGCAACAGCGACACCAGTCGCAGCGAAAACGACAGCCGCGCAGAATATAGCTACTCTCATTGGAACCCCCACATTGCATCCGACAGATCGTCGGACATGACGTAACGTCACCTTAATATTAGCATTAATGAATATATAATCCAGCCCCATGCCCATCAAAAGCAGGCCGAGTGCCGAGCTTGCATCGCGGACCGCTAAAACCGATGCCATCTGGACACCAGCCGGCATGAGTCGCATTCTGCTCGTGGGAGAGGGACGTGGATCAACAAAACACAGGGGCTGATCAGGCCAAACGCTGGCGAGACCGGGCCCTGCGCGGTCGCCGGAGGCGTCTGTCACACAACATCGTGTCGTGGGCGCTGATCCTGATGGCTATAGCCATTCTCGGTGGTCTGATCACGCTCAAAGCGTACAAGTGAGCAGAGCCCGGCGCGCGAGGCTATCAGGCCACAGCCTAGCCGCCGCCAAGCAGCGGCACGGTAACGGTTGTCGCGTAGTTGATGGGGAAGGAACTGAAATAGGGGAAGTCGATGACGAAAGCATAGGCGGCGGTCAGATGCGCCATGCGGAAGCCGCCGCTCACCGGGTCGATGGCGATCGTGACGTTCACGTCCTTGAACCCCAAGGCCTGCAATTTCTGCGTGGCGATCGATTGAATGTCGGCCTGGGTCAGCGTGTTCTTAAGCTGCAGCGAGCGCGCTGACGTCTCCAGCGTATAGCGAACACTGGAGACCGAGTGCATCGACCAGCCAAAGGCGAATATTCCGAACAGCAGCATGACAAGGAAGGGCGCGATCAGCGCGAACTCCAGCCCCGCCCCGCCCGATCCATCCCGCCGGAACGCGCTTACTCTAGCGGACACGGATCGTCTCCTGGTGACCGATGACGGTGGAAGTGGCAAAGGCGCCGAAGGCAATTGGCGGCACCCAGGTGCCCGATGCCTGTATCTGGACATAGACCGCTGGCACCTTCGGCCCACTGCACATGGTGGAAGCGTCGACCACGGTTGTCCCGCACATACGGATGTGGCTTAGCGTGACCTGGCCGTCTTCCGGCCGATTTTCCCAACTCGCAATGGCAAGGGCCTGGGTCGCCGCATCATCGGTCGATCCGCTCATGACCAGGTTCGCGGCGGTCTTCACACCGGCGCGCATCGACAGTGAACTCGTTACGTAGGACCAGCCGTCCAGAATACCAAGCAGCACCAGGCACAGAATGGGCAGCACCATCGCGAACTCGACCGCCGCAACGCCCGCATCATCGCCAAGGATGGGCATCGATCGGCGCCCCACGAGCTACTCGACCAGCGCCACGGACGGCGCGGCCGGAATGTCGTCTATTCCGAGGCTTGAGCAATCCTGATTGATGGTTGAGTTGCCGGACCATTGGATCGTATCGGCGACGACCCGGGTGCAGCCGCCATTGCCCGAGAAGTTGCCAAGATAGTTCACTTGCTGCTTGGGGAAGTAGATGGCTCCGGTCAAAAGCGAGTCCGCGGTGCCGTTGAATGTGCTGGATGCGCTGTTACCGGTCCTGTCGCCATAGAACAGAACGCCTGAATAGCTGCCCGAAGTCGGCGCGCTGAGCTGCACGGAGGCATTGCCATTCATGCTGACTGTCGAACTGCCCGACATGAAGATGGTCACCCCGCTGCCGGTGATGGCGGCGTTGGCGTTTATTCTGAAACTGCCCTGGACGACATAGACGCCGGGCGAAAGCGAGACATTGCCCTTCAGGTTCATGCCGCTGCAATAGGTGCCTGGACCGAGCGTTGTCTTGTTGTCGTTCTGGCAGGGGGTCGAGGCCGTCGGAGCCGGCAAGCCGGCAAATGGATCGGCGGCAGGCAGCGCCTGGGTGATCGGGGCGGCGCAGACGGTGGTGACGGGATTGCTGAGAGAGACGCCGCCCGCCGAGATCACGCATTTGGCCTGGAGACCCGCCGAGCCCTGAAGCTTGACGGCATCGGAAGCGATGGAATTGGACATGACCGAGCAGCCGGTCAGCTTAACGCTGGTGCTGCCGGAAAACAGCACCGCCTGCGACGCGGACGGATCGAGCGCGAGCACGCAGGCACTCGAGGCATCGGTAATGACGGCCACCGCCCTCGCCTGTTCGGGAACCTTTTCCTGTGTGAAGATCAGGGTGAACATCCGGTCGAGCTTCTGGCTGACGATCACCTCGACCGCTTTTTTCGCCGTATTCGGTCCGGACGCCGGCGGCGTATTGACGACGATCGTGCCCGAGCCCAGCCCGTTCGACACTGCCGACTGGGTCGCGGCCGCGACGATGGCCGGCTTGTCGGAACCCCAGATCTGTTCGAGCGCTCCGGCATAGGCGGCTGCATCGGCCGTCGCCTGCAATCTCAGGCTGTTGTAGTAC
>NZ_RZQL01000131.1 GCF_003997935.1 Mesorhizobium sp. M7A.F.Ca.US.006.01.1.1
GACGTCGGAGCGCCAGCTTGTCTGGGACGAACTCGACGGTCTCGATCGCTTCGTCGCGCGCAAGAAAATCGTCGAGCTGATGGAAGAAGGCGGCTTCCTCGAAAAGGTCGAGCCGCATCGCCACGCCGTGCCGCATGGCGATCGCGGCGGCGTGCCGATCGAGCCGTTCCTGACCGAGCAGTGGTATGCCAACGCGGCGGAACTGGCCAAGCCGGCGATCGCATCGGTGCGCGAAGGACGCACGAACTTCGTGCCGAAGAACTGGGAAAAGACCTATTTCGACTGGATGGAGAACATCCAGCCCTGGTGCATCTCGCGCCAGCTCTGGTGGGGTCATCAGATTCCGGCCTGGTACGGGCCGGACGGGCGCGTCTTCGTCGAGAAGACCGAGGAAGAGGCGCTGAGCGCCGCGATCGAATTCTATCTGGCGCTGGAAGGCCCATGGAAGGCCTGGGTCGAGGACAAGCTGGAGAACTTCAAGCCGGGCGAGATACTGACCCGTGACGAGGATGTGCTGGACACCTGGTTCTCGTCGGCGCTGTGGCCGTTTTCGACGCTGGGTTGGCCCGATGAGACGCCCGAGCTGAAGACCTACTACCAGACCGACGTGCTGGTGACCGGCTTCGACATCATCTTCTTCTGGGTCGCCCGCATGATGATGATGGGCCTGCACTTCATGGACGAGGAGCCGTTCCACACCGTCTATGTGCATGCGCTGGTGCGTGACAAGAACGGGCAGAAGATGTCGAAGTCGAAAGGCAACGTCATCGATCCGCTCGACCTCATCGACGAATATGGCGCCGATGCGCTGCGCTTCACGCTGACGGTGATGGCGGCGCAGGGCCGCGACGTGAAGCTCGATCCGGCACGCATCGCCGGCTATCGCAATTTCGGCACCAAGCTGTGGAACGCCACGCGCTTCGCCGAAATGAACGAGGTCGCGCGCAATGACGATTTCTGGCTGAACGACGCCAAGCTGGCGGTCAACCGCTGGATCCTGACCGAGCTGACGCGGGCGGCGCGCGAGATCACCGACGGCATCACCTCATACCGCTTCAACGAGGCGGCGGGCGCTGCCTACCGCTTCGTCTGGAACCTGTTCTGCGACTGGTACCTGGAACTGCTGAAACCGGTGTTCATGGGCACCGACGAGGCGGCCAAGGCCGAAAGCCGAGCCTGCGTGGCCTTCGTGCTCGACGAGATCTACAAGCTGCTGCATCCGATGATGCCGTTCATGACCGAGGAATTGTGGGCGCAGACCGCCGGCGAAGGCAAGCAACGCCCCTCGCTGCTGTGCCATGCCGCGTGGCCCTCGCCGGACTTCGAAGACGCCGAGGCTGCCGCCGACATCAATTGGCTGGTCGACCTCGTCTCCGGCATCCGCTCGGTGCGCTCGGAAATGAACGTGCCGCCGGCAGCCATTGCACCGCTCGTCGTGGTCGGCGCCAACGCTGTGACACGCGAACGGCTTGTCCGCGAAGAATCGGCAATCAAGCGGCTGGCGCGGGTCGGTGACATCTCGCTTGCCGAGGTCGCGCCCAAGGGGTCGGCGCAGATCGTGCTCAACGAGGCGACGATCTGCCTGCCGCTTGGCAGCCTGATCGACCTTGCCGCCGAGGCCGCACGGCTGCAGAAGGAACTGGCCAAGGTGACCGAGGAGATCGCGCGCCTGCACAAGAAGCTGTCGAACGAAAGGTTCGTCGCCAGCGCGCCGGCCGAGATCGTCGATGCCGAGCGTGAAAAGCTCGCCGAATACCGCGATGCGCAGGACAAGCTGTCGGTCGCTCTGGCCAGGGTTCGCGATGCAGGTTGAGGGTAGATTCGCGAGAGTTTAGTGCTCTCTAAAACGCTGGTTTTCCGCCTCGAAAATCAACATGCCGCTGCGTTAATGTTGACGTAAACGGAAGTTTTGGCCCCATTGTTGCCATAATGTAACAATGGGGCTCCCGAACCTTGAAAAACGCTGTTTTCGAGCCTTTTTGGATAGGTTTCCTCTGTTTTTTGGAAGCATATCCACCATCACGGACCGTTTTTCGGCCTTGCCGCACCCGGTTGCATTTCCTCGAAAATGCGCCCGGCGAATGTGTACATGTACGCCTTTGAATTCGTTGTTGCGCCGTTAACCTGAATTGGTTCTAGCTTGATGCACTCGAATTCGGGGAGGACATTTCATGACTATTCTGCGACTGAAAGCGCTGCTGGGGGCGGGCTGCTTTTCGCTGGCTTTGATCGGGACGGCGATGAACCCGGCACATGCCGGCGGCCTGGAGCGCGGCGGCTACGATATCGATTTGCTGTTTGATCCGGCGCCGTTCGTTACGGAAGCTGAAGCGACCTATGTCATGCCGGATCGCAAGTACAAGAATGCAACTGGGCCAGCCGGCTTTAATTTCCTTAATTCCACGGCCGATGGCGCCGAGGGCTATTGGGTTCCGCGCATCGGAGCCAAGGTCCAGGTTGTGCAGGGCGTCGACTGCATGGTTGACTATTCACAGCCATGGGGCGCCCACACAGCCCCCGGGGCGTCGTGGAACGGCGCGTTTTCCAACGTCGAAACGGATATCAAGAGCAACAACTACGCCGGCACCTGCTCCTACAAGTTCGATGTCGGCAAGGGCCAGCTCCGTTTTATCGGCGGCCTGTTCTATCAGGAAATTTCAGGCTTCAAGGAAAGCTTGGTGGGTTTCAATCCATTTGGGCCGTCACCGATCGGCCGCGTCGACCTGGAGGCCAACGGCTGGGGTTGGCGAGCCGGCGTCGCCTACGAAATCCCCGACATCGCGTTGCGCGCGAGCCTCGTCTACAATTCGAAAGTCAAGCTCGACAATATCTCGGGAACGCTGGATCTCACCAGTATCGGCGGGCAAATTACACCAATCTTCGGTGCGACGGAGTACATGCCGGACTCGGTGGAGTTGAAGCTGCAGTCAGGCATCGCGCCCGGCTGGCTCGCTTTCGGCTCGATCAAGTGGGTCAACTGGAGTTTGCTGCAAAGCGTCCCGATCTGCCCAGTGGGCTTTCCGGCATCGTCATGCGTCACGGGTTCTCAGGTTGCTGTGACCTCGCTCGACCTGATGTACCGCGATGGCTGGACCGTTTCAGGTGGTGTCGGCCACAAGTTCAACGATCAGTGGAGTGCCGCTGGCCAGCTTTCCTGGGATCGTGGCACGTCGCATGGCTATGGTGCACAGACTGATACCTGGACGCTGGGTGGCGGCGTTGCCTATACGCCCACGCCGAATATCGAGGTTCGTCTGGCAGGGGCGCTCGGTGTGCTGACCAGCGGCCATTCGGGGGAGTTGGCGGGTGAGAACGGCTATGTCGCAGGCGAGGATGCCAGCTACGATTTTGGCAACGATCTGGTCACGGCATTTTCCGGCGGTATCAAGATCAAGTTCTAACCTGTTGAGAATTTTACAAAAAGGCCGGGCAATACCCGGCCTTTTTTCATTTGGGCGGCTCTTGCCCGTGCGCCATTCATATAGGCCGCGTGCACATAAGCCGCGCTGTTGCCGCCTCCTGCTATTGTGACGTTTTGGCAACACTTTCTGAACAACCCCTGCGCTGGAAGTCGGGCTGAGGAAATTGCCCATTTCCCGCCATAAACCCGGCGCACCTCGATCTTGTCTCGGGACACGCGCCAAAAGGCTCGGCGAGGGGGCAGGCCGCTCCGCCCCGTTTGCAGGGAAGATGGGGCAAGGAAGAGTATGGACGCCAAAGTCATCTCCAAGGCTAAGCTCCCTAGCCGCCATGTGACCGTCGGTCCGGCGCGTGCGCCGCACCGTTCCTATCTCTATGCAATGGGTTTGTCGGCGGTCGAGATTGCGCAGCCGCTGGTCGGGGTCGCCTCCTGCTGGAACGAGGCGGCGCCCTGCAACATCTCGCTGATGCGCCAGGCGCAGGTGGTCAAGAAGGGGGTCGCTGCCGCCAGCGGCACGCCGCGCGAATTCTGCACCATCACCGTCACCGATGGCATCGCCATGGGTCACCAGGGCATGAAGTCGTCGCTGGTGTCGCGCGAGGTCATCGCCGATTCGGTCGAACTCACCATGCGCGGCCATTGCTACGATGCGCTGGTCGGGCTCGCCGGCTGCGACAAGTCGCTGCCCGGCATGATGATGGCCATGGTGCGGCTCAACGTGCCGTCGATCTTTATCTATGGCGGTTCGATCCTGCCCGGCAGCTATCGCGGCCGCCAGATCACCGTGCAGGATGTGTTCGAGGCGGTTGGCCAGCATTCGGTAGGCACCATCGACGATGCCGAACTTCTCGAAATCGAGCAGGCGGCCTGCCCGTCGGCCGGCTCCTGCGGCGCCCAGTTCACCGCCAACACCATGGCCACCGTCGCCGAGGCGATCGGCCTGGCGCTGCCCTATTCCTGCGGCGCGCCTGCCCCTTACGAAATGCGCGACCGGTTCAATTTCGCCTCGGGCGAAAAGATCATGGAGCTGATAGCGAAGAATATCCGGCCGCGCGACATCGTCACGCTGAAGGCGCTGGAGAATGCGGCGACCGTGGTCTCGGCCACCGGCGGTTCGACCAACGCGGCACTGCATCTGCCGGCGATCGCGCACGAGGCCGGCATCAAGTTCGACCTGTTCGACGTGGCCAAGATATTCGAGAAGACGCCTTACATCGCCGACCTCAAGCCGGGCGGCAAATATGTCGCCAAGGACATGTTCGAGGCCGGCGGTATTCCGCTGCTGATGAAGACGCTGCTCGACCACGGCTATCTGCATGGCGACTGCATGACCGTGACTGGCCGCACTTTGGCCGAAAACATGCAGCACGTTGTCTGGAATGAGCATCAGGATGTGGTCCGCCCGGCCAACACACCCATTACCCAAACCGGCGGTGTCGTGGGCTTGAAGGGTAACCTTGCCCCCGAAGGCGCGATCGTGAAGGTCGCGGGCATGGCGGAGTTGAAGTTCTCCGGCCCGGCACGCTGCTTCGATTCGGAAGAGGAATGTTTCGAGGCGGTGACGCAGCGCAATTACAGGGAGGGCGAAGTTCTCGTCATTCGCTACGAAGGACCGCGCGGCGGCCCCGGCATGCGCGAGATGCTGTCGACGACGGCAGCACTCTACGGCCAGGGCATGGGCGGCAAGGTGGCGCTGATCACCGACGGGCGCTTCTCGGGCGCGACGCGCGGTTTCTGCATCGGCCATGTCGGACCCGAAGCAGCCGTGGGCGGCCCGATCGGATTGCTCAGGGATGGTGACGTGATCTCGATCGACGCGGTGAACGGCACGATCGACGTGGCGTTGTCCGATAGCGAACTGGCGGCGAGGGCAAAGACATGGAAGGCGCGCGCGACCGATTATCAGTCGGGCGCGATATGGAAATATGCACAGACGGTGGGGCCGGCGCGCGATGGCGCGGTGACCCATCCGGGCGGTGCGAAAGAAACACACTGTTATGCGGACATCTGAGTTGTTGAAGTCAACACCAGAGTTGTTGAGGTCGTCTGTCTTTTCGGCACTGGTCGTGGCCGCCACTTTTGGCGCGACCTTTGGCGCCGTCGGCCAGGCCATGGCCTTCGACGACAAGGTGTTCGACGACAAGACCGGGGTGAAGCCGCAATCGAGCCCCTGGGCGGTCTTTCAGTTCGGCTTCTCCGCCTACAAGAACGGCCACAAGGAACAGGCTGCCGAGGCCTACAAATACGCCGCCGAAAACGGCCAGATCGGCGCCACCTGGAAGCTTGCCCGCATGTATGCCGAGGGCGACGGCGTGGCGCGCGACGACTATGAGGCGTTCAAGTTCTTCTCCGAGATCGTCGACCAGGACGTCGAGCCCGGCTCGCCTGAGGAAAGCTATGTCTCCGACGCGCTGGTGGCGCTTGGCGACTATTTGCGCACGGGCATTCCCGGCAGCCCGGTCACCGAGAACGAGGTGGCGGCCCAGGAATATTACATGCGCGCCGCCGCCAACTACCGCAATCCGAACGCGCAGTTCGAGATGGGGCAGATGTTCCTGAAGGGCGAGGGCGGCGTGAAGGCCAGTGTCAAGCAGGCCGGGCGCTGGTTCCAGCTCGCCGCCGAGAAAGGCCATGCCGGCGCACAGGCGACACTGGGCCATTTGTTGTTCCAGAGCGGCAAGATCGTTCGCGGCCTGGCGATGATGACGGCAGCGCTCGAACGCGCTTCGCCGGCTGACCAGCCCTGGATCCGCGGCATGCAGGAAGAGGCATTTGCCACCGCCGGCGAGGCCGACCGCCGCACCGCCATCTCGCTGGCCGATGATATCCTCACCAAGGGCAACAACGCGGATCAGTAGTTTTGCTGGCGGCTGAACTGCCGATCTTCCCACGAGGGAGGAGATTGGCTTAGTTCGCGATAGGCTCCGTCGGCACCATGCTGGGCGCCGGCGTCGAGATCGGCGTGACATGGGGGTGTGGCGCCAGCGTGTTTTCCGGGCAGCTATCCCCGATCTTCGTCCACGAGGTGTTGTTGAGCACCATGTCGCAGCGGGCAAGATGGCTCCGGTCGGCAACCGTCAGGCAGGCGACCTGGCCAAGCTGGTAGGATTTTCCATTGGCCAGGCATTCCTGGTCGGCAAATGCCGCCGCAGGAGCGGCCATGGCAAATGCCAGGCCGATCGGACAAAGAGAAAATCGAATGGTCATGGGAACCCCAGCCGCCATGCTGATCTCCCATCAAGCGCCGGAATGTGGCTATATGAGGTCCAGCGCAAACGGGCCCGGCGAGGGTTCTCTCAGGCCGGCTGAAGCGCGAGATCGATCGCCACCGGGACGTGATCGGACGGTTTTTCCCAGGCGCGCACGTGCTTTTCGATCGAGGCGGAAGAAAATCGGTTGGCGGCTTCCGGCGACAAGAGCAGGTGGTCGATGCGGATGCCGTTGTTCTTCTGCCAGGCGCCGGCCTGATAGTCCCAGAACGTGTAGGTGTCGTGCGCGTCGGTGACCGCGCGCACCGCCTCGGTGAAACCAAGGTTGAGCAAACGGCGGAAGGCTTGTCGCGTCTGCGGCTGGAACAGGGCGTCGCCCAACCAGTTCTCCGGAAACCGCGCGTCGATCCGCTCGGGAATCACGTTGTAGTCGCCGGCGAGCACCAGAGCCTCCTCCAGCCTCAGCCGTTCTTCGGCCCAGCGCTCCAGCCGCGCCATCCAGGACAGCTTGTAAGGAAACTTCTTCTCGTCATCGATCGGATTGCCGTTCGGCAGATAGAGCGAGGCGACGCGCAAGGCGCCCTTGTCGGTCGAGAAAACGCCTTCGATGAAACGCGCCTGTTCATCGGCATCGTCACCGGGCAGGCCCCGGATAACTTCGTCGAAGCGCAGCTTCGACAACAGGGCCACGCCGTTGAAACCCTTTTGGCCATGGGTTTCGACATTGTAGCCAAGCGCCTCGATCTCGGCGCGCGGGAACTGCTCGTCGACCGTCTTGATCTCCTGCAGGCAGACGATGTCGGGTGCGCTCTCGGTCAGCCAATGGGTCAGGTTGCCGATACGGGCGCGGACACCGTTGATGTTCCAGGTGACGATTTTCATGATGGTCTCGATGCTGTTCAGGTGGGCTCTTGCGGCGGATGGCGTTCGACGAGCCCAATCGTATTGCCAGCCGGGTCCTTTAGGAAGGCCATCCATTCGCTTTCCCCCGCTGGACCGAACTGGCCCTCCGTGTCGCGATGGACAAGCATCGGCGGCGCGGTGAAGGGCACGTCTGCCGCGACCGCAGAGGCATGGAAGTCATCGAGGCCCGATATGTCGAGATAGACGATTCCGGCCGGTACACCGTCGGTGAACAGCAGCCTGGTTTCTGCGGCCATGATGAAGGCGATGCCCGGCGGATCGAAGCGTGCATGGACGGCCATGCCGAGTACGTCGCGCCAGAAAGCCAGCGTCACGTCAAGGTCGCGGCCAGCCGACAGCGCGATCTGACGGACCGCACCGATAGCAGGCATTCTATATGGAGAAACTCGTGCCGCAGCCGCAGGAGGCGACGGCGTTCGGATTGCGGATCTGGAACGACTGGCCCATCAGGTCGTCGACGAAATCGATCACTGAGCCGCCCATGTAGACCAGCGACAGGTCATCGATCAGCACGGTGGCGCCGTCCTTCTCGATGGCGACGTCGTCGTCGTTGCGCGTATCGACCAGATCGAACTTGTAGGAGAAGCCCGAGCAGCCGCCGCCTTCGACCGAAACGCGCAGCGCCGTCTTGCCGGCCTCGTTCGAGACAATCCTGGCGATCCGCTTGGCGGCGGCCTCGGTCATATCGACTTTCATGGCAGTCTTGGCATCAGCGCCCATGGGCGTCACCTTGCTTTCGGTTTCACATGATAGGTATGAAGCGCGAGGGGCCAAGTCAACCTGGCTAAGTCAAACGCGGCAGCATCAGCCATGACCAATGAGTTGGGCGACATCGGATTCGGGTATCGGCCACGCGCCGCCTATGCCTGCGATCCGGCAAACTCGCGCGGACGGCTGTTCGACGAGGTGGAAAGCCCGACCCGCACGCCGTTCCAGCGTGACCGTGACCGCATCATCCATTCGACGGCCTTCCGCCGGCTGAAGCACAAGACGCAGGTCTTCATCGCCCATGAAGGCGACCACTATCGCACCCGCCTGACCCATTCGATCGAAGTGGCGCAGATCGCGCGCGCCCTGGCACGGGCGTTGCGCGGCGACGAGGATCTGGCCGAGGCGGTGGCGCTGGTGCATGATTTCGGCCACACGCCCTTCGGCCACACCGGCGAGGACGCGCTGAACGAGAAGATGACCGCCTGGGGCGGCTTCGACCACAACGCGCAATCGCTGCGCATCGTGACAAGGCTGGAGGCGCGCTACGCCGAATTCGACGGGCTCAACCTGACCTGGGAAACCCTGGAAGGCCTGGTCAAGCACAATGGACCGCTGACGGACGCCAACGGCAAGGGCCTGAAAGGGCCGGTGCCGCAGGCGATCCGTGATTATTCCGAGCTGCACGACCTCGAACTCGACCGGTTCGCCGGCATCGAGGCGCAATGCGCGGCGATCGCCGACGATATCGCCTACAACACGCACGACATCGATGACGGTTTGAGGGCAGGACTGCTGACGCTGGACATGCTGGAGACGGTTTCGCTGCCGGGAACGATCCTGAAAGCCGTGCGCGAACGCTATCCGGCCCTCGATGATGTTCGCACCGGCCACGAGTTGATGCGGCGGCAGATAACCGCCATGGTCGAGGACGTGATCAAGTCGACGACCGCCAATCTCGATCGCATCAGGCCGCGGAGCGCCGATGCAGTGAGGGCGGCTGGCGAGACGATGGTGGTTTTCTCGGCCGAAATGGCTGCCTTGGAGAAAGAACTGAAGGCCTTCCTGTACAAGCACCTCTACCGGCACGCGGAGGTTATGCGGGTGCGCGCGGATGCCGAGCAGATCGTCAAGGATCTGTTCGACGCCTATTTCGCCGATCCGCGCGCCATGCCGGATGGCTGGCGCGAGGGGCTGGATCGGGCCGATGATCGCATCAAGGCGCGCAGCGTCGCCGACTTCCTGGCGGGTATGACCGACACCTACGCGCTCAAGGAGCACCGGCGTTTGTTTGACCATACGCCTGAATTGAGCTAGGGCGGGCTCGATTTTGCCGGCCAACGAGCCGGATTCGCTGCAAAGCCGCCAGAGCCAGACCCCAGAGTCACACAAATGAACATCTTCGCCGATTTCACCGCGCGAATCATAAAAGCCGTCGAAGCGCTTGATCTGAAAGACAAAGACGGCGTTTCGCTTGACCTGTCGCGCATTGCCGTTGAGCCGCCGCGCGACGCCAGCCATGGCGACCTGGCGACCAATGCGGCCATGGTGCTGGCCAAGCCGACCGGCCAGAACCCGCGCGCGCTGGCCGAAAGGCTGGCGCAGGCGCTGCGCGACGACAAGGATGTCGCGGCCACAGAGGTGGCTGGCCCCGGTTTCGTCAATCTCAGGCTGAAGGACGGCTTCTGGCAGACACATCTGATCGCACTGCTCGGCGAGGGCCGCAACTATGGCCGCTCGACGGTTGGCGGCGGCAGGAAGACCAATGTCGAATATGTCTCGGCCAATCCGACCGGGCCGATGCATGTCGGCCACTGCCGGGGTGCTGTTGTCGGTGACGCGCTTGCCAATCTGATGGCCTTTGCCGGCTACGACGTGACCAAGGAATACGTCATCAACGACGCCGGCTCGCAGATCGACGTGCTCGGCCGTTCCGCATTCCTGCGCTACCGCGAAGCGCTGGGCGACGATATCGGCGAAATACCTGCCGGTCTCTATCCCGGCGATTACTTGGTGCCTGTCGGCCAGGCGCTGGTCACGGAATTCGGCCGCTCGCTTCTGCAGATGCCCGATGACGAGGCGCTCGCCATCGTCAAGGATCGCACCATCGATGCGATGATGGCGATAATCCGCGAGGATCTGGCGATGCTCAACGTGCATCACGACGTGTTCTTCTCCGAGCGCACGCTGCACGCCGACAATGCCAGGAAGATCCGCTCCGCGATCAATGATCTGACGCTGAAGGGCCATATCTACAAGGGCAAGCTGCCGCCGCCCAAGGGCGAGAAACCCGACGATTGGGAGGACCGCGAGCAGACGCTGTTCCGCTCGACCGCGGTCGGCGACGACATGGACCGGGCGCTGGTCAAGTCCGATGGTTCGTTCACCTATTTCGCCGCCGACGTCGCCTACCTCAAGGACAAGGTCGATCGCGGCTTCGTCGACCTGATCTACGTGCTCGGCGCCGACCACGGCGGCTATGTCAAACGGCTGGAAGCCCTGGCGCGGGCGATTGCCGGCGACGAGGTGAAGCTCACTGTGCTGCTGTGCAATCTGGTCAAGCTGTTTCGCGAGGGCGAGCCGGTGCGCATGTCGAAGCGGTCGGGCGATTTCGTGACGTTGCGCGAAGTGGTGGAGGAGGTGGGCCGCGACGCGATCCGCTTCATGATGCTCTACCGCAAGAACGACGCGCCGCTGGATTTCGACTTTGCCAAGGTGACCGAGCAGTCCAAGGACAATCCGGTGTTCTATGTCCAGTACGCCTCGGCGCGCTGTCATTCGGTGTTCCGGCAGGCGAGCGAACAACTGGGCGAAGCCAATTTCGACCGCAACAGCCTGGCGTCCGCCGGGGCTTTGCTGACCGACGAGGGCGAGATCGGCCTGATCCGCAAGCTTGCCGAATACCCGCGGCTGATCGAGTCCGCCGCCCTAGCGCTCGAGCCGCATCGGCTGGCATTTTACCTCTATGACCTGGCCTCCAGCTTCCACGGACACTGGAACCGTGGCACGGATAATCCGGACTTACGTTTTGTTAAGGTTAACGACCGACAATTGACGCATGCCAGACTAGGGCTGGTGCAGGCTGTTTCGGACGTTTTGACGTCCGGCCTGACGTTGATCGGGGCCGCCGCGCCCACCGAAATGCGTTAGGTTTGACTAAATAACCTGTCACCTTTTGCCCACATTGCGCTGGTAAGGGCCAACCCTACGCGACGTCCATGGCGTCCGAATGAGTGCGAGTTCGGGAACAATAATGGCAGACAGAACCCAGCTGAGAATAGCCGACAACAACGACATCGCTGACGATGATCCGTTCGCGGAACTGACCAGGATCATGGGATTCGACCCGCGCCAGCCGGTCAGGCCGCAATCGCCCGCCCAGCCGCAGGCCCCAGCCGCCGATCACGGGCTCGAAGAGGGCGATTTCGATATCGATCTCGAGAAAGAAATGATGGGCGAGTTCGGCGCTGACGACAGCGACGCCGCTCCGGTTGTCCAGGCTCATGAGCCGACTTTCGTGCATGAGCCGGCATTCGAAGCGGCTGAAGCCAGCGCGATGGACGACGAGCTTTCGGTGTCGCTCGACGACGATTTCCAACTGGACATGGCTGAGATCGACGACCACGTCGCCGGCGCCAGCCATGCGGTCGCCGCTGAAGCCGCGCCGTCCGTCGGGCCCGCTTTCGCGTCTGATTTTGGCGATGCCGTCGCCGGTTCGCTCGAGGACGTGTCCCCCTTCGAGGACGATCAGTCGATGGCGGACGAGCTTGCCGCCTCACTCGACCAGGACCTTCGGATCGATGAGGAATCCGAAGAGGCCCTGTACAGCGTTGCCGATACGCCCGCTTCTGTCGAGCCGGTTGCCTCCGATGACGAATTCGACGATGCGGTGGCAATGTCGCTTGAAGACGAGCTGATGCTCGACGACCATTCGGCGGCGGAACAGTCATTCATGGCCGCGGATCGCGTCGAACATGCCGTGCCGGAGCAGGCGGCGGCGCTTGACGGCCAGGCAATCTCCGACGAGAGCTTTGCTGGCCATTTCGACGATGCCATGGCTGATGTCGATATGGATTTCGACGTTCGCGCGGATGAGCCGGTCGCCTTCGACGAGCCGCAAACGCATGATGCACTTGTCGATATCGCTGACGCGAAGGGCGAGATTTCCAGCCCTGAAGACCTGTCGGACGATGCCTTCGACCTGAACTTCGACGATACGTTCGCCGAAGCGGTCGAAGAGCCGGTCGCCGAGGTTGCCGCCGCTACGATCCAGCCGGCGGCGCCAGAAGCCAATGTCGCGCCGGCGGTGCACACCCCGATTGCGGACGAACGGAGCCTGGAAGACGAGTTGAATGCGCTGCTGGGCGCCATGACTTCCCGCACGGCGCCGGTGGCCAGCGAGCCTGTGACGGCTCAGCCGGCTGTCGCTGCCCCGCCGCCTGTTGCCGAGCCTGCCGAGGAACCGGCCGACCTTGTCGGCGACCTCGACTGGGATCTTGACGAAACCACGCCTGAGCAGAATCGACATGTTGGCACGGCCCAGGCGGCCGACGCGGATATTGACGATCTTATGCTTGATGAACTCCAGGATCCGAACTCGGATACCATTGGCGATGTCGATTTCGACGACGATGCGTTGGACGCGGCTTTGGCCCAGGGCCTTGATCCGCGTGACGAAGCCGCTCCCCGGGACAATTCGGCGGATTCTCTCGATTGGCTTGCGGAGCGTTCCCAACCGACAGAGCCGACGCGTTCATGGAGCCGCGTGACACCGGTCCCGCAGCAGCCGTCATTCAGCACGCAGCCTGCGTTCAGCGCTCAGCCGGCCGCTTCGATGGCATCCATGGCCGCAGCGCCGGCAGTCGCCGCCATGACGTCCTATCGTTCGTCCGACCCGGTCGAGACCGTGGCTCCCGCTGCCCCGGCATCGGCGCCGCAATCGCGCCAGCCGGAGCGTTACGAAGACATGCCCGATGTCGAGACGGTCGATGTGCCCGAGCGTGTCGTGGCGCTGGCGGACGATCTCGATATCCCCGAACTGCACTTCGAGGAAGACCAGCCGGCGTCGCCCGGCTACGACGATCTCGATGCCGAGTTCTCCAGCCTTCTCTCCGAGATGAACGCGGTGGAGGTCGCTGTCGCTCCCGCAAACAATGCGGCCGGCGCGTCTTACGATGATGACTCTTATGCCTCTGGCTTCAAGCCGGGCTATGACGGGGTCAAGCCGGGCTATGATGGGATCAAGCTGGGCTATGAGCCGGAAGCGCGGACCTATGCGGCGCGGCCGATGGACATGTCTGCCCGCGCGGCGGCGCCCACGGGTTATGCCGACGCCTCTGGCTTCGACCTCGACAGTCTGCCAGGGAGCCAGCCGGTTTCCCAAGCCGACGATTTCACCGTTGATGAACTCGACTACGATCCCGAACTCGACGAGGCTATGGCTGTTCCGGGGCTCGGCGAGCGTGAGGCCGCGAGGCCGTCGCGCGGACGCGGCCTGTTCATCGCCGCGATTGTCGGCGCGGTCGCGGTCGCGGGTGGTCTCGGTGCCTTTGCGCTGTCCTTTGGCGGCAAGGGCGGCAGCGAAGCGCCTGTCATCGTCAAGGCCGACAACGCGCCGATCAAGGTGAAGCCGGAGAATCCGGGCGGCGCCGTGGTGCCCAACCAGGACAACAAGGTCTACGACGCGGTCAGGGGCGCGAAGCCGGCCGAGCCGGTCCAGGAAAAGCTGGTCACCAACACCGAAGAGCCGGTGGACGTGCAGGCGAAGGACCCGGCCCGCGCCATTGATCTTTCGCCGGACCAGAATGCAGCCGGCGCTGGAACCGATGTCGGCAACGCCGCGCCGATGGCCGGCGCCGCTTCGGCCGACAATACGGCGCCAGCGCCCAAGTCCGAGGACCGCATTGCGCAGGTGCTGCAGGATGCCGACAAGGGCACAAATGCCGATGTCGTCGCCGTTGCGCCGCGCAAGGTGAGGACCATGGTGGTCAAGTCGGACGGTTCGCTGGTGCCGCGTGAAGATCCGGCGGCGCCCGCCACTCCGCAAGTGGCTGCTACCGAGCCGGTCGACCCGGCGCCGCAGCATGTTGCCCCGGCGGCGCAAGCCGACGCGGACCAGACCGGCACCGTGGCGCCTGCCGCCGCCCAGGCGGACGACGAGCCGGCCCTCAAGCCGGTCGCCAAGCCGAAAGCCGAGGCCCAATCGGCGAACACGCCGGCAAAGGTTCCGCTCGCGCCACAGCGTCCGTCCGACCAGCCGGTCGATGTTGTCGGCGAGGTCAAGCCCGATCAGGTTGCGTCCATAGATCCGGCATCGACCGCGGCCGGCGGTGGCTCGTGGTCGATGCAGATCGCCTCGCAGCCGACCGTCGAAAGCGCCCAGTCCAGCTATCAGGATCTGCAGCGCCGCTATGGCAGCGTGCTTGCCGGGCGCACCGCCAACATCGTCAAGGCCGAAATCGCCGGCAAAGGCACGTTCTACCGCGTGCGTGTTCCGGCCCAGTCGCGCAATGACGCGATCAATTTGTGCACCAGCTACAAGGCCGCCGGCGGCAACTGCTTCGTCTCGCGCTAAAGCCGGAGCCAACCAATTAAAAGCCGGCGCGGTTCACCGCGCCGGCTTTTTTCATGGGGAAAGCAGATCCGGCGTTGCACTGGATGAATCCCTGGCGATTCCCTTTGATCGCACAAAGCCCTAAACTGCCGACATGACCGAATCAAAATCCATGATCCTCGGCTGTGCCGGGAAATCGCTCACCCGCGAAGAAATCAATTTCTATCGCAATGAATGCCCGTGGGCCTTCATCCTGTTTGCGCGCAACATTGGTGAGACCGAACAGATCCGCGATCTGGTCGCTGAGATGCGGGACTGCATTGGGCGTCCGGACGCGCTGGTGTTCATCGATCAGGAAGGCGGCCGTGTGCAGCGCTTGCGACCGCCGCTGGCGCCGAACTATCCCGCCGGCGGCGCGCTGGGCGCGCTGTGGCGCGACGATCATGATGCCGGCGCCCGCGCGGCATGGCTGATGGCGCGGCTGCATGCCTTCGACCTGCTGCGCTACGGCATCACAGCCGATTGCCTGCCGGTGCTCGATGTGCCGATCGAGGGCGCCAGCGATGTCATCGGCGCGCGTGCCTACGGCAAGGACCCGCGACCGGTGATCGAGCTCGGCCGCGCAGCCGCGGAAGGGCTGATGTCGGGCGGCGTGCTGCCGGTCATGAAGCATATTCCGGGCCATGGGCGTGCCTTTTCCGACACGCATTTCGAACTGCCAGTGGTCAATGCATCGCTCAGCGACCTGCAGCGGCATGATTTCGCCCCGTTCAAGGAGCTTAGCCATCTGCCGATGGCGATGACAGCCCATGTCGTCTACAGCGCGATCGACCCCAACAATCCGGCGACCACCTCCGGCAAGGTCATCGACGAGATCATCCGGCGCGAAATCGGCTTTGACGGATTGCTGATGAGCGACGACACCTCGATGAAGGCACTTTCTGGGGATTTCCCGACAAAGGCGGCCTCTATCCTTGCGGCGGGCTGCGATCTGGTCCTTCACTGCAACGGCGTTTTCGAGGAGATGGCCGGCATCGCATCGCGCACCACGGGGCTTGAGGGCACGTCGCTGGAGCGCGCCAAGCGGGCGCTGACCTATATAAAGAACCGTGACACGGTTGAAGAAACCGAAATACGTGCCGAATTCGCCACCTACTTCGATGCGGTGGCATAGCAAAGGGAAAGTGACAGGCAGTGGCGGAAACATTGGAAAGCAAGGCCGCGAAGGCCGCACCGATGGACCGTCTGTGGGCCGAGAATGACGATTCACGCGTCACCGGCGACCCGTCGCTGGTCGTCGACGTGGCCGGCTTTGAAGGTCCGCTCGATCTTCTGCTGCATCTTGCCCGCACCCAGAAGGTCGATCTGGCGCGCATTTCGATCCTGGCGCTGGTCGAGCAATATCTGACCTTTGTCGAGACGGCGAGGGCGCTCAGGCTCGAGCTTGCCGCCGACTATCTGGTGATGGCGGCGTGGCTGGCCTTCCTCAAGTCCAAGCTCCTGATCCCCAAGCAGCCCGGCGATGAGGGCGAAAGCGGTGAGGAACTGGCGGCGGTGCTGCAGTTTCGCCTGAAGCGACTGGAAGCCATGCGCGACGCCTCGGCGCGTCTGGTCAACCGCAACCGGCTCGGCCGCGATGTGTTCGCGCGCGGCATGCCGGAAATGGTCATCGTCGAAAAGCGTAACGCCTATTCGGCCTCGCTCTACGATCTCTTGACCGCCTACGCCCAGCAGCGGCAGAAGCAGGCGATCAACAATGTGACGATCGCCAGGCGCGGTGTCTGGTCGCTCAAGGACGCGCGCGACATCCTGACCCGTCTGGTCGGAGCCGTGAGCGACTGGACGACGCTGGAAAGTTTTCTGATCGCATACATGACCAGCCCCGAGGAGCGGCGCACGGCGATCGCCAGTTCCTTCGCGGCAACACTGGAACTGGTGCGCGACGGCACGATGGACGTGCGGCAGGATCAGACGTTCGCGCCGATCTATCTGCGCGGCCGCACGCCGGCAATCAAGGCAGTCGAGGTGGCATCATGAGCGAACGCGCCAACGCTTCGGTTGTCCCGTTCAAGGTCGGCGATGAACCCGAAGAGGGGTCGCTTTCCCAGGATACGGCCGAGCAGCAGCTACACAACCCGGCTGAGCGGCTGCATCTGGCCGAGGCCGTGCGCATGGCCGAGGCGATCGTGTTCGCCAGTGCCGAACCCGTCAGCGAAAAGCAGCTTGCGGCCCGCTTGCCAGATGGCATCAACATCGCCCTGGCCATGGCCGAACTGCAGCAGATCTATGCGCGCCGCGGCGTCAATCTGGTGCGGGTCGGCGACGCCTGGGCGTTCCGCACCGCCGGCGACCTGGCTTTCCTGATGAGCAGGGATACCGTCCAGCAAAGGAAGCTCTCCCGCGCGGCTCTCGAAGTGCTGGCGATCATCGCCTATCACCAGCCGGTGACGCGTGCCGAGATCGAGGACATCCGCGGCGTCGAAACCTCGAAAGGCACGCTCGACACACTGCTGGAAACGGAATGGGTGCGCATGCGCGGCCGGCGCAAGACGCCCGGACGTCCAGTCACCTACGGCACCACGGAGACCTTCCTCGACCATTTCGCGCTGGAAGAGATCCGTGACCTTCCCGGCATGGAGGAACTGAAGGGGGCCGGCCTGCTTTCGGGCCGCATGCCGTCGAATTTCTCCATTCCGCAGCCGCCGGCCGATCCCGATGCATTGACCGACGACGAGGATGCGCTGACCGATATCGATCTCGAGGAACTCGGCCTGCTGACGCCGCGCGTCACGGAAGATTGACTGGCATTGGCGGCCGATCTGTCGAGGATGCGCGGATTCGTAGCGGGGCCGCCGCGTCGAAAATGCGTGACATCCGCCACCCTTTCATAAACTCTGTCGCAGTTGTGTTTGAATCCCAACGCGAAAACGCATAGATCATCGCCAGGGAAAACATTCGAGAGAGATTTGCTATGGGTTCATTTTCGATTTGGCACTGGATGATCGTGCTGGTGATCGTGCTTTTGGTGTTCGGCCGCGGCAAGATTCCCGAGCTGATGGGCGACATGGCCAAGGGCATCAAGAGCTTCAAGAAGGGCATGGCCGACGACGACGTTGCTGAAGACAAGCGCACCGTCGAACATCGCGCCGACGAGACTGTTGCGGCCGCGAAGGAAAAAGCCAGCAAGAGCTGAGCCCAAGGTTCTAGTCGGAACAGAGTGCCATGTTTGAAGTCGGCTGGACCGAAATGCTGGTTATCGCGATCGTCATGATCGTGGTCGTCGGACCCAAGGATTTGCCCAATATGCTGCGCACCTTCGGCCGCACGACCGCGAAGCTGCGCGCCATGGCGTCCGATTTCCAGAAACAGTTCAACGAGGCGCTGAAGGAAGCCGAGCTCGACGACGTCAAGAAGTCCGTCGATGAGCTCAGGGGCCTCAGCCCGATGGCCGAGATCAGGAAGCAGCTCAATCCGTTCGAACAGGCCGCGGCCGACGTTCGCTCCGGCGTCGATGCGGC
This sequence comes from Mesorhizobium sp. M7A.F.Ca.US.006.01.1.1, assembly GCF_003997935.1. GTDB lineage: Bacteria > Pseudomonadota > Alphaproteobacteria > Rhizobiales > Rhizobiaceae > Mesorhizobium. The sequence continues at coordinate 18,334 of NZ_RZQL01000131.1, forward strand.
GATGAAGCCGAAGCCTGCGGAGGATCCGGCAACACCTGCCGCTTCGACCCCGCAGGCGGCCGAGCCGTTGAAGAACGGTGCAACGACGATGCCGGGCGTCAACGGGCCGGAAGCAGCGCCAGCAGCGCCGGTTTTCCCCGCAATGACGGACGAATCGGTGGTGACATCATCCGTGCCGACGGCACCTGTCGTGTCGCCGAAGGCATCCGCGGCGAAGAAAGCAGCCAAGCCTGCGCCGGCAAAGGCGACGCTGGTTGCGAAAGCACCGGCCAAGGCTTCGGCAAATGGCGCAAAGGCTCCTGCGCCGGCGAAAGCGGCCGTCGTGAAGGCCACGCCTGCGCCCAAAGCGCAAGCGAAGCCAGTGACGGCGGCAAAGCCTGAAACGCCCAAAGCCGCCAAGCCTGCCGCGGCCAAGGTGATCGCGACCAAGGCCGTGGCGACCAAGATGGCGGCGAAAGCCGAACCGAAGCCTGCTGCGGCGAAGAAGCCGGTGGCCAAGAAGACGGCGGGAGCCGCCAAGTGAGCGTTTCGGACACCGAAAAGGACGAGATCGAGAAATCGTCGGCTCCGCTGATGGAGCACCTGATAGAGCTGCGCCGGCGGCTGATCTGGTCGCTGGGCGGCTTCTTCGTTGCCTTCCTGGTCTGTTTCTTCTTCGCCAAGAAGCTGTTCAACCTTCTGGTCGTCCCGTTCAAATGGGCGACGCAGTGGGCCGGGCTCGATCCGCACAAGGTCGAGCTGATCTACACGGCGCCGCAGGAATTCTTCTTCACCCAGGTCAAGCTCGCCATGTTCGGCGGCATGGTGATCGCTTTTCCGCTGATCGCCACGCAGATCTACAAATTCATCGCGCCTGGCCTCTACAAGAACGAGCGCAACGCCTTCCTGCCGTTCCTGATCGCGTCGCCGATCCTGTTCCTGATGGGTGCGTCGCTGGTCTATTTCTTCTTCACGCCGATGGTGATGTGGTTCTTCCTCGCCATGCAGCAGGCCGGCACCGACGATCAGGTGCAGATTTCGCTGCTGCCGAAAGTGTCGGAATATCTCAGCCTGATCATGACGCTGATCTTCTCCTTCGGCCTGGTGTTCCAACTGCCGGTGGTGACCAGCCTGATGACACGCGTCGGCATGCTGTCGTCCAAGGGGCTGGCCGAGAAGCGCAAATGGGCGATCGTCATCGCCTTTGTCGTCGCGGCGGTGCTGACGCCGCCCGATCCGATGAGCCAGATCGGCCTCGCCATTCCGACCATCCTTCTCTACGAGGTCTCCATCTGGGCTGCCCGGCTGATCGAGCGCGATCAGGAAAAGCAGCGCGTGGCACGCGAGAAGCAGGACGCGGCGGAAGAGGTCGCCGAGAAGAAGCCGGCGGACGCGTCCTCCACCTGAACGCCGCCGCCGCGTCTGGCCAGCTTCGATAGGAATTTTTTCTTGACCTGCTGAGGGCAGCTATGCTATGATTCTCGGTATGGTGCTGACTTGCGCCAGCGACCCGCCGTAGAGGCGGGGTTTTTTTT
>NZ_RZQL01000132.1 GCF_003997935.1 Mesorhizobium sp. M7A.F.Ca.US.006.01.1.1
TATCTTCGGCTGCGAGGTGCTGATCGGGCTCGAGGATATATGGGGGCTGGACAGCCGCCGGACGATGTCGGTCGCACAGTGGGCGGCAGGCGCGCTGGTGCGTGCGGCAGTCGCGGAATCGGTCGATGAAGGAGGCGGCCTCGATCCGAAGGTAGTCATGAAATAGGGCCTAACTGGTTCGACCAGATTGGCATGCGCACTACCGATCTTAGCCGTTGGGTGGGGTGTCGGACAATACCCAATCATATCACTGAGTAGGAAAATCTTGGTAAAACAGGCAGATAAAGCCGGAATCCGATGGCAATGGCCACGTCAAGCTGACAAGAAAGGGCTTGACGTGCATGCAAAATTGGTAATACCAGATTGGATCAGAAAAGCGGATCGAAAGTGAGGGCTGCGATCCATTTTCCGGCGGGGCGAGGAGGCTCGAAACCGGAAAGGTGCGATCACGGGAGGAACTACCAGGGCCGGCCACGTCGCCGGCTCGCACGATAAGGTAGAACGCGCACAAGGGAGGAAATCATTATGCGCAAGTTAGTGACCAGCGTACTTGCTGGTATCGGCTTAACGCTTGCCTGCGGAACGTCCGTTTACGCGCAGGAAAAGTCACTCACCATCTTCTGGGCTGAATGGGATCCCGCAAACTATCTGCAGGAACTCGGCAACGAGTACGAGAAGCAAACCGGCGTCAAGATCACGGTGGAAACCACCCCGTGGGCCGATTTCCAGACCAAGGCCTTCACCGAGTTCAACGCCAAGGGCAGTGCCTATGACCTGGTCGTCGGCGACTCGCAATGGCTTGGTGCCGCCTCCGAGGGCGGTCACTATGTCGACCTCACCGACTTCGTCAAAGAGAACCAGGTTCTCGACAAGATGGCTCCGGCGACGGTCAAGTTCTACTCCGAATATCCCGGCAACAGCGGCAAATACTGGTCGATCCCCGCCGAGGGCGACGCCGTGGGCTGGGCCTACCGCAAGGACTGGTTCGAGGACCCGAAGGAAATGGAAGCGTTCAAGGCCAAGTATGGCTACGACCTTGCCGTTCCCAAGACCTTCAAGGAAATGACCGACATCGCGGAGTTCTTCAACAGACCCGACCAGAACCGCTACGGCATCGCCATCTACACCCAGAACCAGTATGACGGCCTGGCGATGGGCTTCGAGAACGCGCTGTTCTCGTATGGCGGTGAGCTCGGCGACTTCGGCACCTACAAGGTCGACGGCATCATCAACTCGGACAAGGCGGTAGCCGCGGCAGAAAACTACCGCAAGCTGTTCGGCTTCACGCCTCCGGGCTGGACCAACGCCTTTTTCGTCGAGAACAACCAGGCCATCACCGAAGGCCTGGCGGCGATGAGCATGAACTACTTCGCCTTCTTCCCCTCGTTGATCAACGAGGCGTCGAACCCGCATGCCAAGAACACCGGCTTCTTCGCCAACCCGGCAGGTCCAGGTGGCGAGCAGTTCGCCGCGCTCGGCGGCCAGGGCATTTCCGTCGTCTCCTATTCCAACAACAAGGAAGAGGCGATGAAATTCCTGAAGTGGTTCATCCAGGACGATACGCAGAAGAAGTGGGCGGCCCTCGGCGGCTACACCTGCAACAAGGCCGTGCTGGAATCGGCCGAGTTCCAGAACGCCACGCCCTATAACAAGGCCTTCTACGACACGATGTTCAAGGTCAAGGACTTCTGGGCGGTGCCGGAATATGCGGAACTGCTGCAGCAGCTCAACCAGCGTGTCTATCCGTACATCGTAAACGGCGATGGTACGGCCAAGGAAATGCTGGATGCGCTGGCGAAGGATTGGGACGCCACGTTCAAGAAATACGGCCGCGGCCAATAACCGACATGTAGTGCGGAGGAGGCCCGTGCCTCCTCCGTTTTCTTTTTCAGGAATGGGAGCAGGTCTTGGCGACCACAATGATCACACCGCTGAATACCTCCTCCAGAGCCGCCTCTCGCGGCCTCAGCGACATATCGATACGCAACCTTTTCATCATCCCGACGATCGTGTTCCTGATCGTCTTCAACATCTTTCCGCTGATCTATTCGCTCGGCTATTCCTTCACCGACTTCCGCGCATCGACCAATGCGCCGGCCAATTTCGTCGGACTGAAGAACTATCGCGAGCTCCTCAGCGATCCTTATATCTGGAACAATTTCGCGGTGACCGCGAAATACGTCATCGTCTCGGTCCTCGGTCAGGTTGTCGTCGGCTTTGGAACGGCGATGCTGCTCAATCGCACCATTCCGCTCAAGGGCCTGATCACGACATTGCTGCTCTTGCCGATGATGCTTTCGATGGCGGTGGTCGGCCTGTTCTGGAAACTGCTCTACGATCCGTCGTGGGGTGTCATCAACTACGTGCTCGACCTCGGCAAATTCCAATGGCTGGGCGATCCGAAGATGGCGCTCTACGCGGTCGCGTTCACAGACATCTGGATGTGGTCGCCCTTCGTCATGCTGTTGTCGCTCGCCGGGCTTTCGGCGGTGCCGAAGCATCTTTATGAAGCTGCCGCGATCGACCGCGCCGGGCCGTTCTATACCTTCTTCCGCATCACGCTGCCGCTGGTCGCGCCGATCCTGATGATCGCGGTCATCTTCCGCACCATGGAAGCCTTCAAGACTTTCGATCTTGCCTATGTGCTGTCGACGCAGCCGAGCACCGAGGTGATTTCCATCCGTCTCTACAAGATGGCTTTCCAGGAATGGCAGACGGGGCGCTCCTGCGCGCTTGCCTATATCGTGCTGATCATGGTGCTGGCGATCACCAACATCTATGTGAAATACCTCAACAAAGTTAAGGAGCGCTGAGATGGCGGCCGTCCAGACTTCGGGTGAACGGGCGCTCAACAAGGTCGCTATTGTCGCCGTCCTTTTGGTGACGATCATCTTCCTGGCGCCGATCTACTGGATCGTGTCGACCTCGTTCAAGCCACGCAACCTGGCCACGACGATCCCGCCGACCGTGATGTTCGAGCCGACCATCTCGCCTTTCGTCAAACTTTTCACAAAGCGCTCACAGTTGCGCAGCCCGCCGTCGGCCGAAGAATATGCCGCCGCCCCGTGGTGGGAGCGCGTCGTGTTCGACGGCGGCGAGAAGATCGTGCGCGACGGCAAGGGCCAGGTGCAATGGTCGGGATATCCGAGCCGCTTCCTGAACTCGCTCATCATCGCCATCACCTCGACGGTGTTGGCGGTCGGCATGGGGACATTCACTGCCTATGGCTTCTCGCGCTTCAAGGTGAAAGGGGAGGCGGACCTGCTCTTCTTCATCCTGTCGACGCGCATGTTGCCGGCGGTGGTGGTCGCCATTCCGATGTTCCTGATGTACCGGGCAGTCGGTCTCAACGACACGCATCTGGGCCTGATCATTCTCTACACCGCCTTCAACCTGTCCTTCTCCGTATGGCTGATGAAGGGTTTCATGGACGAGATTCCGAAGGAATATGAAGAGGCAGCGCTTGTCGACGGCTACACGCGCATGGAGGCGTTCTTCAAGATCGTGCTGCCGGAGGCCGCCACGGGCATCGCCGCCACCGCCGTGTTCTGTTTCATCACCGCGTGGAACGAATACGCCTTCGCGCTGATCATGACCAACCGCCGCGCCCAGACCGCGCCTCCCTTCATCCCGAGCCAGGTCGGTTCGGGCCTGCCGGACTGGACGGTGATCGCCTCTGGAACCTTCCTGTTCCTGCTGCCGGTCGCCATCTTCACCTTCCTGCTTCGCAACCATCTGCTGCGCGGCATGTCCTTCGGAGCGATCCGCAAATGAGTTTTCGCGCCATCAACCAGAAATACCTTGAGCCCGGATCGCAGATCCTGATGGTGCTCGGCATCATCGCGCTCTGCCAGCCCTGGAGCATGCTGCTGCACAGCTATGGCCTGACCATCATCCTGATCGGACTCGTCGGCTTCAACGTGACCTCCAAGATCGCGCCCGAGGAAAAGGCCGGCACCGGCCAGGTGCGCAATCCGGGAGCACAGCATTGACCCAGATCGAGCTTCGCGGCGTCCAGAAATTCTTCGGCGCCGTCCAGGTCATCAAGGACCTGAACCTCAAGATCGCCGACAACGAGTTCATCGTGCTGCTCGGCCAGTCGGGCTGCGGCAAGACGACTACGCTGCGCGCCATCGCCGGGCTGGAAACCATCGACGAGGGCGACATCTTCATCGACGGCAAGCCGGTGCAGCATTTGAAGGCCGCCGACCGCGACATCGCCATGGTGTTCCAGTCTTTCTCGCTCTATCCGCATATGAGCGTCTACGAGAACATCGCCTTCCCCTTGCGTGCCACGCGCAAGAGCAAGACGGAGATCGACAGCGAGGTTCGCTCCGTCGCCAAGACGCTGCAGATCACCGACCTGCTGGACAAGAAGCCGTCGGCGCTCTCGGGTGGCGACATGCAGCGCGTCGCCATCGGCCGGGCGCTGGTGCGGCGGCCGAAGGCCATGCTGATGGACGAGCCGATCGGCGCGCTTGACGCCAAGCTGCGCGAGGAGATGCGTGCGGAAATCAAGCGGCTGCACATCAAGCAGGGCTCGACCACCATCTATGTCACGCACGACCAGATCGAGGCCATGAGCCTGGCCGACCGCATCGTCATCATGCACGCAGGCGTCTTGCAGCAGGTCGGCACGCCGGACGAGGTCTATTCGCAGCCGGCAAATCTGTTCGTGGCGCAATTCGTCGGCAGCCCGGTGATGAATGTCACCGATGCAGCAGTCGCCGAGACCGGATCCGCGGTCTCGGTAACGGTCGGCGGCGCGGCTTCCGGCTTCGAATTTCCGCAGGCATTGCTGTCGAAGCTCAACGGCCATGCCGGGCGGCAGCTCGCGCTGGGCATCCGCCCGGAGGGCGTGCTCATTCGGCGCGAGGCGACCGAGGGCTTCGTGCCTGTCGACACGCATATCGTCGAGCCGCTCGGCTCCTTCGACATCGTCGATCTCAAGGTCGGAACCGAGTTGCTGCGGGCCCGCACCAAGAGCGGCTTCGTTGCCGGACCCGGTGAAAGGGTCTTCGCCAGGATCGACCCGACCCAGGCGCACTTCTTCGACAAGGCAAGCGGCAAGTCGCTTGAGGTGAGACTCTGATGGCCCATATCCAGCTCAAGAACATCTCGAAGACCTTCGGCAACCACACTGCGCTCACCGGGCTCGATCTCGATATTGCCGATGGCGAATTCTTCGTGCTGCTGGGCGAAACGGGCGCCGGCAAGACGACGACGCTGCGGCTCGTCGCCGGCCTGGAAAAGCCGAGCGAAGGCCAGGTCTTCATCGACGGCGTCGACGTCGCCGACTGGGGTGCGGCCGAGCGTGACGTGGCGCTGGTGCTGCAGCAATACTCGCTCTATCCGCGCTACACTGTGCGTGAAAATCTCGAATTCCCGCTGAAGCCGAAGATCCGCCGGCTGCCCGACGCCGAGATCAAGGATCGCGTCGACCGCGCCGCCCGCACGCTGCGGATCGAGCATCTGCTCGACCGAAAGACGGATCGGCTGTCCGGCGGCGAGATGCAGCGCGTCTCGATCGGCCGCGCCATCGTGCGCAAGCCGCGTGTGTTCCTGATGGACGAGCCGCTGTCTGCGCTCGACGCCAAGCTGCGCGAGGCGCTGCGGACTGAACTGAAGAACCTGCAGATGCAGCTCGGCGCCACCTTCCTGTTCGTCACCCACGATCAGATTGAAGCGATGTCTATGGGCGACAAGGTCGGCGTGCTCAACCATGGCCGCATCGTCCAGACCGGCACACCACACGAGATCTACAACAATCCGCGCGACACCTATGTGGCGAGCTTCGTCGGCTCGCCGCCGATGAACCTTATCGACGGCAAGCTCGTGAATGGTCGCGCGGTGATGGCGCCGTTGAATTTCGAACTGCCTTTTTCGGGGGGTACGAAGACGGGCGCGGCGACCGATGGTCGCCCGCTCGTCTTCGGCATTCGTCCCGAGGACGTCTATCTCGAGAGCGGTGCGCCGGTCGAGGCGCGTGTCCACGACGTCGAGAACCATGGCGTCGAAAAGATCCTGACGCTGCGCGTTGGCGATGCGACGCTGCGTGCCACCGTGCCGGCCAGGACCGATGTGGCGATCGAGCAGGCGGTGCGCTTTGCCTGGAACCCCGACAAGGTGGTGCTGTTCGACAAGGGGAGCGGCGTCAGCTTGCGACACGCCTCATAAAGCGCGTCGCGCTGAAACGGATTCATGCGACGCGCTTTAGGTCTTTGTTTTTGTGCATGTCGTTCTCCCAAAAAACCGAGGTCACTTTTGGGCGACATGCGTTAGGCCGCATCCCAGCCTATTTCTGGAAGTAGGTTTCGTAGGGCGTGTCGTTGATCAGCAGGATCACGCATTCCGTGTCGGAGACGCAGGCGTCGTCATGCATCTCATTGGCTTTCTGGGTCCAGTAGGATCCAGGAGCCAGTTCGACCTTGGTCGCCTCGCCGCCATCCATCTGCCAGTGCGCCCACAGCCCCTTTATGACCACCGCGCGATAATCCGCGGTGTGCGCATGGACCGGTGCGCGCCAGTTGCCGGGAACCTTCAGCAACGTGCCTGCCGGACCCTTGGCCCGCTCGCCCCACAAAGGGCCAAGGCGATGCGGCTGGTCGGGTACTTCCGCGACATAGGGGATCTTGTCGGCCGGCAGGTAGCTGTCCTCGAGGGCAAAGGCGCGCCCGGGAACCGCAAGCATGACGGCGAGTGCGATGAGCTTCGGATGATTTGGCATTGGTTCTCCTCTTCGGACCGGCTTTCTGCCGGCCTCTGGCTGCTTGGTTCTGGCAAGCTATTGCATGCGGGTGGTCCGGCAATGGCATTGCGTCCGGAAGGCTTGGCAATTCATCCAGACTCGGCAATCCACGGCCGCCGATCCGGGATCGCCTCAGCGGTTTTCGGAGGTGCCATCGACGGTGCGAAGGTGGCTGGGCGCGATGCCTATGATGCGCTTGAACGCCCGGCTGAACGACGCTTCGGAATCGTAACCCAGTCTGGCGGCGACCACCGATATCCGCATCCGATCGTCGATCAGCCATTGCCGCGCCTGGTGCATGCGTATCCGGGCGACATATCTCGCAGGTGTTTCGCCAACGATGGCCGTGAAGCGTTCGGCGAAGGCCGATCGCGAGGCGCCCATTTCGCGCGCGAGCGCTTCGACAGTCCAGTTCCTGTCGGGCTGCAGATGAATGGTGGCAAGTACGCGGCCGATGTCGCGATCCTTGATCGCCGCGATCCAGCCTCTGGTCTCGCCGCCACTGTTTTCTACCCAGGAACGGATGATGCTTGCAGCCAGCACGTCGGCCAGCCGCGCCAGCATGCCGCCAGAGCCGGCCCTGTTCATGATCACCTCGGCGGCCATGGCTTCCAGCAGATGCGGAATACCTGGCTCGCCAGCCATCAATTCCCTGGCGCGCATCATGTCCGGCATCATGCCCAGCAAGGGGTGCGATCCGTCCAGGTTGAAGTGCATGCTGCCGCAAAACAGCAGGGTTTTCGGGCCGTGGCCGCCGTTGGAGACATTGAACAAATTGTCCTGCAAAGGCTCGACAGTGTAGCTTTCGATCGGCACGGCAGGAATGCCAGGCGCGCTGGCAACGACGTGCTCGGCACCGCGCGGCAAAAGCAACGCATCGCCGGGTGTCAGCTCAATCCATTCCCCGGGTGGCGAAAACAGCCAGCATTGGCGGCGGCCGATAAAGTGAAACCTTGCTGCCTTCTGGGCTGGAAACAACACGGCCCATGGCTCTGAAAGTTCGCAGCGGCCATAGTCGACGCCATCAAGCCGCAATCCGCGCAAGATGTCGGTGAGCGGACCGTCCGAGGCCGGCAGGCCAGTCTTGGGCGAGGTGAAAACCATACGGATTTTTTTAGAGCGGTTCATCGTTTAACGGAAACGTTGAACCGCTCTACCTCTTTGTTTTGACGCAATTCCGGACGGAAAACCGCTTCTCACTTTTCCTGGAATTGCTTTAGCCTGGAATCATCAGTCCGTCACGGCCTGCATGCGTCAGCTCAGGGCAACGAGCTCGGGTCGATGAGTTTCTTCGGAGCCTTCGCCGGGCGTTGGCTGACGGAGCATTAAACGAAAAACCCGCCTGTGCGGCGGGTCACTGGCGCAAATCAGCACCATAGACAAATATGTACCATAGCTGAGATCACCGAGTCAAGAAAAAATTCCTATCGCGAAAAGCTGCCGGGCAAAAAAGCTGGTGCGGGCAGCACCCGACCAGGCAGAAAGCGCCGGTGGACTGATGGTGGCGACGTTCCAGGTGGCGATCGCGCTCGGCGCCGTCTTCGGTGGTCTGCTGGTCGACCACACCGGCGTCGCCAGTGCCTTCGCCTATTGCGGCGCGGCGACATTGCTGGCGGCCATCGTGGTGTTCCTGCGCGGCCCGAAGCAGGCCGAGTAGCCTGGAGGCAATCAGGCTTCCCTGACACTGCGCGTCGGCCCGAGAACCATCACGGTTTTCGGGCCGGCGACGTTGTGATGGCAGCGACGAACGAACTCAGGCCGACCGCCCGTCGAAATCGAAGACCGACAGGGTCGAGGGGTCGAGATCGGCGACGCAGTTGATGTTGATGTAGGCGCTGCGTTCGCGGCCCTCGCGGACATCCTCCGCAAAGGGATGGATGCCGCAGGCCCGGCAGAACCGGTGCGCGATGGCATGATTGCCGAATGTGTAGATGCCCAAATCATCGCCCCAGGCCAGGACCCGCAAGGTCCCGTGCGGGATGGCACACAACAAGGTGCCCTTGCGCGAGCAGATCGAGCAATTGCACCTGATGGCGCCGGTCAGTTCGGCCTTGAATTCGAAGGCGACCTTGCCGCAGTGGCAGCTGCCTTTGTAGAGCATCGGATTTTCCTCGCATTCGACAGGGTGCAAAACCGCCTGCGCCGGGTTAAGTCTCGGCAAGCCATGCACAGGCTGCACCCTTAAGACGTTCAAGGCGTCCGGAGTCCGACACCAAAATGCAATCCGTCCGCGATCATCTGGAAACCATTCTCGCGCGCCTCGCTGCTCGTGCCGGCGAAGAGCGCGTGTTCACGAAGCTCTATGCCGAAGCCGCACGGGCCGCGGCTGATGCCAGCGATGCCCGTAACCGGGCAGGGGTGAGGCTCGGGCCGCTCGACGGCACCATCGTCTCGGTCAAGGACCTGTTCGATGTCGCCGGCGAGGCGACCACGGCCGGGTCGCTGATGCGCAAGACCGCGGCATTCGCCCAACGCGACGCGGCCATCGTCAGCCGGCTGCGGCAGGCCGGCGCGGTCATTATCGGCAAGACCAACATGACCGAATTCGCCTTCACCGCGATCGGCGACAACCAGCATTTCGGCACGCCTGGCAATGCTGTGGACGCCAGCCGCATTCCGGGCGGTTCTTCCTCAGGCGCAGGCGTTTCCGTCGGCGAGGCGACGAGCGAAATATCGATCGGTTCCGACACCGGCGGTTCGATACGCATTCCGGCCTCACTCAACGGTGTCGTCGGCTTCAAGCCGACGGCGCGACGCGTGCCGCTCGCCGGTGCGTTCCCGCTGTCCGCCACGCTGGACTCGATCGGCCCGCTTGCCAAAACCGTCGCCCAGTGTGCCGCCGCCGACGCCGTGATGGCCGGTGAGGTGGCGACCGCGCTGACGCCGATTGCCCTTGCAGGGCTTCGCATAGGCATTCCGCGCGGCGTCCTTTTCGAAGAGACGGAAGACGAGGTGGCGACCGCGTTCGACCGCTGCCTTGGCAAGATCGAGCAGACGGGCGCGCGGATCGCAGGCTTATCGATCGATGATCTGCTTGCCGATTTGCGCGCGGCCACCAAGCGTGGCTCGATCGCTGCGATGGAAGGGGCCGAAGTGCATGCCGACTGGCTGGCGACAGGGGCATCGATGCCGGTCGACCCGCATGTCAGTGGACCTTTGTCGCGGGCGGCAATGCTGCCGACGCCTGTCTACATCAGGGCAATGCGCCGTCGCACAGCACTCGTCGCCGCCATGGACGAGCGGCTGTCCTTGGTCGATGTGCTGGCTCTGCCGACCACACCGGTGACGGCGCCGACCATCGTCTCGATGTCTGACGACGCCGAGCTGCGCGACCGCACCGAAGGCCTGTTGCTACGCAACACGCAGGTCGCCAACCAGTTCGATCTCTGCGCAATCTCGCTGCCGATGCCAGGAATGACGCTGCCCGCCGGCTTGATGCTGGTGGCGCGCAACGGGCATGACCGGCGCCTGCTGCGGATTGCGGCTGAAATAGAGCAGCTGCTTGGCGCGCGTGACCAGGGCTGAACCGCCTATCAGTGCGACGAACAGTGCTTGCGTTCGCTGTCCTTGGCGGTGCGCACGATACGGGTCGCGACAAGCCAGGGGAGATTGTACTTCTTGCCGGTGATCGTCTGGGTGCGGTGCTCGATCGAGCCCCTGACGACGATCTTTCCGGCATAAAGCGCGTCGGAAAGATCGGTTATCGCCTTGTCGGCCTGCGGCAATCCGCTGGCGTCGATCGACACGCCCTTGATGATCGCCCCGGTGGCAAGGTCGAGTGCGCTGCTGGACGGGCAGGGCGCCTTGAAGCAGCGCAGCCCGTTGTCACAAGAGACATAGCTGCTTTCGGCCGCGAATGACGGCATGGCGCAGAGTGAACACACGACGACTACCAGGGATGCGAGGCGTGGATCGGACATGGCTCTCAACGTCGCGGAAAATTGGGGCGAAACCGCGATGTGTTACAGGCTCGCCGGAAACCGCCGCCGGTAGTGATCGACCACTTCGGGATTGCGCAGATTGACCGGCAGCTTGCCCGCCAGCACCAGCAAGGCTTCACCCGCCGCGCCGACGCCCATGCGCATCATCGATTCCTCGGTGATCCCCGCCATGTGCGGCGTGATGATGACATTGTCGAAGCCGAAATAGGGATGGTTCGACGGCAGCGGCTGCGTCGAAAACACGTCGAGCGCGGCGCCGCCGATGCGCCGTTTCTGCAAGGCCTCGATCAGCGCGTCGTCATCGATGACCGGTCCGCGCGACACGTTGATCAGCAGCGCATGCGGCTTCATGCGCGCGATCCGCTCACGGCTGATCAGACCGCGCGTTTCCGGCGTCAGCGGACAGCACAGAACGATGATGTCGCTTTGCTCTACGAGAGCGTCGATCGACAGGAAGCCGACCTTCTCCGGCGCCGGCTGCATGCTGCGCGTCGTTGCCACCACCTTCAGGTCGAAGCCGTGCGCGGCGATATGGCCGACCGCCTGGCCGACGGCGCCGAGGCCGACGATGCCGATCGTCTTGCCGGCAAGCTCGATGTTGGAATTGGCGTGCTCGCGGCCGGCGAGCCAGCCTTTGCTGCGCAGGTCGCGGTCGACGACGCGGAAGTTGCGCAGCAAAGCGAGCGCCGCGAACATGACGTGTTCGGCAACCGAGCGGGCATTGACCGCCGGCACATTCGCCACCAGCACGCCGGCGGCCGTCGCTGCTTCCATCGGGATCATGTCGAGCCCGGCGCCATGACGGATTGCCGCCCGCAGCAGCTTTGCGCCGTCGAAAAGCTGTGGTGGCAGCGGCGCGCGCACGATGACGATGTCGGCATTTTTCGCCTCGGCGGCCAATGTGGCCGGATCGATGGCGGAGGCGACGACGAGTTCGCCGGCGCCGGCCAGCATGGCCGAGGCGCGCGGATGCAGGGCGTGGGTCGTGAGAATACGGGCCATGTCGGTCAAGCTTTTTCGAGCGCCGGGCTTTGCGGCTCCTCGCCATGGCCCTCGATCAGGCCCTTCCAGTAGCTCTCAGCGCCCTGCAGATGGGCGCTCATCAGCGCCTGGGCGAGATTGCCGTCGCGGCGCAGCAGCGCCTCATAGATCTGGATATGCTCGGCATGCGAGCGCACGTTGCGCTCGGGGTCGTTGAAATAAATCGGCAGGCGCTGCTCGCCCATCATGTAGTAGACGCTGCAGACATTGTGAAAGACGCTATTCTTGGTGGCGCGCACGATTTCGAGGTGGAATTCGCGGTCTTCCCTGGCAAGCCCTTCGCCGGCGGCGATGCGCTCTTCCGAAGCCTTCAGGATTTCGCGCAGCCGCTCGAAATTCTCCTCCGTGGCACGCGAACAGGCAAGTTCGGCCGCCTTGATCTCGTGGATCTTGCGCAGTTCGACCGTCTCGTAGATCTGGATCGGGTCGAGCGGCAGGCCCGCGCGGGCAAAGAGCGCCATGGCCTCTACACTGGCCTGCTTGGTGTCGATGTAGATGCCGGACTTGGCCCGGCGCTCAACGATGCGCATGGCCTCCAGGATAGCCAGCGCCTCGCGGATCTGACCGCGGCTGACGGCGAAATGCTCCGCCAGTTCGCGCTCCGATGGCGTTCGGCCGCTCTCCTTGTCCGAATGGGAGAACAGGTAGGCAGCGAGTTCCGCGAGGAGGTTCTTTTCTTTCATCGTCAACCGCGTTGCGCGTGCGCCTCCAGGAACCGCTCCGAAATGGTGAATCCCAGACCCGGTTTTTCCGGGATCGCTATCATACCGTCCTTGGCTTCGACAGTCTCTTCGACCAGATCATGGATCATCGGGTTGGCGCCGAGCGAATACTCGACGGTAAAACTCGACGGCGAGGCGGCGCAGACATGCAAGCCTGCGAAAAAACAGGGCGCGCCGGCCCACAGATGCGGTGCAAAGCGCAGATTGAAGGCGCTGGCGATGGTGCCGATCTTCATCGCTTCGCTGATGCCCCCGCAAAAAGCCGGATCGGGCTGGAAGATGTCGGCGGCTTTGAGCACGGCGAGGTCGCGGAAGGCGTAGCGGGTCGCCTCGCTTTCGCCGGTGGCGATGGGGACGACGCCGGATGCCCGCACCTCGGCCATGCCGGGTTTGTCGTCGGCGATAACAGGTTCCTCGAACCAGGCGAGGTCGAGGTCGTTGACGAGGTGGATGAAGCGTTTTGCTTCCGCCACCGTATAGGTGCCGTGCGCGTCGACCATCAGTTCGATATCGGGGCCGAGCGCCTGCCGTGCGGCGCGCACGCGGGTGGCGGAGATGTGCGCCGCGCCGTCCATGGCGCCAACCCGCATCTTCAGTGCCTTGAAACCGCCCTTGGCGATATAGGATTTCAACTGCTCGCCGATGGCGTCGGCGGCCGCCCAGCCGCCGGACGCGTAAGCCGGCATGCGATCGAGCTTGCGGCCGCCGAGCAGCCGCCAGACAGGAACGCCAAGCGATTTGCCAAGGATGTCCCACAGCGCGATGTCGACGGCGCTGATCGCCGCGATGCTCATGCCGCGCCGCGCCAGCTGCGGCATGGCGTGACCGCCGCGCGCTGCGCTGTCGTGGCGCACGCCATTGTAGAGCATCTCCCAGATGACGCCGATGTCGGCCGGATCGCGGCCGACCAGTTGCGGCCCGACCTCATGGTTCAGCATGTGGACGAGGGCGCCGTAGCTGCCGGCGCTGCCGGCGGCGTTCTTGCCTTCGCCCCAGCCGACCAGCCCGTCATCGGTCTCGATGCGCAGGATGGCGGCGTCGAAGGTCGTCACCTGACCGAAGTCGCTGCGGTGCTGCCGAGCGGCTTCGATCGGAACGCGGATCCACCAGGCTTGGACGGACTTGATACGCATATTCTTCCCCAGCCCTGCGCCGGTCAGGGCGGAAGGGCGAATTTCCCTGAGGCAGTCGACTACTTGATCAGCGGCAGCAACGTTTCGGCGTTGATGCGCATCTGGTCGGTGTAGAATTTCTCGGTGAGCACACTGGAGCCGTGGTCCTGGATGAACTTCAGCTGTTCGGGCGAGATGTCGACCGGATTACGCTCGACCATGTCGGGATAGGGGGCGGCCGGCGTCCGGTCGACGGGCGCGACGAACTCATTGGTCAGCGCGCCGTCGTAGCCGATCTCGCGCAAGGTGGCGACGATCTTCGGCCAGTCGATCTGGCCGAGGCCGGCGGCGAAGCGGTTGTTGTCGGCGACATGGAAGTCGAACAGGCGCTTTCCGGCCTGCCGGATCGCGTCGTAGACGTTAAACTCTTCCATATGGAGGTGGTAGGCGTCGAGGCAGACGCCGCATTCGGGGCTGACCGCGTCGGCCAAAGCCAGCGCCTGGGCGCCGCGATTGAACAGATAGGTCTCGAAGCGGTTGAGCGGTTCGACCGCAATCTTGACGCCGACCTTCTTGGCGTGGGTGAAGCATTCGCGGGTGGCGTCGACGACCCACTTCCATTCTTCTTCCTCGGTGCCGTCAGGCACGACCTTGCCGACGGTCGCCGGAACCAGCGTGATGATCTCGCCATCGAGTTCGCTGACCATGGTCAGCACGTCCTTGACATACTGAACGGAACGCTCGCGCTGGCCCTGGTTCCTGGCGGCAAGGTTGCGCTCGCCGAGCATCAGGGTCACCGCACCCCAGCAGCGAATACCATGCTCCTTCAGCAGCGCCCGGGTTTCCTTGGTCTTGTACTGCTCGGGCTCGCCGGAAATCTCGATCGACTCATAGCCGAATTTCTTGATGCGCTTGAGCGTCGTTTCCAAGGGTTCCGCGCGCATCCAGTTGTGCGTCGAAAGATGCATGGTCTGTCCTTCCCAACTCGTCTCTATGGTTCGCCTGCGACATGCATCGCCAAAAGGCGACACAAAGGTTCCTCCCCAAGGCGTTCCCAGCCTTTTCTCGCAAACTGGTTCGACCAATTGGGCCTGAAGCGAGGTCTACAGCAAAATCTCCAGATCGGCAAGAAGCGCTGGGACGCAACTTTTGGTGTGGATTATTTCCTTGATTATATTGAGATATATAGGCCTGTATCAGGTAATTTTGGGGTCTTGGTGGTGCATTGCACGGCTTGACCAGATTTCCATATTTGGTAATACCAGAATGGCGGTGCGTGCAAGCACCCGTTGAGAAAAGACCAAAGTGGCTGGCCCTGTTTCCAATCGGCGCTATGCTCGGTCGCGAGAGAAATGAGGGAGGATGCCGATGCCGACGACAATGAAGGGCCCCGGGCTGTTTCTGGCGCAGTTCGCGGGCGACGCCGCGCCGTTCAACTCACTGGCGTCGATCACCAAATGGGCGGCCGGTCTCGGCTACAAGGGCGTGCAGATCCCGACCTGGGACGCGCGGCTGTTCGACCTCAAAAAGGCGGCCTCTTCCAAAGCCTATTGCGACGAGGTGAAAGGCATCTGCGCTGACGCCGGCGTCGAGATCACCGAACTGTCGACGCATCTGCAGGGGCAGCTGGTCGCGGTTCATCCTGCCTATGACGCGCAGATGGATGGCTTTGCGCCGCCATCGGTGCACAACAATCCCGCAGCCCGGCAGAAGTGGGCTGTCGAGCAGATGAAGTTCGGCGCTAAGGCATCGCGCAATCTAGGCCTGAATGCTTCAGTGTCGTTTACCGGCTCGTTGGCTTTCCCTTACCTCTATCCGTTCCCGCAGCGGCCGGCTGGACTCATTGAGGAAGCGTTTGGCGAGCTCGGCAAACGCTGGAAGCCGATTCTCGACGTGTACGAGGACAACGGCGTCGATGTCGGCTATGAAATTCACCCGTCTGAAGACGTTTTCGACGGCGCCACCTTCGAGATGTTCCTCGATGCGGTCGGCGGCCACAAGCGCTGCAACATCAATTACGATCCGTCGCACTTCCTGCTGCAGCAGCTCGACTACCTCGAATTCATCGACATTTATCACGAGCGCATCAAGGCGTTCCACGTCAAGGACGCCGAGTTCAACCCGACCGGCCGGCAAGGCGTCTATTCCGGCTATCAGAGCTGGACCAACCGCGCCGGGCGCTTCCGTTCACTGGGCGATGGACAGGTGGATTTCGGCGGCATCTTCTCCAAGCTGACGCAGTACAACTATGATTCCTGGGCGGTGCTGGAGTGGGAGTGCTGCCTGAAGCATCCGGAGGATGGTGCGGCCGAAGGCGCACCGTTCATCGAGCACCACATCATCCGGGTGACCGAAAAGGCATTTGACGACTTCGCCAGTGGCACCACCGACAAGAAGTTGCTGCGCGCCATGATGGGAATCTAGCTCGACTTTCCCTCCCCCTGGCGGGGAGGGTGGCCCGAAGGGCCGGGAGGGGTCGGTTCATGCCGAACTCTGCCTCAACGACACCACCCGATCCGCTGCGCGGATCGACCTCCCCTCAAGGGGGAGGTGAGCAACAGCGAGGAGCAAGACATGGTCGGCGCATCGAAGTCGGAAACGGGAGGCGGCCCGATCCGCTACGGCATGGTCGGCGGCGGGCAAGGCGCCTTCATCGGCGCGGTGCATCGGATCGCGGCTCGGCTGGACAACGACTTCGTGCTGGTTGCCGGCGCTTTGTCAGCCGATCCGGCCCGTGCCAAGGCCTCGGCCGCCGAACTGGGGCTCGACCCCGCACGCAGCTACGCTTCCTATGCCGAGATGGCCAAGGCCGAGGCGAAGCGTCCCGACGGCATCGAGGCGGTGGCCATCGTCACGCCCAACAATGTCCATGTGCCGGCGGCAAAAGCTTTCCTCGAGGCCGGCATCCACGTCATCTGCGACAAGCCGCTGGCGACGACGCTGGCCGAGGCGAAAAAGCTAGCGGCGATCGTCGAGAAGACCGGCAAGGTGTTCGTGCTGACGCACAACTACACTGCCTATCCGATGATCCGCCAGGTACGCGAAATGGTCGCCAAGGGCGTGCTCGGCGACATCCGCATCGTGCAGTCCGAATATCCGCAGGACTGGCTGACCGAGGATTTGGCGGCGACAGGCCAGAAGCAGGCGGCGTGGCGCTCCGACCCCAAGCAGGCAGGCGCCGGCGGCGCGCTGGGGGATATCGGCACGCATGCCTACAACCTCGCCCGCTTCGTTTCGGGGCTGGAACTGGACTCCCTGTCGGCCGATCTCGACGCCTTCGTGCCAGGCCGGCTTCTCGATGACAACGTCAACGTCATGCTGCGCTTCAAGCCGGCCGGCAAGACGCACCCGGCCAAGGGCATGATCTGGGCAAGCCAAGTGGCGCCCGGCCATGAGAACGGGCTGAAGCTGCGCATCTATGGGTCCAAGGGCGGGCTGGAATGGGTGCAGGCCGACCCGAACTATCTCTGGTACACACCGTTCGGCCAGCCGAAACAACTGATCACCCGCAATGGCGCCGGCGCGCTGCCGGTTGCGGGCCGGGTCAGCCGCGTGCCGTCAGGCCATCCCGAGGGCTACCTCGAAGGTTTCGCCAACATCTACCAGGAAGCCGCGCGCGCCATCCGGGCGGCACGCCGCAAGGGCGGCAAGCCGGCCAAGGACGTCGTCTTCCCGACCATCCACGACGGGGTCGAGGGCATGGCCTTCATCGAGGCCTGCGTGAAGTCGTCGAAGAAGAATGGGGCATGGACGAAGCTTTAGTCGCGTGACGGGCTAACGAGGGTTCCCCCTCACCCGGATTGCCAGCCGAATTGCGAAGGGCAATTCGGAGCAATCCGACCTCTCCCCGAGGGGAGAGGAAGTGCTGGCGCCGACGCTACGTCTCTTCTCCCCTCGGGGAGAAGGTGGCCGCGAAGCGGCCGGATGAGGGGGCATGGCGCGAAGCTGGCGGAACAGCCAGTGCGCCGTCAAAGGGGAGGGAGCGTCGATGAAAATCGGCATGTGCATGTTCTTGTGGACGACGGCGGTGTCGAAGAAACACGAGCCACTGCTGCGCGACATCAAGGCGACCGGCTTCGATGGCGTCGAGATACCGATCTTCGCCGGCACGCCCGACGACTATAGAAAGCTCGGCGATCTGCTCGACCGCATCGGGCTGGAGCGAACCGCTGTTTCGGCCATGGGCGATCCGGCGATGAATTTGATCTCGGCCGATGCGGCGACGCGCAAGGCCGGTGTCGACTACATGAAATGGGCGATCGACTGCACGCAGGCGCTTGGCGCCAGCACGCTGAGCGGCCCGCTGCATTCGACGCTCGGCGCCTTTTCCGGCTCAGGGCCGACGGCTGCCGAGAAGAAGCGCTCGGTCGCCTCGCAACGCGCGATCGGCGACCATGCCGGCAAGAGAGGCGTCACCATCGGGCTTGAGGCGCTGAACCGCTTCGAATGCTATCTTCTCAACACGATGGCGGACCTGTCGGAGCATATCGACGCCATCGACCGGCCGCACATCAAGGCGATGTACGACACCTTCCACGCCAATATCGAGGAGGCCGACCCGATCGGCGCCTACACGAAACACCGCCGGAATGTCGTGCATATCCATATTTCGGAGAATGATCGCGGCGTGCCGGGGCGCGGCAACATTCCGTGGACAGAAACATTCTCAGCCATCCGCAAGAGCGGCTATGACGACTGGCTGACGATCGAGGCGTTCGGCCGTTCGCTCAAGGATTTGGCGGCGGCGACCAAGGTTTGGCGCGACTTCTCCGAAACGCCGGAAGTGGTCTATCGGGATGGGTATAGGCATATCAAGAACGGGTGGAAGAAGGCGGCTTAGGCGCCTGCGGATGGCCCATTTTCTATTGCGTTCGCGGCGGTTGCCAGGTGGTTCCCCCACTCCGTCTCGGCTTCGCCGAGACACCTCTCCCCCCTCCGGAGGGAGAGGAAAGGCGCCAACCGGCATAGGCTCGCGCCCTTCCTCTCCCCCGTCGATCGGGGGAGAGGTGTCGAGCGCAGCTCGACGGAGTGGGGGTCGACCCTTTGGCGCCGGACGAGATGACTTGCGCTTCTGCGTCACAAGGCTACCCCTGCTCGGCCTGGATCCTGTTGTAGTCGTGGATCGTCTGGCTCAGCCGGCGGCGCAGGAAGTTGGAGATGTTGTCGAAGATGAAGACGACGGCCAGGATCAGCAGCACCATGTAGAAGACGTTGGCCCAGTTGGAGTTGGTGCGCATCGCTTCCCACAATTTCAGGCCGATGCCGCCGGCGCCGACAGCGCCGATGATGGTGGCGCCGCGGGTGTTGGATTCCCACTGATAAAGCGTCTGGCTGATGAACACCGGCACCACTTCCGGCAGCACGCCGTAGCGCTGCACGAGGAGGCCATTGGCTCCGGTCGAAGTGATGCCTTCGCGCGGCTTGTCGTCGATGTTCTCCAGCGCCTCGGAATAGGTTTTGCCCAGCGTGCCGATCTCGGTGAAGAAGATGGCTGCACTGCCCGCCAGCGGTCCCGGCCCGAAGGCACGGGTGAAGAACAGCGCCCAGATCAGCATGTCGATGGAACGCATGAAGTCGAAGAAGCGCTTGAGCACCTGGTTGACCAGCCGGCTGGGCGTGATGTTGCGGGCGGCGAAGAAGGCCAACGGGAAGGCGACGATGCCGCCCAGCATGGTGCCGAGAAAGGCCATGACGATGGTCTGCAAGAGTTTCGTCCAGACGTCGCCATGCTGCCACTGGGCGTTGTTCCAGATGTTGTCGCCGGCCAGCGCCAGATTGGAGGTGCCCGGTTTCAGTTCCGGTCCGGAGACGATCAGCGAGGCGACTTCGCTTGCCGACTTGCCGAAGAAAGGCGAGCGCGTGTCGAAGACGAAGTTTGCCCAGCCGAGAAAACGCTTGCGGATCCTGACGCGGTCAACGGCGACGCGGGCCTCGCCGGCAAAGCCCATGTCGGCGACGACCTCATCTTCATGCGCGGTGATCCAGCCGGGAACCGGCCCCGAGATCAGCGGCTTGCCGGTGCCAAGCGCGACCGCAACGGTCTCGCCATTGGCAATGATCGTCGCCTGCGTCTTGGTGAAGGTGATCGACTTGGCGGTGCCGTCGATAAGGACCGTCACCGAACCATCGGCATTGGTCTTGACCCAGTCCGGATCCGGGTTCGGGCCGAGCACCGAGAAGCGTGGATATTTGGCCGTGATCTGCGGTTCGTCGAGGCGGAAGATCGGCTGCACGTCGTAGCTGATCCATTG
>NZ_RZQL01000133.1 GCF_003997935.1 Mesorhizobium sp. M7A.F.Ca.US.006.01.1.1
TTCCTGGGGCTGACGCGGCGGCCTAGCCGGCGTGGCGCGCTGGTCATCAAGGCCGGGCTTGCCATGTATGACCTTTTCACAGCCGCACGGCGTTTGATGCCGACGCACAGGTTCAGGGGCCGCGCCGAAACCCTGAAGACATGGCCGGCGATCAATCCGGCGATCCGCAATTCGGCGACCTACTACGACGCCTGGGTAAGCCGGCCCGAACGCCTCGGCCTGGAGATGCTGCTGGAGGCCATGGCGAGCGCGGCGAACGCCCGCGCCTTGAACTACGCTCAGGTATCGTCGACAGGTGACGGCCTTGCCATTACCGACACGTTGACCGGCGAAGAACTGCCGGTGCGGGCGCAACTGGTCATCAACGCCACCGGCGGCTGGATCGACCTGACCAACAAGGCCATCGGGGCGGCGGCGCAGAGGATGATGGGCGGCACCAAGGGCTCGCATCTCATTGTCGACAACGCAGAACTGTTCGACGCGCTCGGCGGCCACATGGTCTATTACGAGAACGAGGACGGGCGCATCTGCATCCTGTTTCCCTATCTCGGCAAGGTGCTGATCGGCTCGACAGATATCCGTGTGGACGATCCGGACAAGGTCCGTTGCGAGGAGGATGAGCAGCACTACATCCTGCAGTCGCTCGCCTTCGTCTTCCCCTCGATTAAGATCACGGAAAACCAGATTGTGTTCCGGTTTGCAGGGGTACGCCCGTTGCCGGCCAGCGAGGACAGTTTTACCAGCCGAATACCGCGCGATCATTTTTGCGAGTTCGTGGAAGCGAGCCGGCATCTGCCGGCGACGTTGTGCATGATCGGCGGCAAGTGGACCACCTTCCGTTCGTTTGGAGCGCTGGCCGCCGACATGGCGTTGAAGCGGCTCGGCCTCGCGCGCAGCAAGGGCACGCAGGACATGGCCATCGGTGGCGGCCGCGATTTTCCCGCCGATCCGGACGCCTGGTGCGCATCATTCGCCGCCGAACACGGCCTGCCGGTCGAGCGCGCGCACACACTTCTGCAACGCTATGGCACGTCGGCCAGGGATTTCGCTTCGCACCCGGCGGGCGAACAGATGCTGCCGCAATCGGACTATTCGGCAAGCGAGATAGGACGCATCATCGAGCGCGAGCAGGTCGAGTGCCTTGCCGACCTGTTCCTGCGCCGCACCACCATCGCCATTTCGGGCGGTCTCAGCTTCGACCTCGTCAATGCCGTTCTCGACATGCTAGCGGCGCACAAGGGCTGGGGTGCCAGCGAGACCGCCACCGAGCGCTCGACCTTCCTCGCCTTGCTGGCCGGCCGGCACGGCATCGATCTCCAGACGCATCAAAGGAGCGCCCTATGCGTGTAAACAAGAAAGTCCGCATGAACCGGCTGTTCGGTGGCGGCCGCTGCCTCGACGTCGCCATCGATCATGGTGCCTGCAACGAGCCGAGTTTCCTTGCCGGGCTGGAAGACATGGCCGGTGTGGTCAACCAGCTGGTCAAGGCCGGCCCCGACGCCATCCAGATGAACTACGGCCAGGCCGATCTGCTGCAGGCCGTGCCTGGCAAGGACAAGCCGGCGCTGGTGATGCGCATCGACATGGGCAATCCCTATAACAAGATACGCCACCGGGCGATGTGGGCGGTGCTGCAGAACGAAGCCGAGCCCTTGCTTGGCGCCATCGAGATGGATGCGGCTTGCGCCGTGGTCAATCTGTTCATGCTGCCCGACGAACCGGACCTGTTCCGGCAATGCGTGCAGAACATCGCCCGCGTGCGCGCCGATTGCGAGAAATACGGCCTGCCGCTGATGATCGAGCCGCTGGCCATGCTGCCGGTCACTGAGCATGGCGGCTACATGGTCGACGGCGATGCCGAAAAGATCGTCACCTTGACCCGGCTTGCCCGCGAGATGGGTGCCGATATCGTCAAGGCCGACCCGACCACCGATCCCAACGACTTCCACCGCGTCGTCGAGGCGGCGCGCTGCCCGGTGCTGGTGCGTGGCGGCGGCAAGGAGGATCTGCGTGCCGTGTTCGACAAGTCGGCTGCCTTGATGGCACAGGGTGCGCTTGGCATGGTCTATGGCCGCAACATCTACCAGCACGCCAATCCGAGCGCTGTCGTGCGCGGGCTGATGGCGATCATTCACGACGATGCCGATGGCGGCACGGCCTGGGATCTGTACAACCAGGCATAGGCTGCGGCCTCGGGAGGCGCCAATGGCAAGCTATATCCTCGGTCTCGATGCCGGCAACACCGTCATCAAGGCCATCCTCTTCGACCTGTCCGGCCGCGAACTGGCATTCGCCGCCCATGACGGCCGCTCGTCCATGCCAAAGCCCGGACATGTCGAGCGCGACCTCGACGAACTCTGGCGCAACGCGGTTTCGGTCATCGGCCAATGCATCGCTGAAGCCGGCATCGACGCCGGCGAGATCGTTGCCATCGGCTGCGCCGGCCATGGCAACGGGCTCTACGCGCTCGATCGCACGGGCGCGCCATTGATCGGCATCCAGTCGCTCGACACACGCGCGGTCGACATCGTTGCCGAATGGGCAAAACAGAATGTCGGTGACCGCACCTATGCACACTGCCTGCAACGGCCGTGGGCGGCGCAGACGCCGACCTTGCTTGCCTGGCTCAAGCGCTTTTCGCCGGCTTTGTTTGCCGACATCGGAACTGTGTTCCTGTGCAAGGATTTCGTCGTCAACCGCCTGACAGGTGCGCGCAGCAGCGATACTTCAGATATGTCGGGCTGCGGCCTGCTGCAGATGCAGGATCGGCGCTACGAGCCGGACCTGCTTGCCGCCTACGGACTTGGCGATTGCATGGACCTGCTGCCGCCAGTGCTGGAATCGGCCGACATTGCCGGTCATGTCAGCGCGGAGGTGGCGGCCCTGACGGGACTGCGCGCCGGCACGCCGGTCGTCGCCGGGCTGTTCGATGTCGTCGCCAGCGCGGTCGGTTCGGGCGTGACCAGAACCGGTGCCGCCTCGGTCATCGCTGGAACCTGGAGCATCAACCAGGTCATCACCGACGAACCGATCCGCGACCCTTCGATCTTCATGCTGTCGACTTTCGATCGCCAGCGCTATCTGGCGATCGAATCCAGTGCGACCTCGGCCGCCAATCTCGAATGGATCGTTCGCGAGTTTCTCGAACATGGTGGCGAAGCCGGCAAGTCGCCGTTCGAATTGTGCAGCGAACTGGTGGCGTCCGTCGATCCCAACAGCGACATCCCGATCTATCATCCCTTCCTCTACGGCTCGCAGCAGAATGGCCATGCGCGCGCCGGCTTCTACGGCATCGCCGGCTGGCATAGTCGCGCCCATCTGCTTCGTGCGCTGTTCGAGGGCGTCGCCTTCGAGCATAAGCGCCATGTCGAGACCTTGCACAAAGCGGGCGCTGCTTTCGACCAGGTGGTGCTGTCCGGCGGGGGCTCCCGCAGCAGCGTATGGCCGCAGATCTTCGCCGATGTGCTCGGCGTGCCGGTCACCGTGGCGCGCAGCCGCGAAACCGGCGCGCTGGGAGCGGCGATCGCTGCCGGCACCGGCGTCGGCATTTTCGCGGACTACAGTGCCGGTGCCGCCGCCATGACAGCGGCGGCCCGACATTTTGTACCCAACGAGGCGGTTGCTCACGCATACGCACAGCGGTATCGACTCTACGGCGAGATCAACCAGGCGATGACCCCGATGTGGGAGCGCATCGCCGGACAGCAGGCGCGCACGTGACCGAAGCTTCACCGTCCCCGTTCGGCAGTTACGACTACGTCATCGTCGGTGCTGGCTCCGCCGGCTGCGTGCTCGCCAACCGGCTTTCGGCCGATCCGCGCAACAATGTGCTGCTGCTCGAGGCCGGCGGCAGCGACCGCTATCACTGGGTCGATATTCCGATCGGCTACCTCTTCTGCATGGGCAACCCGCGCACCGACTGGATGATGAAGACCGAGCCGGAAGCCGGTCTCAACGGGCGCAGCCTCAACTATCCGCGCGGCAAGGTGCTTGGCGGCTGTTCATCGATCAACGGCATGATCTACATGCGCGGCCAGGCAGCCGATTATGATGGCTGGCGCCAGGCCGGCAATGCCGGCTGGGGCTGGGACGATGTCCTGCCTTACTTCCTCAAGTCGGAGGACTTCCATGGTGGCAAGAGCGCCATGCACGGGAGCGGCGGCGAGTGGCGGGTCGAACGACAGCGGCTTTCATGGCCTATCCTCGACGCCTTCCGGGACGCTGCCGAGGAACTCGGCATTCCGCGCACCGAAGACTTCAATACCGGCACCAATGAAGGCTCGGGCTATTTCGAGGTCAACCAGAAGAAGGGCGTCCGCTGGAACACATCGAAGGCCTTCCTGCGTGGCATCGCGGCGCGCAAGAACCTGCGCGTGGTGCTCGGCGCGGAGACCGAACGGCTCGAATTCGACGGCCGGCGCGTCACCGGACTGGTTTTCCGCCAAGGTGACCGCCTGCATCAGGTCCGCTCTGGACAGACGATCCTTGCAGCCGGCGCCATCAACTCGCCCAAGCTGCTCGAACTGTCGGGGGTGGGCCACCCCGACCTGCTCTCGGGCATCGGCGTGGATGTTCGTCATGCCTTGCCAGGCGTCGGAGAAAACCTGCAGGACCATTTGCAGATCCGCACCGTCTTCAAGGTCGCCAACACTGCCACGCTCAACCAGCGCTACCACAATCTGGTCAGCCGTGCGTCGATGGGGCTGGAATACGCGCTCAAGCGCAGCGGGCCACTGTCGATGGCGCCAAGCCAGCTCGGCATCTTCGCCAGGAGCGATCCGCGCCTCGCAACGCCCGACCTCGAATATCATGTGCAGCCACTGAGCACCGACCGGCTGGGCGAGCCGCTGCATCGCTTTCCCGCGGTCACCGTCTCGGTCTGCAATCTGCGTCCGGAAAGCCGGGGCAGCGTGCACATGGGTTCAGCTGACGCGCGGGAGGCGGCGAAGATCCGACCGAACTATCTTTCCACCGAGGGAGACCGCAGCGTGGCCGTCGCGTCGTTGCGCCATGTCCGCAGTCTGATGAAGGCCCGCGCGGTGGCGCGCTTTGCGCCGGAAGAGATGCTGCCCGGCACGCAGTATGACAGCGATGAAGAGCTCATCCGCAAGGCCGGCGATATCGGCACGACGATTTTCCACCCCGTCGGCACCTGCAAGATGGGTTCGGATTCGATGGCGGTGGTCGACGACGGCCTGCGTGTTCACGGGCTTGGCGGGCTGCGCGTGGTCGATGCCTCGATCATGCCGACAATCGTCTCGGGCAACACCAACTCGCCGGTCGTCATGATCGCGGAAAAGGCAGCCGAGATGATCCTGCAAGAGGCCCGCTGACCGCCATCGGCTTCAAGCCGTGGCAACACCGCGCGATCGCCGCCTCTCGGCCGCCGCGAGCAGATCGACGAAGGTGCGCACCTTGGCGGGCCGGAACCGGGCCGGCGGAAAGACCGCGTGAATGCCGCCTGACGGCAGGCTCCAGTCGGCAAACACCGACACCAGCCGCCCCTCGGCGATATCGTCGCTGACGCTGTAGTCCGGAAAGACGCCGAGCCCGATGCCGACGAGCACGCAAGCCAGGGCGGCGGGGCTCTTGTCGCACATGATCACCGGATTGAGTTCGGTCAGCACCGTCTCGCCATCCCTGGAAAACAGCCATTGGCCGATGCCGCGCAACTGGGTGTTGCCGACCCAGGCCAGCGATCTTGCCTGGCGCGGCGTCACATCGGGCGGCAGGCTCGCCGCGAAGCCAGGGCTCGCCACCACGGTTTGCCGGATCGTCCCCAGGCGCCGCGCCTGGTTCGAGGAATCGGTGAGCCAGCCGACACGGATGCCGAGATCGATCTGCTCGTCGACCAGATTGGCGACCGCGTCGTCGAAGATCGCCTCGACGCGCATGTGCGGATAGGTTCTGAGATAGGCCGCCATGACCGGAGCCACCATCTTGGTGCCGTAGTCGAGTGGCGCTGTCAGCCTCAGCGTTCCGCTCGGTTCGACGGCCCCGCGCGAGATTTCGCCATAGGCCGCCTCCGCTTCCCGCAGGATGATCATTGCGCGGTCATAGAAGAGGCGACCCTCTTCGGTCGGCGTGACACGCCGGGTCGTGCGCTGCAGCAGCGTTGCACCCAGTTCCTCTTCCAGCTTGCCGATCTGATGGCTGACCACGGCCTTGGCGACGCCAAGCCGGTCGGCTGCGGCAGTGAACGAGCCGGTTTCCATCACCGTGGTGAAGTAGGCGAGCCGATTGAGGTTCAGAAGTTCGGCCAAGCTGGCTGCCCTTTGTATGATCAGATCAGACAGTTTGTATAATTGGGTGCCATTTATCGCAAGGCCGCCGTCTGCCACATATGAGCGACGGCCTCGATGAGTCCGGTAGCCGGACAGGAATGGCAGCGACCATGAGCAATTCAGAAGTGACCTATCTTTTCGATCCGCTCTGCGGCTGGTGCTATGGTGCCGCCCCGATGCTCGACCGGTTGTCGGCCACCGGCGTGCGCGTCGAACTGCTGCCGACCGGCCTGTTTTCCGGCGCCGGCGCGCGGCCGATGGATGAAGGTTTTGCGGCGCACGCCTGGGCGAACGACCAGCGCATCGAGCGCTTGACCGGGCAGCCGTTCACGCCGGCCTACCGGCACAATGTCCTCAATGTCCGTGGCACCCTGCTCGATTCGCATGCCGCCACACTCGGCATCAGTGCCGCTGGCCTGGAAGACCCCAGCCGCCGGTTTGCGGCGCTGAAGACGATCCAGCATGCGCGCTATGTAGAAGGACGCGATGTCGTGACGATCGGCGGTGTGGCCGAGGTGCTCGCCGCCGCCGACATGGCGGACGCCGCCGAAATGCTCAAGGCGCCAACTGAAACATTGCTGACGGCTCACCGCGATCTGGTTGGCCGTGGCGGTGCGCTGTTCCAGCGCCTGCATGCCGATGGCGTACCTTCGCTCTCGGTCATCCGCAATGATGCGCCCCGGCTCATCGGTTCGAACGCACTGTTCGGCAGCTTCGACAATCTCGTCGCCCATATCGCGGCGGCGTGATCCCAGCCTCCAGACCCCCAACAAGGAACAAGGAAACAGACATGGCAAAAGTCGCTCTCATTGGTGCATCGGGCGCCGTCGGTTCGCGCCTTCTCAGGGAACTCTCCGATCGCGGCCACACCGTCACCGGCATTGCGCGCAACCCGGAAAAGATCGTCGCGCTTCCGGGCGTGACGGCGAGGAAGGGCGATGTCTTCGACAGACAAGGTCTCGCTGACCTGCTCCGCGGCCATGACGCGGTGATCAGCTCCGTGCATTTCCTGGACAGCGATGCCGATACGCTGATCGAGGCGGTGCGCGCCTCCGGCGTGAAGCGCTATCTCGTCGTCGGCGGCGCCGGCAGTCTCGAAGTCGCGCCCGGCAAGCGGCTGGTCGATAGCCCCGACTTCCCGGCGATCTACAAGGCAGAAGCGCAGAAGGGCGCCGACTTTCTCGACAGATTGAAGACGGTCGACGACCTCGATTGGACGTTCCTGTCGCCATCCGCCATGTTCGTGCCTGGCGAGCGCACCGGCAAATTCCGCCTCGGCAAGGACACGCTTCTCGCCTCCGACAAGGGCAGCAGCATTTCCTTCGAGGACTACGCGATCGTCATGGTCGACGAGATCGACGAGCCGGCCCACAGCAGGCAGCGCTTCACCGTCGGCTATTGAGCGAACAGGTGGTGGCGGCCGAGCCTCAATCGAGGCCGGCCGACGCCAGCCGCATCAGCGCTTCACGGACACCGGCACGCCGGTAGGTCTCGGTGACGAGCCCGTCCTGCCTCAGCGCCTCGCGACGGCGTTCGACAAAGGCACGTTCGTCGCCGGTCAGGTCGTGCTCTCGCTTGCGGAGCCATTCCTGATAGGACGGATCGATCTCCTTGACCGGCTTGGCCGCCGTCGAAACCGAAGCCGGCCGGTTGTCGGTATAGCGAGGCCGCAAGGCACTGTCGGGGTTGTATTCGGTTCGCTTGTCGTTGCCTGAAATGACCAGGTCCGGGTCCGAAACCCGGCCCGACGGGCTGTAGACGAACGCCGAGACAATCCGGTCGAGCGCCGCGTCGACTTCCTTCGGCCGGTGCACGACGTCTCGCGGTTGGCGATCGGGGACGGCAAGCCGGGTGATGCCACGATCGTTGATGGCGTCGAGCACCTCGCGGTGATCGCGCGAGGTGATGACCTCGCGCCGGGCCGGCCAGAAATCATAGGGCGCATGCGCGCCATAGCCCTTGCCGATGTGGAAGGCATAGATTTCCGGGTAGACCGTCAGCTCTGTGCGGCGGCTCGGCTTGACGTCGTAGAACGAGGTGATGGCAATCTGCAGCAGATGGGTGGCGCCGATGCCGCCAAGCGCATCGTCGATCACCAACCCGAAACGGTCATGCGGGTTCCAGTCCGGCAAGGCCTCGGCGATCGAAGCGGGCTTGCCGTCGATCTCGACATCGAACATGTTCGCTTTCAACAATGTCACGACGTGCATTATTGTCCCTCCTCGATGAGGCCGCCGATTCGTGATGCTCGATAAGAACAAGGAAGGGGCTCGCTGTCACCTTGTTCGGCTTCCGCCAACAGCATCGCCAATCCCCGTCAGTTCGATGAGGCGCGGCCCTCATCCATGCTGGCTCTGTTTGTCAGGGCGATATGACAGCAGCCGGAGCCGTGGCCCGGCGTCCAGGTGACATTGTCGAAACCCACCCCAGTCGCCTCGAACAGGCCGCGGTCGAAGGCGCCGGCAATGCGGCAGAGCGTGGCTAGTTTTTCGTCGCCAACACCGGCTTCGACCCAGGCGTCCTTCAGAGGACAGCGCTTCACCCTGAAGGCGATGCGGTCATCACTGCGTTCGACGTCGGTCGGATACATCAGGCCGCCATCCGGGCTGACGGCGAGCAAGGCTTCGCCGATGGCGCGTGCGTCATTGGGGCCAAAGCTGGCGAAGGCGGCAGCCGCGACTTCCTTGCCGCGCTGTTCGATGGCGCGGATCATGATCGCTTCGGCCTTTTCGGCGCCCAGCTCGCCGGTCAGTTCGTCGAGGAACAGGCGGTAGAGATCGGCGCGGTTGCGGAAGGCGGAATCGAGTTCGCGCGACAGTTTTTCGGCTCTGGCTTCGGCGTCGGTCATGTTGCGTCCTGGTTTGTTGTTTGACCATGATCTTGTCCGAAAACCGGATCCCACTTTTCGGGATCATGGTCCGGTCCGGTTCAATCTCGGTGCTGCCGCCACCAACGCCTTGCCAATGGCCGATTGCGGTGCGTCGATGACGGTTCGGGCATCGCCGTTCTCGGCAACCCGGCCGGCGTCGAGAAGGATGACGCGGTGGGCGACCGACCTGATGACGCCGAGATCATGTGAAATGAAGAGATAGGCGATCTTTTCCTGGCGCTGCAGGTCGAGCAAAAGCTCGAGGATCTCCCCGCGCACGGAGACGTCGAGCGCCGACACCGCCTCGTCGAGCACGATCAGCGATGGCTTTGTGGCAATGGCGCGGGCAATGGCGACGCGCTGCCGCTGGCCGCCGGAGATCTCGTGGATGGCACGCGGGGCGAGGTCCGCCGTCAGCCCGACGCGCTCCAGCAAGGCGGCGATGCGGCGCGGGCGCTCGGCGCGGGAGGCGATGCCATGGATGCGTAAGGGATCGTCGAGCACACGCGCCACCGTGGCGCGAGGGTTGAAGGCGGCAAGCGGGTCCTGGAACACCATCTGCAGGCGTGCACGGCGCGCTCGCAGTGCCGCGCTGCGCAGGGCCAGGAAATCGTCGCTTTCGAATTCGATGCGCCCGGCGTCCGGCTCGATCAATCGCAGCACCAGCCGCGCGATCGTCGACTTGCCGCTGCCGGAAGGTCCGGCCAACGCCAGCGTTTCGCCGGGCTCGATGTGAAAGGAGACATCATCGACGGCAGCGATGGTGTTGTCGCCGCGACGGTAGCGCTTGGTGAGGTTGGACACCGCCAGCAGGCTCATGCGTGGAGTCCGGCTCGGTCCAGCAATGGCTTGGTGTCGAGACCGATATGGGCGTCGAGCAATGCGCGCGTATAGGGCTGGGCCGGGGCGCCGACAATCTGCGCCGTCATGCCAAGCTCGACCAGCTGGCCATGGCGGAAAACGGCGATGCGCTCGGCAAGCTCGGCCGCCAGCGCGATGTCATGGCTGATGAACAGCAGCGTCATGCCGTCCTCGGTCACCAGGCGTTGGATCAAGGCGACGATCTCGGCCTGCACGATGGTATCGAGCGCGCTGGTCGCTTCGTCGGCGATCAGCAATTTCGGACCGGCCGCAATGGCTGCTGCGATCGCCACACGCTGCTTCTGGCCGCCGGAAAGCTGATGCGGGAAGGCGCGCAAGGCCGAGTCCGGGTCCGGCAGGCGGACGCGCTCCAGCAGGCTTTTGGCCCTGGCATGGGACTGGGACCAGGTGAGGCCGAGATGCGTGCGCGCGACTTCGGCGATTTGCTTGCCGATGGTCATCACAGGATCGAGGCTGGCCGAGGGATCCTGGAAGACGAAGCCGATGTCGCGGCCGAGGCGGGGCACTCCACCGCGAAGATGAAAAGGCTGGCGCTCTGCGGCGCCCCCCTCTGTCCTGCCGGACATCTCCCCCACTTGGGGGGAGATTGCACTGTCGCCACCGCTTTCGCCTATCTCCAGCGCTGCAGAGGGAGAGCCGGCGACGGAGCTGCCGATCTCCCCCCTTGTGGGGGAGATGTCCGGCAGGACAGAGGGGGGCGCCTGGACACCCAAGGTTGGTTGTGTTCGCCAGAACCAATCAATGCGGCCTTCAATCCTGGACGATGCCGGCAGCAGCCCTGCAATCGCCAACGCCAGCGTGCTCTTGCCCGAACCGCTTTCGCCGATGATGGCGAGGCGTTCGCCAGCCTCTATGTCGAGGCTGACACCCCTCAGCGCCGTCACCTCGCTGCCGTCACGGCGGTAGGTCACCGTCAGGTCGCGGATTGTAGCCAGGGTGGTCACGACATGCCTCTCCTGACCGCCGTCGTCTCGACGATGCCTTCACCGGCGAGATAGATACCCAGCACAGTCAGCACCAGCGCTATGCCCGGGACGATCGACAGGAAGGGTGCGGTGCGCAGGACGGCGCGGCCTTCGGCGATCATGCCGCCCCAGGTGACCCGGTTGGGATCGCCGAGGCCGAGGAACGACAAGGCCGCTTCGGTGAGGATCGCGGCGGCGACGATCACCGACGACATCGCCAGCACCGGCGGCAAGGCATTGGGCAGCACCTCGCGAAAGGCGATCGCCAGCGGGTGCATGCCGATGACCCTGGCCCCGGCGACATAATCGCGTTCGCGAATGGAGAGGACTTCCGCGCGGGCGACCCGGGCAGGTCCGGTCCAGGTGCCGAGCGCGATGGCAATCACGACGATGCCGAGCGACGGTCCGACGACGCTGACGAAGGCCAGTGCCAGCAGGAAGCTAGGCACGGTCTGGAAGGCGTCGGTGATGCGCATCAGCACCTCGTCGACGAGGCCGCCGGCAAAGCCGGCCAATGTGCCGACCACGGCGCCGACGACGATGGCGGCGGCCGCGGCCGCGAGCCCGACGGCCAGCGATGTGCGGGCGCCATGAAAAAGCTCGGCCAATACGTCGCGACCGAGCCGGTCGGTGCCGAGCGACAGCGACCAGTCCTGGAACGGCGGCAGCAGCGCCGGCCCGGCGATGGCCTGCGGATCGCCGGGGAATAGCAGCGACGCCAACAGCGCCATGGCGATCAGCGCCACCAGGAGGATGGCGCCGGCGACCGCCTCGGGCGTGCGCAGAAAGCGGCGGAGCGGGCTCACGCACCGGCCTCGCTGGCGCCGACGCGCGGGTCGAGGAAGGCATAGGCGATGTCGACGGCAAGGTTGATGACAATGACCAGCACGGCGCTGGTGAGAATAATGCCAAGCAGAAGCGGCGTATCGCGGGAGGCGACTGCCTCCTGCGCCAGCCGGCCGAGGCCGGGCACGGAAAACACGCTCTCGATGACGACGCTGCCGCCGAGCATCTGCGCCGACTGCAAGCCGAGCATGGTGACCAGCGGCAGCAATGCGTTGCGGGCGACGTGGGCGAGCACGATGCGGCGGCGCGAAAGCCCCTTGGCACGGGCGGCCAGCACGAAATCCAGGCGCCAGACCTCGGCCATGCCGGCACGCATCATGCGCAGATAGAGCGCCAGATAGATGAAGCCGAGGGCGGAAACGGGCAGGACGAGATGAGTGGCGATGTCGGCGGCGCGGTCGAGACCGGTCTTGTCAGAGGCCAGGGTTTCGATGCCGCCGATCGGCAGCCAGCGCAGGTCGACGGCAAAGACGACGATCAGCACCAGTCCGAGCCAGAAACCCGGCACGGCATAGAGCGCCAGCGAGCCGATCGACAGGAAGCGGTCGCGGAAACTTCCCGGCCGCGCGCCGGCATAGATGCCGAGTGCCGAGCCGAGCCCGAAGGAGAGCGCGGTGGCGCTGACCATCAAAAGCAGCGTGTTGGGCAGGCGTTCGAGGATGACGTCGCGGATCGGTCGGGAGAAGGTTACCGACTGGCCGAGATCGAGATGCAGCAGCGCCCAGAGATAGTTGGCCAGCCGCGTCAGTTCCGACTGGTCGAGGCCCCAGCGATGGCGCAACAGCTCGATCATGCCGGCGTCGCCGCCGGTCGAGACGATATAGGCGTCGACCGCATCACCGGGGGCCGCTTCGAGCAGCAGGAAGGTGCCGACGACGACGATCAGCAGCACGAATATGCTGCCGACGAGGCGACGGCGGATGAGGGTGAGGGCGCGGGTCATGGCGGCGTCGGAGCAACACGCTGGTCAGAATTGCGCCTAGGCACCCCCCTCTGTCCTGCCGGACATCTCCCCCTCAAGGGGGGAGATTGGCTGTCATTTTCGGCGTCGCCAATCTCCAACGTTGAAGAATTCGCGGGACAGACAAGCTGATGATCTCCCCCCTTGAGGGGGAGATGTCCGGCAGGACAGGGGGGGGCCTCGTAGAGCTCGATGCCTACGATGATTTCGCGAATTTTCATCCGCGTAAGTCTGTCACGATTCCAAATACGTGTCCGCCCAGTTCGACACCGCCCAGCGCGGGTTGTTGGCGATGTTGCCGACGGTATCGCGCGCGACGCTGATAAAACTCCATTCGGCGACGTTGATCAGCGGCAGGTCGGCGGCCACCTCCTTCTGGAACTCCTTGTAGAGGTTGGTGCGGGCTGATGCGTCGAGCGTCTCGGATGCCTTGGCGATGAGCGCATCGAGCGCGTCGTTCTTGTAGCCGCCCTGGTTGGAGAACGGCACGCCGTCGGGAATGCCGCTCTGCACCAGGATGGTGGTCGAGATCGCCGGGTCGCCGCGGAACACCGGCGGGCCGACCGCGAGGTCGAAGGCGTGGTCGGTGTAGACCGCCTTGATGTGCGCGGCCGAGTCGTTGTTGACCAGCTGAGCGTCGATGCCGATGGCGGCGAGCGCCTGGCGCAGATAGTCGCCGAACTGCTTGGTCTCGTTGAAATAGGGCGCGGGCAGCAGTTTCAGCGAAAAGCGGTTGCCGTCGGCGCCTTTCTTGTAGCCGGCCTCGTCGAGCAGCGCGTTGGCCTTGGCGATGTCGAAGGCATAGGTCGGCACATCGGCGGTGTAGAATTGCGGATCGTTCTTCGGCACCGGACCGGTGGCCGTGGCGGCATAGCCGAGGAACACCGTCTTGACGACGAAATCCTTGTCGATGGCGTGCGCGATCGCCTGGCGCACTTTCACGTCGGCCAGTTCCTTGCGGCGATGGTTGATCTCGACGACGAGTTGATAGGTCAACGCTTCGTAGCCCTTGGAGATCACCTTCAGGCCCGGCACTTTCGAGATGCGGTCGAGATCGGCCAGCGGCACGGCGGAAAAGGCTGCGAGCTGGATCTCCTCGGCCTCCAGCGCGCTCGCCGCTGACGTGCGGTCCGGCAGCACCTGATAGATGATCTCGTCGAGATAGGGCTCGTCCTTGCCCCAGTAGTCGGTGTTCTTCGTCAGCCGGTAATATTGGCCGGCCTTGTACTCGCCGAATTTGAACGGCCCGGTGCCGATCGGCGCGTTGTTGGCCGGGTTGTCCTCGATCTTGCCGACCTCATAGATGTGCTTCGGCACCACGCTGCTCAACGCCGGCAGCGCGTTGCGGATCAGCTGGAACGGCGTCGGCTTGGCGAATTTGAACACGGCGGTGAGATCGTCCGGGGTGTCGACGCTGGCCAGATCCTTGAACACGGTGCGGCCGAGATTCTGCAGCGGCTTCCAGATCTGCAGCGCCGAGAAGGCGACGTCGGCCGAGGTGAACGGCTTGCCGTCATGCCATTTGACGCCGTCGCGCAGTTTGAACGTCACCGAGAGCCCGTCGGCGGCACCCTCCCAGCTCAGCCCCAGCCGTGGCGCGAGCCCGTCTTTGCCGTCGAAGGAGGCTTCGGCCAGCGTTTCGACGATCTTGCTGGAGATGAAGAACACGCCGTTGGAGGCGACAATCGCCGGATTGAGGTTGCGTGGTTCGGAATCGGCGGCAAGCACCAGCCGGCCGCCCTTCTTCGGTGTCTGCGCCCAGCCCGGTGTCGGCATGGCGGTGGAGGCCAGCAGCATTGCCGAGCCGGCAAGCATCGTGCGTCTGGAAATCGTGAAACCTGACATGATCGAACTCCGTCCTCTCCGCGACCCGGTCGGGTGCGCCAATACCCCTCGGATGCCGGCAAGCCCGCCAGCGTCCTTGCGGCGGCGATTATGAGCCTTGCCGAGGGTTTCGCCAGAGACGGAATTGGCGCATCCTCGCTTGGCTTTGAAATTTTCGTCCGCTGGACCAGTTGGAACATGCGGCTCAATTCGATCAATCTGGTAGGACCAGTTTGATCGAATATGCGATGGACGACGATATGATGACATCGAACATTGCTGTTTTCCCTATTTCTGGCTGGACCAGAACGGGCAAAATGGTGCAGATTTGAGCCATAGCCAGAGGATCGCGAGCGGAACCGCCGGCGATCCCAGGCAATTCAGGGAGAGAAAGATGAACATTGCTCCGGGCAAGAATGCCGTCGGCAATATCCCGTTCGACCAGGCAAGGGTCGACCGGCTGATGGACGAGGCCGGCATCGATGTGCTGCTCGCCACCTCCAAGCACAACACGCAATATCTGCTGGGCGGCTACAAGTTCATCTTCTTCGCCGCCATGGATGCGATCGGCCACAGCCGGTATCTGCCGATCGTCGTGTACGAAAAGGGCGGGCCGGACCATGCCGCCTATATCGGCAACCGCATGGAGGGCGGCGAGCATCAGAACAACCCGTTCTGGACGCCGACGCTGCACGCCGCCTGCTGGGGCACGCTCGACGCCGCCAATCTCGCCGTCGAACATCTGCAAAAGATCGGCAAGGCCGGCGCCCGCATCGGCATCGAGCCTGGCTTCCTGCCGTCGGACGCCTATACGCTGATCCGCAAGGCGTTACCGGATGCCAGGCTGATCGACGCGACCGACATGCTGGAGCGCATGCGCGCCATCAAGACCGATGCGGAGCTGGAGAAGCTGCGCACGGCCTCCGAACTGATCACCGATTCCATGCTGGCGACTATCCAATGGGCGCGCGAAGGCACGACCAAGAGCGAGATCATCGAGCAGCTGCGGCGCGAGGAAACCAATCGCGGTATCCATTTCGAATATTGCCTGCTGACGCTGGGCTCCAGCCACAACCGCGCCGCTTCACCGCAGGCGTGGAAAAAAGGCGAGGTGCTGTCGATCGATTCCGGCGGCAACTATCACGGCTATATCGGCGACCTCTGCCGGATGGGCATTCTCGGCGAACCGGATGCCGAACTGGAAGATCTGCTGGCCGAGATCGAGACGGTGCAGCAGGCGGCCTTCTCAAAAGTCAAAGCGGGCACGCTGGGCGGCGACATGATTTCCCATGCCGAGGGCGTGCTGAAGGCTTCGAAGGTCGCGCCCTACACGGATTTCTTCGCCCATGGCATGGGCCTGATCACGCATGAGGCGCCGTTCCTGATGACCAACCACCCGGTGACCTATGAAGGCACCTATGCGGCCAAGCCGCTGGAGAAGAACATGGTGCTTTCGGTGGAGACGACCATGCTCCACCCGACGCGCGGCTTCATCAAGCTGGAGGACACGCTGGCGGTTACCGAAACCGGCTATGTGATGTTCGGCGACCGGGGCAGGGGTTGGAACAGAGACGCGAGCGCCTAGCTGTTATTGAGGCTGCTGCCCCCTCACCCGGATTGCCATCCGAATTGCGAAAAGCAATTCGGGGCAATCCGACCTCTCCCCGAGGGGAGAGGAGGGAGCCGGCGATGATGCTCGTCTCTTCTCCCCTCGGGGAGAAGGTGGCCGCGAAGCGGCCGAATGAGGGGGCCCGCCAGCAAACGCGGGAACCGAGGAAAGGTCACTGCCCCGGCGGGATCAGCCTGAAATCCGGCAGCTCACGCAAAACCAGTTCAGGTCCTGCCGGCGAATAGACGACGAACAGCTGCATCGGTCCATCGCCGGTGTTGAGCGTCGAGTGGAAGCGGCTTTCCGGCACATAGATGGTGCAGCCGGGGCCAACTTTTGCGACCACCGGATTGCCCTTTTCGTCCTCGACCATCTGCTCGCCATGACCGGAGATGACGAAGATGATTTCCTCGGCGCCCGGATGATTGTGGCGCGTGTGACCCTTGCCGGAAGGCAGGTCGACGACGCCGCCGGAAAAGCGGGTCGCGCCATTCACTTCGGGCGCCACCGTCAGCGCCAATTTTCCCCAGTCGAAGCCGAAGGCGCTGACGTCCTTCGGGTAGACAAATACCTTGCTCGTGTCAGTCATCGTCTCATCATCCCTTCTTTTTCTTCGTGGCCATCCCGCCACCAAGTGTCACTGCCTTGAAATCAGCGGTCTGCTTGGCGATCGCGGCTTCCGCCGGCAGCCGTTCCATAGAGCTTGCGCCATAGAAGCCGTGCAGGCCCTTGGCATGGGAGAGGACGTAGCGGGCGTCGTCCGGCATCGAGATCGGCCCGCCATGGCAAAGCAGGATGATATCCTTGCGCACCGAGCGCGCCGCATTGGCGATGGCGTCGATCTCGACGATGCAGTCGTCGAGCGACTTGGCCGAGGTGGCGCCGATCGAGCCGCCTGTCGTCACACCCATATGGGCGACGACGATGTCGGCGCCGGCCTTGGTCATGGCGCGGGCCTCATCCGGGTTGAAGACATAGGGCGTGGTCAAGAGGTCGAGCTTGTGCGCCTCGGCGATCATGTCGACCTCGAGGCCGAAGCCCATGCCGGTCTCCTCGAAGCTCTGCCGCATGCTGCCGTCGAACAGACCGATGGTGGGAAAATTCTGCACGCCGGAAAAGCCCATCGTCTTCAGCTCGGCCAG
The DNA here is from genome assembly GCF_003997935.1 of Mesorhizobium sp. M7A.F.Ca.US.006.01.1.1. Classification (GTDB taxonomy): domain Bacteria; phylum Pseudomonadota; class Alphaproteobacteria; order Rhizobiales; family Rhizobiaceae; genus Mesorhizobium. Next base: position 17,383 of record NZ_RZQL01000133.1, read on the forward strand.
CAGCAGCGGCATGATGACGAACGGGTCGGTGCCGTTGACGCCGGCAAGCACCGGCGTGTGTCTGACCACCGGCAGCACCTCATAGGCCATTTCCTTGACGATCTCGTTGGCATTGCCATAGGCGAGCAGGCCGGCGGCCGAGCCGCGCCCGGCCATGCGGTAGCGGCCGGAATTGTAGATGATGATGAGGTCGATGCCGCCGGCCTCTTCGGCCTTGGCCGACAGACCGGTGCCGGCGCCGCCGCCGACGATCGGCACACCCTTGTCGATCATTCCCCTGAATTTCTTCAATATGTCCTTGCGCGGTATGGCGGGCATTTTTGGAGATCTCTCACTGTCTGGCGATGTCGAGGAAGGCTGATGTTGCAGCCTTGGCGAATTCCGGGTCGTTGATATGCAGCGGCAGGCGCGTCACGCGGCGCTTGCCGTCGGGCTTGATGGTGCGTTCGATGGCTTCGAACAGAACGGCGTCGGCTTCCGGGTCGAAGAAGGCGCCGCCTTCGATGTCGAGCGCCGAGACGCCTTTTTCCGGAATGAGAAAATGCACCGGCCCCTCGCAGCGGGCGAGCCTTGTGCCGATCCACTCGCCGATCGCACGGCATTCGTCCGCCGTGGTGCGCATCAGCGTGACGTCGGGATTGTGTTCGTAGAACAGCCGATCGCGATAGGGCTCCGGAATGGTCGAAGGCGCCCAGAAGTTCACCATGTCGAGCGCGCCGACGGAGCCGACATAGGGCAGCCCGGTGCGAGCGATGGCGCCGAAACGATCGTCAGTCGCCGGCAAAACACCGCCGAACAGGAGGTCGCAGACTTCGGTCGTGGTGATGTCGACGACGCCGGACAGCAAGCCGCTGTCGGCCAGCTTTTCCATGCTGCGGCCGCCAGTGCCGGTGGCGTGGAAGACCATGCAGTCATAGGTCGAACGGAGCTGGTCGGCGATGGCGGTCACGCAAGGCGTGGTGACGCCGAACATGGTGAGGCCGATCGATGGTTTGCCGCCGGGTGGCGGCGCCGGGCTGGCCGCCATGCCTGATATGGCTTGAGCCGCATTGTGCAGCACGACACGGGAGAGCCGGTTCAGTCCGGCCATGTCGGTCACCGCCGGCATCATGATGATGTCGGAGACATCGACGTAGGGTGCGGTATCGCCGGAGGCGAGCGTCGAGACCATGATCTTGGGCAGGCCGAGCGGCAGGGCGCGCATGCCCGACGTGATGATCGATGTGCCGCCACCGCCGCCGATGCCGATCATGGCTGCGATGTCGTTGCGCGATTGGGCAAAGCGGGCGAAGGCGATGCCCATCGCGGCGACCGCGGCGCCACGATCATTGCCGCCGAGCACCGCGTCACGGCCGCCGGGATGATGGTCGGCGATTTCCCTCGCTCTGATGTCGACGGGGATGGTTGCGTCGCGCGTTCCGACATCGACACGACAAACCAGGGCGCCCGCAGCAGTGATCGCATCGGCCAGGAAGGCGAGTTCCTCGCCCTTGGTGTCCGCGGTACCCACCACATAGATACGCTTCATTGCGCTCTCCCAATCCTGGCAGGCGCGATGCCGCCTCCATCGCTCATTGCCTTGGCCGCTCGACGATGCGGACACCATTGCAAATTTTTGAGACGCGCGTATCATATTGGCATGGATGTCTCACGTCAACAATCCGCTGCGAATGACGAGGCTGAACGGGCAACCGGCCCAGTGCCCGAACGTGGGCCGCGCGCGCGGACGAAACGGCTGATGCTGGAGACGGCAACAAGGCTGATGCAGGCGGGCGTCACGCCCTCGGTCAGCGAGGTCGCCGAGGCGGCCGAGGTTTCCCGCGCCACCGCCTATCGTTACTTCCCGAGCCAGTCGGCACTGGTGCAGGCCGTCGTCGATGAGGGGCTGGGGCCAATCCTCACCTGGCAATCGACCTCCGCCGATGCCGAACGCCGGGTCGCCGAGCTGTTCGATACGGCCATGCCGCGCATCGAGGCCTTCGAAGCCACGTTCAAGGCAGCGCTGAAATTGTCGCTCGATCAATGGGCGCGGCGTCAGGCCGGCACGTTGGGCGGTGAGCCCGCCTTTACGCGCGGCCATCGTATCGACTTGCTGAAAGATGCGATCGCGCCGCTCAAGGGGCGTTTGCCGCCGCGCGACTTCAAGCGGCTGGCGCAGGCGCTGTCGCTTATCTTCGGCGTCGAGGTGCTGATCGTGCTCAAGGATATATGGGGGCTGGAC
>NZ_RZQL01000134.1 GCF_003997935.1 Mesorhizobium sp. M7A.F.Ca.US.006.01.1.1
GACGTATGCCTGGCGAGACAAACGCCTGAGGTGCAATAGAATGGCGATCCCGGCGGTAGCTCAACGGCATCCGCGACGTCGAATTGCCCGTCGCCCTTGTCGAACACCTCCGGAACGACGATGGTTTCGGATGTCAGCGCGCGCTTCCAGTTGTCGACAGTGAATTCGTTCGGCCGTGCGCGGCTGACCGCGAGCTCGCCACCGCCGATCGGCAAGGCAACCAGTCGGGCGTCCTCCGAGATCAGCACGTCCGGCGTGCGCGTATCCGAGACGGTCAACAGGCCGGCAATCGCGAACGGAAGAGCCACAAGCCGCAGCCATGTCGTCGCCATCGTCGCGATGACCAAGGCAATCGCCACCAGCAGGACTGACTGCTGCGAAATCAATCCGACCCCATCGACCGGCGAACGCTCGGAAATCCATCCGGACATGGCGATCATCGCCGTCAGGCCCTTGCTCATCACATAGAGAAAGGGTCCATCGGCGCCGAATGGCATTGCCAGCGCGCTGAGCACGGCGAAAGGCATGACAACCAGTGACACGATCGGCATGATGGCAAGGTTGGCGAACAGGCTGAGCGGCGACACACGTTGAAAATGCCAGATGGCAAACAGCGCCGTGGCGCTGCCGGCGATGATGGATGTCATGGCTAAGCCGCCCGCCGCCATCATGAATTTTCGCGTCAGGAACCCGGGCAAGGATCGCTTTGGCGGCGGCGGTCTGGCTTTCCCGGCGCGATGATCCGACCAGCCGGCATAGGCGCCGACAAGCGCTGCGGTTGCGGCGAACGACATCTGAAAACTCGGGCCGACCACCTCGTGCGGCGACACCACGATGACGGCGATCGCCGAGATCGCCAGATTGCGCATGGTGAGTGCTGCTCGATCGCACAGCACGGCAATCAGCATCACTGCCAGCATGATGAAGCTGCGCTCGGCGGCGACGACGACTCCAGAGATGATGAGATAGGCCGCGATCGAGAACAATGCGGCGGCAGCGGCATACTTCTTGACCGGGCGACGCGCGGAAAAGTCGGGAAACAAGGCGAAGGCGCCGCGCAGTAATCCCATGATGGTGCCGGCGACCAGCGCCATGTGCAGTCCCGAAATGGAGATGATGTGGTAGATGCCGGTACGTCGCATCGCCTCATTGATGTCATCGGGAATGCCGGCGCGCACGCCGACGATGAGCGCCGCGGCGATCTCGCCTTCGGCGCCGCCGACGCTCGCTCTGATATGGTCGGCGATGCCTTCACGGGCATTTTCCACGCTAAAGGAAATTCGGGCCGACAGCGGCATCTCGCCATCGTCGCTGACGACAAGCTTTGGATTGCCGAGAAAGAACCCGCTGCCGCCGATGCCGGCAAAATAGCTGTCGAAGGAAAAATCATAGCTGTCCGGCCGCACCGGCCCGGTCGGCGGCAAAAGCTTGGCATACCCAGTCATGAGCGAGCCGGCGGTCACGTCAGCCGGGATCTTGCGTGCCGAAAGCCGCACCCGTTCCGGCGCATAGCGCAGTTTCGGCCGGGCGGTCGAGGTCACGTCGATGGTCAGCCGGATACGACCGCTCTCCATACGGTCGAGCGAAACGACGCGGCCGGTCACCTGCGTCGAGATTTCCGAACCGAGCATCTGCGTTCCCGCCCTCCATGTCTCGACCTTTGCAGCGAGCAGGCCGAGCGCGCACAAAAGTGCGGCCATGGCGCACAGATGGGTCTTTGGCCATGAACGCGAGACCAGCGCACAGATCCCCGTCAGAATGACAACCGCGACAGGTCTCGCAAAGTCGGGCTCCGCCGCCAGCGAAAAATAGCCGATCGCTCCGATCGCCAGGCAGACCGGCACCAGCAGGAAGGCCACGCCCCGGTCGAGTTCCAGGCTCGCCGCCATGTTCACGCTGTGGCGCAGGCGAGGCAGTGATGTCAGGCCGATCTGCCGGCGCACGCGCACGATCCTGCCGGTTTCGGCAACAGGAACAGAGGCGGCGACATCCGCTTGCAAGGGCGCCTTGCCGGGATCCGGCACGAGGGGCGACGGCGGCGGCAATGAGGCTGGCAGAGGCGCAAACAGGGACCGTTCGCTGACGCCCATGGCAGCGTCCTCGCCCTGATCCGAGCCCCAGCCTCGTCCAGCCATCGGGTCTGCCCCTTGCGCCCTCGACACCCTATGCTACATGAACGCCGGGCGCGCGAAAGTCCGCGCAACCGCACCCCGCTTCAGATGGTTTCCGAGAGTTCCATGTCCGACAAGGTCGTCACCCGTTTTGCCCCCTCGCCCACCGGCTATTTGCACATAGGCGGCGCGCGCACGGCGCTGTTCAACTGGCTGTATGCGAAGCACACCGGCGGCACGATGCTGCTGCGCATCGAGGACACCGACCGCGAACGCTCCAATGAAGCCGCGACGGCTGCCATCCTCGACGGGCTTACCTGGCTCGGCCTGAGCTGGGACGGCGAGCCGGTGTCGCAGTTCGAGCGTGCGCCGCGCCACCGTGAGGTGGCGGAGGAGCTCGTGCGCATGGGCAAGGCCTATTATTGCTACGCGACGCCAGCCGAACTGGAGGCGATGCGCGAGGCCGCCAGAGCCAAGGGCCTGCCGCCCCGCTACGATGGCCGCTGGCGCGACCGCGACCCCTCTGAGGCGCCCGCAGGCGCCAAGGGCGCCATCCGCATCAAGGCACCGACCGAAGGCGAGACCATCGTTCACGACCATGTCCAGGGCGAGGTGCGCTTTCCCAACAAGGACCTCGACGATTTCATCATCCTGCGTTCGGACGGTAACCCGACCTACATGCATGCCGTCGTCGTCGACGATCATGACATGGCGGTCACCCATATCATCCGTGGTGACGATCATCTGACCAACGCCGCCCGGCAGACCGTGATCTACGACGCCATGGGCTGGGCCGTTCCATCCATGTCGCATATCCCGCTGATCCATGGCGCCGACGGCGCCAAGCTGTCGAAGCGGCACGGCGCGCTTGGCGTCGAGGCCTATCGCGCCATGGGCTACCTGCCGGAGGCGCTGCTCAACTACCTGGCGCGCCTCGGCTGGAGCCATGGCGACGACGAGATCATGTCGATCAAGGACATGATCTCCTGGTTCGATATCGGCGACGTCAACAGGGGCGCGGCGCGCTTCGACTTCGCCAAACTGGAGGCGATCAACGGCGCGCATATGCGCCGCATGAGCGATGCCGAACTGTTCGACATCTTCATCGCCACCCTGCCCTATCTCGAAGGTGGCCCGGCGATGGCCACACGCCTGAACGACAGCACCAAGGCGCAGTTGCTGGCAGCGCTTCCGGGCCTGAAGGAGCGCGCCAAGACGCTGGTTGAGCTCGTCGACGGCGCGGCTTTCCTGTTTGCCACGCGACCGCTGCCGATCGACGACAAGGCGGCCCTTCTGCTCACCGCAGATGCCCGCAAGATCCTGCGCAGTGCTCACGAAGCTTTGAACGGGCTTGCGGGTGACTGGACAGCCGCATCGGCGGAGGCGGTGATCCGCGAGGTGGCAGCGGCCGGCAGCCACAAGCTCGGCGCCGTGGCCCAGCCTCTGCGCGCCGCTTTGACCGGCAAAAGCACCTCGCCGGGCGTGTTCGATGTGCTCGCCGTGCTCGGCCGCGAGGAAAGCCTGGCGCGCATCTCAGATCAAATCGATTAGGAGCAAACTGGCCCAAGAAGATTGGCATTGAAAGGCGGGTTTCGCAGTGCAACATTAGGCCTTGGCCCAATCTGGCACGCACCTCCTGAAATGCGGTGGCGAATACGCGCATTGCGGTGATTTTCGACGTGTCGCTCTGCAGAATTTTGCCTTTGCCGGCATGAGGAAACAAGAAGGAGTTTGCAATGACCGAAGCTGCGAAAAAACTGGATTTGGGCGGCAAGACCCAGGAGGCAACGGCAACGCTTGCATTCGCCGGCAAGACCCATGAATTCAAGGTGCGAAGTGGTTCGGTCGGGCCTGATGTCATCGACATCGCCTCGCTCTACTCTACCACCGGCGCTTTCACCTACGATCCCGGCTTCACCTCGACGGCAAGCTGCGAATCCGAAATCACCTTCATCGACGGCGACGCCGGCATCCTGTTGCACCGCGGCTATCCGATCGACCAGTTGGCCGAACATGGCGACTTCCTCGAGGTCTGCTATCTCCTGCTCTACGGTGAATTGCCGACCAAGGCGCAGAAGGACGATTTCGACTACCGCGTGACGCGCCACACCATGGTGCATGAGCAGATGTCGCGCTTTTTCACCGGCTTCCGCCGCGACGCGCATCCGATGGCGGTGATGTGCGGCGTGGTCGGCGCGCTGTCGGCCTTCTACCACGACTCCACCGACATCTCCGACCCCTACCAGCGCATGGTTGCCTCCATGCGGCTGATCGCCAAGATGCCGACGATCGCGGCGATGGCCTACAAATACCACATCGGCCAGCCCTTCATTTACCCGAAGAACGAGCTGAACTTTGCCGCCAACTTCCTGCATATGTGCTTTGCCGTGCCGTGCGAGGAATACAAGATCAACCCGGTGCTGGCGCGCGCCATGGAGCGCATCTTCATTTTGCACGCCGATCACGAGCAGAATGCCTCGACCTCGACCGTTCGCCTCGCCGGCTCGTCGGGCGCCAATCCGTTTGCGTGCATCGCCGCCGGCATAGCCTGTCTGTGGGGACCCGCGCATGGCGGCGCCAATGAAGCGGCGCTCAACATGCTTGGCGAGATCGGCCATGTCGATCACATCCCCGAATTCATCGCCCGCGCCAAGGACAAGGACGACCCGTTCCGCTTGATGGGCTTCGGCCACCGCGTCTACAAGAACTACGATCCGCGCGCCAAGATCATGCAGAAGACGGCACACGAGGTTTTGGGCGAGCTCGGCATCAAGGACGATCCGCTGCTCGACATCGCCATGGAGCTGGAAAAGATCGCGCTGACCGATTCCTATTTCATCGAGAAGAAGCTCTACCCGAATGTCGACTTCTATTCCGGCATTACGCTGAAGGCGCTGGGCTTCCCCACCACCATGTTCACCGTGCTGTTCGCGGTCGCCCGCACCGTCGGCTGGATCGCGCAGTGGAAAGAGATGATCGAGGATCCGCGCCAGAAGATTGGCCGTCCGCGCCAGCTCTATACCGGTGCGCCCGAGCGTGATTACGTGCCGATCGCCAAGCGGTGATCGAGGCTGTCTGGACTGAAAAAAGGCGCCCTCAGGGCGCTTTTTTTATGTGACGAAGCACAACGCCTGCCGCTATCTCGCCGGCAGGCTTGTCGGTCGCCATACGCCGCGTGATCTCTGCAAAGCCTTGCTTCTGCCAGGCACGCATGCCGCTGTCGGCGAACAGCGCCTCCAATTGCCGGGCAAGATTGTTTGGCTTGATATAGCCGTCGTAGAATTCGGGAATAAGCGCTCGGTCCGATATCAGATTGGGCAGCAGCGCCGACCAGACGGACACGAGGTAAGGCGCCAAGATGCGCGCGACCGGGTCGAGCCTGTAGCAGGAGACCATCGGCACACCGCCCAGCGCCAGTTCCAGCGATACCGTCCCGGACGCGATCAGCGCCGCATCGGCCTTGCCGAAAGCCTGCCATTTGCGCTGGGAATCGACGATGATCTCAGGCTTTTCATCCCAGCGGTTAACGGAAGATTTGACGAGGTCGGCGACATGCGGGACGGTCGGCAGCAGCAGCCGCAAGCGGTGGCCGCGCGCGCGCAGGATCGACACCGTCTCGCCGAACGGGTCGAGCAGCCGCCGTACCTCGCTACGCCGCGAACCGGGCAGGACGAGCAAGGTTTTGACCCGATCAGGAGAAAGGTCGCGCGGCAACTCCTGCGCCTTGGCTGCAGCGAGCAAGCCCGCATCGTGTGTCAGGCGATGCCCAACATAGGTGCCCGGTGGCCCGCCGAGCCGCTCCAACTCCTTCACCTCGAAAGGCAGGATGCAGAGGATATGGTCGACATAGGGCTTCATCGCCACCGCCCGGCCCGGTCGCCACGCCCAGACGCTCGGGCAGACATAGTGGATGATGGGGATCGACGGATTGGCCGCCCGCACCTTTTTGGCGACGCGCAACGAAAAGTCCGGACTGTCGATGGTGACGAGGCAGTCCGGCTTTTCGTCCACAACGGTTCTGGCCAGCTGGCTGATCCGCCGCATCAGGCGCGGCAGGTCGCGCAGGATGGCACTAAAACCCATGAGGGCGATCTCGCCGGCATCGAATGGCGATGTCAGTCCCAGCGCCTGCAGATGGCGGCCGCCGAGGCCGACGAGCTGTACCTCGCGCCCGGTAGCCTGCTTGAGTGAGCGCACGATGTCGGCGCCGAGCAGATCGCCGGACTCCTCGCCGGCAACGATCGCGATTTTCAATGCCCTGTCAGCCATTGTGCGGCTCCGTCGCAGCAGGCAGGCCAATGACGAACAGGCCGAGTGCGTTGGCGCGCGCGATGGTTTCGGGGCCTTCGAGAACCAGCGAACGTCCCGCTTCCACGGCAATGCCGGCAAGCCCGGCCGCGTGCGCGGCTTCGACAGTTTGCGGGCCGATGGAAGGAAGATCCGCGCGCAGCTCCTGACCGGGCTTGGCGCACTTGACCAGCACGCCGCGGGTCTTGCCCGCAATACGGCCGTGGCCGCGCAAAAGCTTTGCCCGATCAAGCAGTCCGGCCGTTCCCTCGATGCCTTCCAGCGCGATCGTTCGACCGCCGATCGCGATCGCTGCCTGGCCGATGTCCAGCGCCCCGATGGCCTTTGCCGCGGCAAGGCCTGCCTCGATGTCACGCCAGTCCGATTTTTGTGGCGCGGCTTTGGTCAGGATGCCTTCGACGGCGACAAGGCTCGGCACGATTTCATGCGCCCCGACAACTTTTATTCCACGGGCTTCGAGGCCCTTCGCCAAGACCTTCAGCAGGCCATCGTCGCCCCGCGCGAGCGCCATGACGACCAGCGGAATTACCGCGAGCAGGCTGAGACTGGGGCGCAGCGCAAGCAATCGCGGCCGACGCTTGATCTCGCCTGCAAGCACCAGATGGGTGATCCGGTGCCGCCGCAGCAATGGGACCAGCGAGCCGATCCCTTCCAGGGCGAGGCTTTCATGATCGTATCGGGAAAGCTCCGCGATGCGGTCGACCTCTCCTTCCATCAGGATGACGAAGGGCGGATAACCTTGTTCAGCCGAACCGGCCGCGACTTCGACCGGCAGACTGCCGCCGCCGGCAATGATGCCGACCCTGGAGCCCGGCGGAGGATCAAGACGCGCTGCCGCTGCCTCAGTCTTCGTCATCGACATCGTCGCCATCGCCGCCCTTGAGCGACGGCACAGCATAGTGCCGCTTGCCGCGACTGGTGATGAAATCGATGATCTTCATGGTGGTCGGCGACGACGCGAACTCCGCCTTGGCGAACTCGATGTTCTCGCCAACGGTGCGGGAACGATCGAAGATCATCCTGTAAGCCTTGCGCAGCACAAGGATTTCGGACCTCGGCAGGCCGGAGCGCTTGAGGCCGATGATGTTGAGACCGCGCAGGCTGGCGCGGTTGCCGACCGCGATGGCAAAGGGGATGACATCGCCGACGATCGCGGAGCAACCGCCCAGAAAGGCGTTGTCGCCGATGCGGACAAACTGATGCACTGCGGTCAGGCCGCCGATATAGACATTGTTGCCGACCTCGCAGTGGCCGCCCAGCGTTGCGCCATTGGCGAACGTCGCATTGTTGCCGACGACGCAATCATGGGCGATATGGGCGTAGGCAAGGAAATTGCCGTTGTCGCCGACCGTCGTCTCGCCACGGCTGGAATCGGTACCGAGATGCATCGTCACGCCTTCGCGGATCGTGCAGTTCCTGCCGATGACCAGGGTGGTTCGGCCCCCCTTGTGCTTGGTGTTCTGCGGCGGCGCGCCCAATGTCGCCATCGGGTAGACCTTGGTGGAGGCGCCGATTGACGTCGCGCCCATCACCGAGACATGACTGACCAGTTCGACGTCGTCGCCAATCACCACATCGGCGCCGACATGGCAGAACGGCCCGATGCGCGCACCTTGGCCGATTTGGGCGCCTTCCTCGACAACGGAGGAAGCATGGATGGATGTCTTGATTTTCATAAGCACTCGATCGTCAGTCGCTGGTGACCATCATGGCTGAAATCTCGGCCTCGGCCGCCTTGGCCCCGTCGACCATGGCTTCACAAGCGAATTTGAGCAGGTTGCCGCGTTTCTTGATTTTCTTGACATAGATCTTCAACTGGTCGCCGGGAACGACCGGTTTGCGGAATTTGGCGTTGTCGATGGTCAGGAAATAGACCAGCGACGGCTTTTCGGTGCCAAGGCTGCGGATACAGATGGCGCCGGCCGTCTGCGCCATCGCCTCAACGATGAGCACACCCGGCATGACCGGCTGCTCAGGGAAATGGCCCTGAAAATGCGGCTCGTTTATGGTCACGTTCTTGATGCCGACGGCGGATTCGTCGCCATCGATGTCGACGATACGATCGATCATCAGGAAGGGATAGCGGTGCGGCAGGAGCTTCATCAGCCCCATGATGTCGACCGCTTCCAGCGTCGTCGACGCGATCATGTCAGCCATTGCCTCCCTCGCCCTGTTTGCGGGTCCTGGCGAGCTTGCGCAGCATGGCTATCTCCCGCATGGCTTCCGCCATCGGCTGTGCCGGATAACCGCCCCAGATCTCGCCTGCAGGGACATTGCTCATAAATCCACTTCTGGCGGCAAGCTTGGCCCCTGTCCCTATGGTCAGGTGATCCGCAAGCCCGACGCCGCCGCCCATGGTGACATTGTCACCCACGACCACAGAACCCGAAATACCCGAAAGCCCGGCTATTATGCAATTGCGACCGATGCGGACGTTATGGGCGATCTGCACGAGATTGTCGATCTTGGTGCCTTGGCCGATGATCGTATCGGACATGGCGCCGCGATCGACGGTGGTGTTGGAGCCGATCTCGACGTCGTCCTGGATAATGACACGGCCGATCTGCGGCACGCGCTCAGGACCCTTGGCCCCGCCGACGAACCCAAAACCATCCTGGCCTATCCTGGCGCCGCCATGAATGATGACGCGATTGCCGATCAAGGCATACTGGATGCTGACGCCTGGACCGACATAGCCGTCGCGGCCGATCTGGCAGGATTGTCCGATGACCGCATTTGGGGCGATGACAGTACCGCTGCCGATCGAAGCACCCGGCCCAATAACCGCGCCGGCCTCGATGACGGCACCGGCTTCGACATGCGCGGTCGCGTCGACATGAGCGTGCGGCGAGACGCCGGTTTCACTGGTCATCGGCCCTGGTGTCGCCGCCCTCGGAAACAGCAGACGTCCGATCAGCGCGAAGGCCTGTTGCGGACGCGGATGAATGAGAACAGCAACGCTTGCCGGCGCCTTGCCGGCAAATTCCGCCGGGCACAGGACCGCGGCTGCCCGCAGCGACGGCATCAGCGCGGAATTACGCTTGCCGTCGACAAAGACGAGCGCATTCTCGCCGCCCTCACTGGCCGGCGCGAGTGCTTCGATCGAAATATCGGAGTGGCCGGAATCGACGAGCACCGAGCCGGTCAGATTCGCGACTTCGCCCGCCGTATACCGGCGTGATGGCGCGAAGAACACCGGATCGGTCATTCCAGAAGCTATATCCAGCTAGGTCGGAACATTTCTCCCGGACCCTGAAGACCCGGGAGCATCGTTGGCCGCCGATCAGAAGCGGGTCGATATGCCGAAGTTGAATTCCTGCACGTCGTCGCGCGCTTCCTTCTTGACCGGGATCGCATAGTCGATACGAATCGGACCGAACGGCGACGCCCACATCAGGCCGACGCCGACCGAGGCACGCAGCTGCATGTCCGTTGACTCCTGAGCGACGCTTGTAACCTGGCTGCCATAGAGAGTGGCCGCGTCAGCAAACACAGCACCGCGAAGGCCGAAGCTTTCCGGAACGACAGGCAGCGGGAACTGAGCCTCAGCAGAGGCATTGAAGTAGGTCGTGCCGCCGAGATGGTCACCCGTGAGCGGATCCACAGGCCCGATACCGCCATAGGCGAAGCCACGGATCATGCGGTCGGTGCTCTGGAACTGATCGAAGATGCGCAAACCGCCATCGCCATAACCCTCGACATGACCGGCGCCGCCCGAAATAAGGCCGACAAGATCAAGCGACTCGGACAACGTCTGATAGACGCTGCCGCGTCCCGTGATCTTCACGAACTTGGCATCACCGCCGAGACCGGCCACTTCGACGGTCGTGTTGGCATAGATACCCTCATGCGGGTTCTTCATGTCATCGATGGTATTGTAAACCAGTCCCAGGCTGACCGACGACTTGATCCACGGACTTTCCGCTATGCCATTCAGGATGGCCGTTGAAATGGTGCAGTTGGGGCCATCAGGATCCCCAGGACTGGTGGGGCCGCAACCATCGTCAACTTCATATTTTTCCTGCGAGATGTTGTACGCCAACTGAGTCGTGATGCTGTCGGTGATCGGCAGGCCGAAACGGATCGTCGCACCCGTGGTATCACTGTCGTAGTTGTTGTCGTACTCCCGCGTCGACTTATAGATATCGAAGCCGGCGGCGATGCGCCGTCCGAGGAAATAAGGCTCAGTGAAGGACAGGCTGTAGTCGCGCGAATTCTTGCCGCCGCCCGCAGACACCTTGATGAACTGGCCGCGACCGAGGAAGTTGCGCTCGGTCACCGATCCTTCGACCGACGGACCGGCCGTGTCGCCACCGGTCGAATAACCAGCGCCCACCGAGAACTCGCCGGTCGACTTCTCAACCACATCGACCACCAGAACGACCTGGTCGGGCTGCGATCCCGGCACGGTCGAGATGTCGACTTTCTCAAAGTAATTCAAGTTTTCCAGGCGCTTCTTCGCGCGCTGGATGAGCACCTGGTTGAAGGCATCGCCTTCGCTGACGTCGAACTCGCGGCGAATGACATAGTCACGCGTGCGATCGTTGCCGCGGATCTCGATGCGCTCGATATAGGCCTTGGTGCCCTGGTCGATCGTATAGACCACCGAAATGGTGTGGTTCTCGAAATTGCGGTCGCCGCGCGGCGTGACCTGCGCGAAGGCATAGCCGGAACCGGCCACCTTCTCGGTCAGCGCGATGATGGAATCCTCGACGTTCTTGGCGTTGTAGACGTCACCCTTGTGGGTCTCGATCACCGACTCCAGCGACTTGCCGTCGACTTCCGGGATCGTGCTCTCGACGCTGACATCGCCGAACGTGTAGCGGTCGCCTTCCTGGACGGTGATGGTGACCGTGTACTTGTTCGTCGCGCTGTCGAGCTCGCCGACGGCGGACACGACCTGGAAGTCGGCATAGCCGTGATTGTAGTAGAAGCGGCGCAGCAGCTCCTGGTCCGCGCGCAGCTTGTCATCGTCATAGACGTCGTCGCGCAGGACAAAGGAAAGCCAGGACGAGCGCTTGGTGTTGATGATATCCGACAGGCGACGGCTGGAATAGGCGCTGTTGCCGACGAAATTGATCGCCGCGATCTGCGTGCGATCGCCTTCGGCAATGTTGAAGACCACATTCACGCGGTTGTCGCCGAGCTGCATGACCTGCGTGGTCACGGTCACGTCGTCACGACCAATGCGCTTGTAGGCAGCCTTGACCGATTCCACGTCGGCATCGAGCGTCGCCTGCGAGAACGTTCCGCGCGGCTTCAGTTGCACCGCCGCCGCAAGCGCATTGTCCTTGAGCTTCTTGTTGTTCTGGAACAGCACCTGGTTGACAACCTGGTACTCGGCAACCTTGACCACCAGCGTCGAGCCGACCTGGTTGATCTGCACATCCGAAAACAGGCCTGTGCCGAACAGTGCCTTGACCGCACCGTCGATATCGGAACTGGAGAAAGCCTTGCCCGGCTTGATGGTGATGTAATTGCGGATGGTCTCAGCGTCGATACGCTGGTTGCCGCTCACTTCGACTCTGCTGACGACAGCGGCTTCAGCCGCCGATGTGGCAACGAACTGCACTGCGAGCGCGCCTGGCACGACCATGGCCGCGGACAGGGTCACCGCGGACGCGGCGCTTAGAAACTTGGATGCTGCCTTCATCGGGCTTAATAACCTTTTCTCGTAGTCCCCACGGCGAGAAAACCGGACGTGCGGTAATTTCCCCTACCGTATTAACCGGATTTTCCCTACACGCAAGGCTTCTGGTTAATTTGTATTTACTTAACCCTGCGGCGTGGCTTTCGCGTCACTCATATCCCCTTGCATGGTAAACGGCGTCTCAACATCGTCCATGCGGAAGCCAAATTTCTTCATGATTTCAGCACCCAAACAGATCGTTCCAAAAAACGAACCCCATGAAGCACAGCACCAGAAGCAACCCGGCCCGATAGGCCATTTCCATCATCCGTTCCGACACCGGACGGCGAATGACAGCCTCCACCCCGTAGAACAAGAGGTGACCGCCGTCGAGGGGGGGAATCGGCAAAAGGTTCAGAATTCCGATGCCAACGGATAGCAGTGCAACCAGCTGCACGAGCCATTCGAATCCCAGTTTCGCAGCCCTGCCCGCCATATCGGCGATCTTCACCGGACCGCCCAGCTGACATTTGTCTTCGCGCCCGACAACAAAGCGCTGCAGGAACTGGCCGGTGCGCTGGATGACGTGACCGGTTTCCTCGACCGCCGCCGCGACCGCCCCGACCGGCGTGTAGGTGATGAGCCTCGGCTGGCCGAGTTCCTTGTTGTTGACGACACCGATCACGGCGACCTTGACCTTGTTGCCGAGCGCGTCTTCCTGCTCCATCAGCCGCGGCGCCGCGGTCACAGTGACCTCCTGGCCGTCGCGCAGCATGACGAAGGTGATTGCGTCGTCGGCACGGCCCGAGACCAGGCGTTGGACGTCGCCAAAGGTTTCGACTTTGTTGCCGTCGACGCTGACGAATCGATCGCCGGGAAGGATGCCGGCCTTCGCCGCCGGGCTGTCGGCGGTCACCTCGGCCACCATGGGCTCGGCGACATAGCGGCCATAGGCGGTGAACAGCACGGAAAAGACAACGATCGTCAGCAGGAAATTGAACAGCGGTCCGGCCACCACCGTTGCGGCGCGCTTCCAGATCGGCTGTGTGTGGAATGCGACCTTGCGCTCTTCCTCGGTCAGCGTTTCAATTTCTTCCGACGTGGGCTGGCTCGATGTGGCGTTCATGTCGCCAACGAATTTGACATAGCCGCCAAGCGGTATCGCACACAGTTTCCAGCGCGTGCCGTGGCTGTCGTTGAAGCCGAAGAGTTCCGGTCCGAAGCCGATCGAGAAGGCCCTGACGCCGATGCCGCACCAGCGCCCGACCAGGTAATGGCCCATTTCGTGGACGAACACGACCACGGTCAGCACGAAGAGGAATGGCACCAGCGTGCCGAGGACAAAGCCTTCTGTGCTGAAAAGCGCGTGAAGAATCTCGTTCAAGACAAACCCTCAAATTCTTCCACGGCGCAGACTGCGCCGTGACTGTGACACCAATCCGGGCGAATCCAAGGCGCATCGCGCAAAGGACCTGAAATGACACCACTCAAACGGGAAACAGACCCTGCGCCGGATGATCGGCGTTCGCCGAGATCCAGCCGATGACGTATAGGGCGAATGCCGCTGCGACAAGCCCATCGACACGATCCATGACGCCGCCGTGGCCCGGGATGAGCGCGCCTGAGTCCTTGCGGCCATGGCGGCGCTTGACCCAGGATTCAAACAGGTCGCCTGCCTGCGAGACAATCGACAGCACGAGCGCCACCAGGCCGAGCAATGCCAGATTGCCGACGCCGGCAGCTACGGCGAGGATCAGCCCGGCGACGACGCCGCCGAGCGCGCCGCCAAGCGCGCCGCTGCGCGTCTTGCCAGGTGAGATAGAGGGCGCCAGTTTCGGCCCCCCAACGGCACAGCCAACGAAATAAGCAAGGATATCGGTGGCCCACACGACCGCGAACAGGAACAGGATGGCAATGAGGCCTGAACGATCGCCATCGCGCAGCAAGGCGAGCGACAGGCCTGAAACCGCGGCATAGGCAAGGCCGCTCGCATCCCATTGTCCGGTCTTGCGAACCGAGGCGGCTATCGCCGTTGCGGCAACAATGGCCGCCACAAGCGGCAGCAGCCAGGAGGCGGCCAGGCCGCCGATCAAGGCGCCGATGAAGATAACCAGCAATGCTTCCGGCAGGAAGCCCAGGCCCGTGGCCCCGGTCGGGCGCGACATGCGGGTCCATTCATAGAAGATCGCCGCCGATATTACGGCGCACAGCAGCCGGAACGGCAGACCGCCGATCCAGGTCAAGCCGAGAGTGATGATGGCGAGCACGATCGCCGAAACGACACGCAGCTGGAGATTGCTCATCCCGCGGCCGGTCGCGAAGCGACGTCCTGGCCTCCAAGTCCGCCGAAACGGCGTTCGCGGCCAGCAAACTCACGCAAAGCTTCCGCAAGGTGCTCGCGGCTGAAGTCGGGCCAATAGCAAGGCAGGAAGACGAGTTCGCTATAGGCGGCTTGCCACAGAAGGAAGTTCGACAACCGAAGCTCGCCGCTGGTGCGGATGACGAGTTCCGGGTCGGGAATGCCTTGCGTATCAAGCGCGCCGGCAAAGCTTTCGGCTGATATCGCCTCGGCGTCGAGTTCGCCACGCGCCACGGCCGCCGCAAGCTTTTGCGCCGTGCGAACGATTTCGTCGCGGCCGCCATAGTTGAAGGCGATCACCAGCGTCAGCGATTCGTTTGCGGCCGTCAGCGTTTCGGCCTCGTCGAGCAGTCCCCTGATATCGGGCTGCAGCCCTGCCCGGTCACCGATGATTCTAACCCGCACACCGCTCTGGTGCAGTTCGGCAAGGTCACGGCGGATGAACATTTTCAAGAGGCCCATCAGGTCGCTGACCTCGGACTTCGGCCGCGACCAGTTCTCCGACGAGAAAGCATAGACGGTCAGGTAGGAGATGCCGAGCCCGGGTGCCGCGCGCACCGTCTTGCGCAGCGCCTCGACACCGGCACGGTGGCCCGCAAGGCGGGGCATGCCACGCGCCTTGGCCCAGCGTCCGTTTCCGTCCATGATGATCGCGACATGCGCGGGCGTTGCCATGTTCTCGCTTTCGGGTCAGCCGCTGGCCAAGACCCTAAACCTGCATGATTTCAGCTTCCTTATCGGAAAGCAGGTGGTCGATGGTGCTGATCGTCTCGTCGGTAAGTTTCTGGACCTGGTCCGAGCGCTTGCGCTGATCGTCTTCGCTGATATCGCCGTCCTTCTCCGCCTTCTTCAGGAAGTCCATGCCGTCGCGGCGCACATGGCGCGCGGCGACACGGGCGTTCTCGGCGTAGGTGTGCGAGATCTTGACCAGTTCCTTGCGGCGCTGTTCGTTGAGTTCGGGAAGCGGAATCCTGAGGTTGGTGCCGTCTACGATCGGGTTGAACCCCAAATTGGATTCGCGGATCGCACGGTCGACCGCGCCAACCATCGACTTGTCCCATACCGATACCGAGATCATGCGCGGCTCCGGCACCGAGACGTTGGCGACCTGGTTGATCGGCATGGTGGTGCCATAGGCCTGCACCTGGATCGCATCGAGCAGATTGCTGGAGGCGCGGCCGGTTCGCAGCGAGGCCAGATCATGCTTGAACGCGGCGATAGCCCCATCCATGCGCCGCTTGAGATCGTCGTACTCACCACTCATCTTTATCTCCTCGACCCGTCTAATGCGGGCTCACTGCTTCGGGGCCGTCTTCGAATCGGACTTTCGAAAACCGGCTTCCCTTGTCGGGTCAGGCCGCCGATCAATCGTCCGCGACGACCGTGCAGCGGCCGCCGCCCCTCAGAATATCGCCGAAACCACCTTTTTCGTGGATCGAATAGACGATTATCGGAATGTTGTTTTCGCGCGCAAGTGCAATCGCTGCGGTATCCATGATGGAAAGGCCGCGATTTATGACTTCGCCGTGGCTGATGCGCTCGAAACGCGTCGCACTCGGGTCCTTTTTCGGGTCCGCCGAGTAGACGCCGTCGACCTGAGTGCCCTTGAACAGCGCGTCGGCGCCGATTTCAGCGGCGCGGAGGGCGGCGGCCGAATCAGTGGTGAAGAACGGATTGCCGGTGCCGCCGGCAAAGATCACCACCTTGCCCTGGTTCATGTAGGCGGTCGCCTGGCGCTGCGAAAAGCTCTCGCACAGTTCGGGCATGGCGATCGCCGAAAGCACCACGGCGTCGACGCCGATCTTGTTCAACGACGTGCGCAGCGCCAACGAATTGATCACCGTGGCCAGCATGCCCATGTGGTCGCCGGTGACACGGTCGCCGCCCTTGGAGGCAACGGCCACGCCGCGAAAAATGTTGCCACCGCCGATGACAACGCCGACCTCGATGCCCAATGCACGCGCCTCGGCGATGTCGCCGGCGATGCGATCCACTACTGAAACGTCGATGCCGAAATGCTGCTCGCCCATCAATGCTTCGCCCGACGCTTTCAGCAAGACACGTCGGTAGAGGGGCTTCACCGTCATCTGGGCCTCGTCATTTTGCGTGTGGCGCGCTCCAGGTGGCTACCCTCGCGCAGGTGCCGCCTCGAAACAATGGCGTTCCGATACACGAAGGGCGCCGCGATGTCACGCGGCGCCCAAACGGCAAATTCGCCGGTTTCCTGTCCCATCAATCAATTGGTGGACACGCTGGCCGACTCTCCTTCGATGAGCACCGGTGACGCGTAGTTGGAGGGCTTGTCGCCGGTTGTCGCGCCGCCGGTAACGCGCGCCTGTATCTGCGAGCCGAAATAGGAATAGGGAAACGGCGCTGGAGTTGTGCTGGCTCTCTCCAGCCGGTCGCGATGCGCTTTCGGAATCTCGAAATCCAGCGCGCCAAGATTGTCATGCATTTGGCTGAGCGTCGTCGCACCGAGGATGACGGTTGCGATCCCCGGCTGCGTCGCCACCCAGTTGAGCGCGACCTGAGGCATGCTGCGGCCGATCTCGGATGCGACCTTCTCGAGTTCGGCCACGATAGCCCAGTTGCGTTGCGTGAACTTTTGGAAACCTGGATGCGTCGAGTTGCGAAATCCGTCGAGCCGGCCCGTGTTTCCGGCCTGAGCCGGCCGATACTTGCCGCTCAGCAGTCCGCTAGCCAGCGGGCTCCACACCATGATGCCGGCGCCATGGCGCGTGCCGAATGGCACGAACTCATTCTCGATCGCGCGTTCGGCCAACGAATATTCGAGCTGCAGCGCCGAAACCGGCTCATATCCGCGGAATTCGGCGATCGCCTGTGCGCGGCCCGCATACCAGGCGGGCACATCGGACAGGCCGACATGGCGCACCTTGCCCATCCGAACCAGGTCGTCCAGCGTGCGCATGACCTCTTCAGCCGGGGTCAGCTTGTCCCAGACATGCATGAGATAAAGATCGATATAATCGGTGCCCAACCGCTTCAGTGAAGCATCGATGGCCCGCATGATGTTCTTGCGGCCGTTGCCGCCAGCATTCGGATTGCCGGGCTGCATGTTCATGGTGAATTTGCTGGCGATCACCGCCGTGTCGCGCAGCCCGCGCTCGGCGATGAATTCACCAAGCCAGGCTTCGGCCGTGCCGTCTGTGTAGAGATCCGCCGTGTCGAACAAATTGCCGCCTGCCTCGACATAGGCGTCGAAAATCGCCCGCGCCGTGTCCCTGTCGGCTCCCCAGCTCCATTCCTTGCCGAAAGTCATCGTGCCCAGCGCCAGCCGGCTGACCCTGAGGCCGCTGTTGCCGAGAGTGTAATAGGTCATGGTCATGATCGTCTTCCAATGCTTGGTGATGGATGCCCGGAACGTCACTGGCCCGGGGTCGTCTTGACCCAGGGATTGCCGCGCTCATGTGTCATGCGGAACGTGAAGCCATCGACCTTCCAGCCACCGGCGGAACGCGTCAGGTGATGCCCATAGGTGCCCCAGACCTCCCAGAGCGGGTCGCCATTTCCTTCCATCCGGTTCCAGGCATAGCCGTTCGACAGGACAGTCGCCGTGTCCGCGTCGAGAACGACCTGGTGATTGGTGCGCAGATGCAGGCTTGTCTTGCTGCCCTTGAGGTTGGCCACCCAGGCGCCGATCAGATCGTCGGAGGCGATGTTGGCCGCCGGCTGTCCTGAGAGACTGCTGAAATCGGCGGTGACCCGATCCGCGAAATAGCTGCGTGCAAGTTTCCAGTCCTGGGCGTCGACGGCCCGGTCGATGGCATCGGCAATGCGAATGACCGCGCGTTCGTCTGCGATGGCCTGCCAGTCGGATGGTTCCGCCCCGCCGGCGTCCATCGGCGCCAACGCCATGCCTGCGGCGAAAGTTACCTGCCTTAACGCATTCATGTCTCGTCTCCTCGATGCCATCGGCCGATCGCCGATGTGTTGACGACAATGTGGACCGCAGCCTTGGCATCGATAAGATTGCATTGTTCGCAAAGACTATGCGATATCATTCATGAATGGATCGCGATCTACTGAGCCATCTCCCTGTCGTGGTCGCCGTTGCCCGGCGCGGCGGCTTCGCGCTTGCGGCTGCCGAACTCGGCATGAGCCCTTCGGCGGTCAGCCATGCGGTGCGCATTGGCGAAGAGCGGATCGGCCAGCCCTTGTTCGCCCGCACGACGCGCAGCGTTTCGCTCACCGAGGCCGGCAAGGCGCTGGTGGAAACGGCGGCTCCGGCCCTCCAGGATATTGCCGAGCGGATGGACCGCATCCGCAGCGTCAAAGGCAGGCCGTCTGGCCTGCTCAGGATCAACGCCTCCAACATCGCGATGCCATTGGCGGTGACGCCGGTGGTCGCGGCGATGGCCGAGCGCTATCCGGAGGTTACGGTTGAGGTCTTCGCTGACCAGGGCCTGGTCGATATTGTCGGCGAAGGCTTCGATGCCGGCATCCGGCTTGGCGAGATGATCGCCCAGGACATGGTCGCGGTCCGGCTGACGCCGCCATTCTCCGTCGTCATCGTCGCCTCGCCCGCTTACATCGGAAGGCACGGCCGTCCCGGCAGCGTTGCCGATTTGGCGAACCACAATTGTATTGGCTACCGGCTCGTCCGCTCCGGTGCGCTCTATCGCTGGGATCTGATTGAGGATGGCAAAGACATCGCCATGGAGACGCGGGGCAGCGTTGTCGTGACGGATTCGCTCGCGGCAATCGATCTTGCGCTAGCAGGCGTCGGGCTTGCCTATATGTTCGAGCCGCTGGCGCGCGCCGATCTTGCCGCGGGCCGCCTCGTCCAGGTGCTGCCGCAGACGGCGATCGAGGAACCGGGGCTGTTCCTCTATTTCCCGCGCCGGGCGGCGATGGCGCCGAAGCTCAGGGCCTTTATCGACACCGCACAAGAAATCGGCCGGGCCTCCTTGCGGACACCCGGCCGAGTTGCCTGAGTTCGTAAGCCCTGGAAAGGGCTATTTCTTGACCGCAGCCGCGACTTCCGCGGCGAAATCGGTCTCTTCCTTTTCAATGCCCTCGCCCAGCGCAAAGCGCAGATAGGCGGAGATCTTGGCCGGAGCGCCGATTTCCTTCTCGGCATCCTTCAGTGCCTGCTCGACAGTGATGTCGGGATTGAGCACGAAGGCCTGCTTCAGGAGCACGACTTCCTCATAG
>NZ_RZQL01000135.1 GCF_003997935.1 Mesorhizobium sp. M7A.F.Ca.US.006.01.1.1
ATCTTCGACATCAGGCGCTACCAGGACAGCCTCCTCCGGTTCGCCGAGAAGGCGCATCAGCGTGGCGTCCAGATCGTGCTGTTCACCGACCAGTGGCTGTCGCCGATCGCCCGTTTCGCCCGCCATGTTATCGCCGGACGAACCGCGGTGCCGTCGGCATGGGATTCATCGGCTGCCCTTTTCGTCGTCGCCGAAACGCTGATCGGCGCCGTCACCAGGCAACTGGAAGCAGAAGGCGCCAAACGCATTCGCGAGATGGAAAGTCTGCGTTAGTGCATGTGCGATGATCCAAGGCGTTACGCATATTTTCTCAAACGTTACATATATTTAATGTGCGCAGCCCCCGGAGAATTGTCATAAAGACGCGATATCGAGGCGGCTTCTTTGCCTTACAATAGCCTCGCTGCGTCTGCTTCATTTCGGGAAACCGGTAGACGGAAGGATTGTTTTACCAACCGGAGTGCTGATGGCCGCCTGGAAACAGATACTTTTTGCACTCGTGGTGCTGGTGGTGGCGGCAGTCGCCTGGCTGCGCTTTTATCCCGGCGCGCCGGACGTGCTGGCACGTTGGGGCATCGACTGGGCCTACGCGGCACCCCCCCCGGCTGCAAGCGGCGCTGCGAGCGCGAGGCAGGCAGACGGCCGCAACGGCAACCAGCGGGTGAACGTGGTCGCCCTGGCGGCCACTTTGGCTGTCATCAACGACCGCCTGCAGGCGATCGGTACCGGCCGTGCCAACGCCTCGGTGACCGTCAATCCCTACAGCTCCGGCCGCCTCGCCGAACTGCTGGTCGAATCCGGCAGCCATGTCGATAAGGGACAGATCCTCGCCACCCTCGATTCCGAGACCGAAGTGATCTCTCAGGACCGTGCCAAGCTCGCCTTGCAGGACGCGCAATCCAAGCTTGACCGCGTCAAGTCGCTTCGTGCCTCCAATGCCGCGACCCCGGTAGCCGTGGCCGACGCCGAGGTGGTGCTGGCGGGCGCCAAGCTGGCGCTTCAGGATGCGGAACTTGCGCTGCAACGCCGGTCGATCTTGGCGCCGATCGCCGGCACCGTCGGCATCCTGCCGATCTCCGCCGGCAATTACGTCACCAACCAATCGGCCATCGCCACGCTCGACGACCGGTCCTCTATCCTGGTCGACTTCCTGGTGCCCGAGCGCTTCGCCGCCGCCGTCAAGGTCGGTGCGCAATTGACGGCGACGCCGATCGCCAATCCCAGCAACGCCTATAGCGGCACCGTTTCGGCCATCGACAACCACATCGATGAAAAGAGCCGCACCCTGCTGGTCAAGGCCAAGATCGCCAACCCGGCCGATTCGCTGCGCGCCGGCATGTCGTTCGGCATCACCATGAAATTTCCGGGGCAAACCTATCCGGCCGTCAGCCCGCTGGCGATCCTGTGGGGGTCGGACGGCGCCTATGTCTGGCAGATCGAGGATGGCAAGGCCAGGCGGATCCCGGTGCGCATCATACAGCGCAACACCGAGACCGTGCTGATCGACGCTGAGATCGACAGCGGCGACATGGTGGTCACCGAAGGCACCCAGAGCGTCAGCGAGGGCGGCGCGGTCCGCCTTGCCGGCGAAGAGCAGCGCGCGGCGGACGCGGCCCAAGGCTCATGACCGGAACCATCAACGCCGCCAGCGATACCGGCTTCACCGCGCTGTTCATCCGCAGGCCGGTCATGGCCTTCGTGCTCAACACGCTGATCGCGGTCGCCGGCCTGGCCGCCTTCTACGGCGTCGAAATCCGCGAGCTGCCTGATGTCGATCGCGCGGTCGTCACTGTTTCCACCACCTTCGAGGGCGCGGCGGCTGAGACCGTCGACCGCGAACTGACCGACACGATCGAGGGCGCCGTCGCCCGCGTCTCAGGCGTCAAGTCGATCTCGTCGTCTTCCTCGTTCGGCTCGAGCCGCGTCACCATCGAGTTCAACGACGGCGTCGATCTGAATGTCGCCGCCTCGGATGTGCGTGATGCCGTCGGCCGCGTCGCCAACCAGATGCCCGACACCGCCGATCCACCGCGCATCGTCAAGGCCGACGCCAATTCCGACGCGGTGATGCGACTGGCGGTGACCTCGGACAACATGTCGATCCAGGACATGACCGTGGTGGTCCAGGACCAGATCGAGGACGAGCTGGCCGCCGTGCCCGGCGTTGCCGACGTCCAGGTTTATGGCGACCGCGACAAGATCTTTCGCATCGATGTCGACCAGAACAAGCTGGCCAGCCTCGGCTTCACGGTCGCCGACCTCAGGGCCGCCCTTGCCTCGGTCGCCTTCGATTCCCCCGCCGGTTCGATCACCACGACCAACCAGGACCTGATCGTCCGCACGACCGCCGACGTGACCACGCCTGAAGAGTTCGAAAACATCATTGTCGGCGGCACGACGCGCATTCGCGACGTCGCCACCGTGACACTCGGGCCCGATGTCGGCCAGACCACGCTGCGTTCGGATGGCAAGACCGGCATCGGCATCGGTATCATCCGCCAGGCGGAATCGAACACGCTGGACATCTCGACCGGCGTCCAGGCCGCCGTCGCCAAGCTGCAGGAAAACCTGCCCAAGGGCATGTCGATCAAGATCACCAGCGACGACGCCGTCTTCGTCAAGGGCGCGGTGCACGAAGTCGAGATCGCACTCGGCCTGTCCGTGACCATGGTGCTGATCGTCATCTATGTGTTTCTCCTCGACTGGCGCGCGACGCTGATCCCCGGCCTGTCGATGCCGGTCGCCATGATCGGCACCATCGCCGCCATCTACCTGGCCGGCTTTTCGGTCAACATCCTGACCCTTCTGGCTTTGGTGCTGGCGACGGGACTGGTCGTCGACGACGCCATCGTCGTGCTCGAAAACATCGTGCGACGACGCAACGAAGGCATGGGACCGCGGGCTGCCGCCGTGCTTGGCGCGCAGGAAGTGTTTTTCGCCGTCATCGCCACCACCTTGACGCTCGTCGCCGTCTTCGTGCCGATTTCGTTCCTGCCCGGCCAGACCGGCGGCCTGTTCCGCGAATTCGGCTTCGTGCTTGCCATGTCGGTGCTCTTGTCCTGCGTAGTGGCGCTGACGCTGTGCCCGATGCTCGCTTCGCGCATGCTGACCAGCGCATCGCTCCACCACGAAGGTGGCCATGGCATCGGCGCCCGCATCGGCGGTGCGCTCAATACGGCCTACAAGCGCGGCCTGCACGCCTGCCTCGACGCGCCATGGATCGTGCTTCTGGTCGCGGTGCTGTTTGCCGGCACCGCCTTCACGCTGTTCGGCACCATCCGCCAGGAGCTGACGCCGACCGAGGACCGCGCCGCCGTGCTGCTGCGCATCAGCGCCCCGCAAGGCGTCAGCCTCGACTATACGACGCAGCAGATGCAGAAGATCGAGAGACTGATCCAGCCGATGCGCGATTCCGGCGAGATCCGCAGCACCTTCGAGAATGCCGGCCAGAACGGCTCCTACAACTCCGGCTTCATGGTGATGACCCTGGCGCCGTGGAACGAGCGCAGCCGCAGCCAGCAGGAGATCATGGCCGAGATCAGCCGGCTGACCAGGCAGGTGCCGAGCGTGCGCATCTTCCCGGTACAGCCCAACAGCCTCGGCATCCGTGGCGCCGGCAACGGCCTGCAGTTCGCGCTGGTCGGCAACGACCGCAAGGCGCTCGGCGACGCAGCCGTGAAGATCATCGCCGAGATGCAGAAGGACCCGCGCTTCCAGACACCGCGCCTGTCGATCGACCCGACGCAGCCGCAGCTCGCCGTGGCCATCGACCGCGAGCGCGCCTCCGACCTCGGCATCGACATATCAGGACTGGCCAACACCTTGCAGGCCATGCTGGACGGCAACGATGTCGTCGACGTCTACATCGCCGACCGCAGCTACGGCGTGAAGCTGGTCTCGACCACCAATCCGATCAACGATCCGACGGATCTGGAAAACATCTTCCTGAAAACGGCCGACGGACGTTTCGTGCCGATGTCGACCATCGCCACGCTGACCGAACGTGCCGTGCCGCCATCGCTGTCGCGCGAACAGCAGCAGCCCTCGGTGGCCATCACCTCCAACCTCAGTGGCGACTTCGCGCTTGGCGACGCGCTCACCCGCGCCGAGGAGATCGCCACGCCGCTGCTGCCTGCGGGCAGCCGCATCCTGCCTCTGGCCGAGGCGGCCACGCTGGGCGAGACCAACAGCGCCATGGTCACCATTTTCGGCTTCGCGCTGGTCATCATCCTTTTGGTGCTGGCCGCCCAGTTCGAAAGTTTTGTCAGTGCCGTCATCATCATGGCGACGGTGCCGCTCGGATTGGCCTGCGCGATTTTCGCGCTTCTGATCTCAGGCACCAGTCTCAACGCCTACAGCCAGATCGGCCTGGTGCTTTTGGTCGGTGTCATGGCCAAGAACGGCATCCTGATCGTCGAATTCGCCAACCAGCTGCGCGATCGCGGGCTTGGGGTGCGCGAAGCGATCGAGCAGGCCTCGATCATCCGCGTGCGGCCGGTGATGATGACGATGATCTGCACCGTGCTCGGCGGCTTGCCGCTGGTGCTGGCGAGCGGCGCCGGTGCCGAGGCGCGCGTCGCGCTCGGCTGGGTCATCGTCGGCGGCCTGGGGCTTGCCACCGTCTCGACGCTGTTCCTGACGCCGGTCGCCTATCTCCTGCTTGGCCGCTTCGTCACGCCGAAGACCCATGAGGAGGCCCGGCTGAAGCGCGAGCTCGAAGAAGCCGCCTACACCAATGTAGAGCCCGCGGAATAGAGACATTCCAGGGAAAGTGTGTGGCGGTTTTTCGCCGCTACTTCAGCAATCGGCCTTCGATCGACCAGCGCGCGGCAAGGAAATTCAGCACCGCCGCCACCACGACACCACCGATCTTTGCCGGCCACACCCCGGCGATGCCGGCGAACAGCGCGATCGAAAGGCTGGAGACGCCGAGCGAAATCAGCCCCCCAAGCGAGGCGAAGCGAAGGAACGCGTTACGCAGCCGGATGGCTCGATTGCGCTCGAACGACCAGAAGCCGTTCGCCGCGAACGAGAAGGTGACGGCGATGAACCAGGCAGTGATGTTGGCGGGCAGCGGCAAAACCCCGAGCTTGAGCAGCAGGAAGAAGCTGGCAAGGTCGATGGCCGTGTTCGCCAGTCCGACAATGGCAAAGCGGACGATCTTGTTGCCGGTCGAACGCGGGGGCCGCTCGGCGTCGCTCATCCCCTGCCATCCATGATTGCGACATTGGCGCGGGCCAGGCTGGCTCCGAACGCGTCCGATGCAAGGGCCGCGAATTCGACCTCGCGCACACCTTGCATCGTGTCGCGCGCGCGCATCGTCTCGTCGACATGACCGGGATGGCACATGAACAGCCCTCGTTCCGGCAACCCTTCGACGGCGGCCTGCAGAACCGCAGTGAACTTTTCGGGCTGCCGCCAGTCATAGATGCCGGCGAGCGGCTCGAAAAGGGTGAAGCCGGCGCGCTGCATCGACCGGTTGAAGCCGGCCGCGAGCGCGGCAATCGCGGCGACTTTCGGTACCAAGGCGAATTGGCCCGCCAGTGCCGGGGCGCCGCGCAGCGCCGGCCTGTCGCTTCCTTCACCAAGGCGCGCGCGCAGCCATGTGCGCACAACGGGAAGGAAATGCACATGCTGATGCCCGTCGACGAAATCGGGGCGGCGTCCCAGCGCCTCGACGAAGCGGCTGTACTGGGCGTCAAGCTCGGCATGGACATGGCGCTCGTCGATGCGGCCGTGCAGAACAGGCAAGGCCAGTGCGCGGAGCGGTGGCAGCCGGCCTTCCGGCGCCAGGCTCGACCGGCCGGTAACGGCCAACTGATCGGTCAAGGTGAGATGCAGCCCGACCGCGGCCCGGCCGCTCAGCGGTTTTATACGCTCGGCCTCCTTTGCCCACTCGGCAAAGCCGGTCATGCAGCTGGTGCCGGTCAGCCGGCCGCGATCGAGCAGATCGAGAATCGCGGCGGAAACGCCGGGCGCCAGGCCGTAATCGTCGGCGATTAGGCGGATACGCCGCGTCATCTGTCGGAAGCGCCCGGCTCCGGCCTCTCTGTGGAGATCTCGCTGCGCACGACATCGCGCACCAGATAGACCGGCCGATCCTTGCTTTCGCTGAGCGTGACCCAGACATATTCGCCGATCAGGCCAAGCAGGGTCAGGTTGAGGCCGCCGAGCAGAACGACGGCAACCAGCAGGCTGGGGTAGCCCGGAACGGCAATGCCGTAGAAGATCACCTCGAAGAACACCTTGGCACCATAGAGCGCACCGGCCAACGCCGCGAGCAGCCCGCTGAGGCTGATCAGGCGTAGCGGAATGACGGAGAACGAGGTGAACCCCTCGAGCGAGAAGGCGATGAGGTTGAGCCGGCTCCATTTCGACGTGCCGCTGGCGCGGTTTTCCGGCGAATAGGGCAACGCCTTCTGGCGAAAGCCCGCCCATGCAAACAGGCCCTTGTTGAAGCGACGCTTGTCACGCAGGCTGGTCAGTGCGCGCGCCACGGCGCCGCGCATGACGCGAAAGTCGCCGGCATTTTCGGGAATGTCGAAACGCTGGCTCGAGTTGATCAGGCTGTAGAAAAGCCGTGCAAGCTGGCTGCGCCGCCAGCTCGCCTCGCGGCGGTCGTTCTGCGCATAGACGACGTCGATGTCCGGATGGCCCACCAGCTCGGCGATAAGCTTCAGGCTGATGTCCAGGGAATGCTGGAGGTCGGCGTCCATGATCAGCACCACGTCGCCGCGCGACTGGTCGAGGCCGGCGAGCACCGCGACTTCCTTGCCGAAATTGCGGCTGAGGCGCACGATCTCCCACGACCCCGTCAGCGCTTGCGAAAACCGCACGGCGCCATCGTCACGGCTGCCGTCATCGACGAGGATCTTGTGTACGGTCATGCCGAAGCGTTGTGCCACGGCCGCTTCGAGCTCGCCCAGCAGGCGCGCGAAGGCCGATGCCGATGCCGACTCGTTGAAGAACGGTGCGACGATATCGAGGCTCTGTCGCAACTCAGCCATTCGCGACTCCTGCATTCATCAGCTTTTGCCGCGCCTTGGTCCAGAACCACCAGATCAGGGAGCCGGCGACAAAAGTGACGGCGATCGGCCGGAACCAGGGGTAGAGGAAATCGTGCACATGGCGATCGACACCGCTCAGCCCGGTCACGAACAGCGTCATCGACAGCACCGAGGCAAGGACGCCGCCTCGTTCTTCGCGCCACAACAGGGCGATGGCAAGACCGGCTGGCGCGGCGATCATCGCATAGGTGTTGGGCTCGACGCGCGGGTTGAAGACGCACATGTAGAAAGTGGCTGTCAGGAAGATCGCCAGCGCCGCTTTTCCCTGTTCGAGCCTGCGGTCGAACCAGACGACGGCAGAAAGCGTAAGCAGGGCCATGACCATGCGCACGATCATTGCGCCAAATTCCGGAATCGGCAGTCCTATCGTGGTGAACGGTGCCGTGAAATCGGTGGGCACGAAATGGCTGGTGTTGTCGACGGCCATGGAGGTCAGCATCTGGGCGAAGACACGATACTGATCGTTGAGATAGCCCGCGGGAGCAAAAGCGTAAGGCAGTGCCAGAACAAACAGCAGCGCCAGCACCAGCACCGGTATCAAGCGGAGCCGAAGGGCTCCTACCAACAACAGCATGATGATCGCGGTCGGCTTGGCGACGATGGCAAGCGAAGCCCAGAAGAACGTCTCCGCCCGCCGACCTTCCAGCGCCGACAATGTGAGGAGCCAGCAAGCGCCGGTCAGAAGGATCGTCGCCTGGCCGTTGCGGATCGCCCCCACCGCCATCGGCAAAGCCAGGAAAAGGCCGAAAGAGAGCAGCCATGTCAGTTCGCCGCCGCCGAGCTTGCCCACCTGCCGCATCGCGGCATAGGTCAGCACCGCAAAGCCAATGGAATGCCAAACCAAGCCGCCCAGATGCGGACCGAGCTTGACTATTGGAGTGTAGATTGCGGCAAAGGCCGGCGCGTAGAGATATCCCATCTCGGACTGGGGGTCGTAGAGCGGCAGACCGGCCAGAAGCGCCTCGCTGCCGTCGATATAGGCCTGCCATACCGTCCGCGTGTGCGGCGACCACAGGACCAGGGCAAGAACGACCAGGAACGCTCCGATCCACAGGCCAAACCCCAAACGGTCGAAAACCGGCTTGGAAATCGTCATCAAGGCACCCCACACAATCCCGGAGCAAGCTCAGTCCAGCCCGTCCTGGCATTCGATGGCGGCGGCATATCACGGACGAAGCCGCGTGGCATAGGGGGCTGAAAGACTCGGACACTCGCCTGACGATCCGGGCAGCGGCCAGATACCGACAGTCTTCCGCCTGTCGAAGCCTTCTGAAGGCCTCGCCTCAAAACACGCCTTACCTGGGCTAAGGCCGGATGAACACCTTGCCGTTAGGTTTGGCCAATTCCGCTGGCACCCGCGCCATCGCCTCGGCAAGCGGCACCACCGCCGTCACGTCGGTCGACCAGCGTCCATCGGAAAAACGCTTCTGCGCTTCCAGGATCGCCGGGCCGCGACGGTCGCGGAACTGGCGCATCCACTCGCTCAGCCAAAACCCTTCGATGTGCTTGTGCTGGAAGATCAGTTGGCCGGGCTCACGGATAACAGTGGCTTCGGGATCGAGCCGCCCATAGATGATCCAGCGCGACCGCTTCGGCATGACGTCGAAGATGGCGGAGGCAAGCGGCCCGGTCACCGCGTCAAGGAAGATGCGCGGCTGCTCGGCCTTCATCACCTCGCGCAGTGCCGCCTTGAAATCCGGTGCCTTTTCATTGAGCACGTGCGCCGCGCCAAGCGCTTTCAGAGCCGCGATCTGGTCGTCGCGGCGCACGGTGACGATGGGTCGGAAACCCTCTTCGCTGGCCAGGTCGATGATCAGCTTGCAGAGCTGGCTGGCGCCGGCGGTCATGACAAAGGCCTTCTCGCCTTCCTGCTTGACGATGTCGAACATGGCGAGCGCGGTGAGCGGGTTGACGATCATCGCCGCGCCATCCTCGTCGCGGACGGTGTCGAGCAGCGGAATGCAGGCGGCAGCTTCGGCGACAGCATAGTCGGCCCACGAGCCCCAGTTGGTGACGCCGGTGGCAAAGGCGACGCGCTTGCCGATCAGGCTTTTGGGATAGGGCTCGTCCCCGCTGGCGACGACAATGCCGACACCCTCGAAGCCGGCCGGCTGGCCCTTGGCGCGCGGCTGGCCGTACTGGCCCTTGACGAAGGCGACATCGGACGGATTGATCGAGGCGAGGCTGACCTTGATCAGCACCTGGCTGGGGCCCGGTGTCGGCACCGCGATGCTGCCCGGCTCGAGATAGGGCTCCATCGCCTCCAGCACGCTGCCGCTCGGCGTCCTGGTGTAGCCATCGCCGACCAGCAGCAGCGCCTTCATTTCGGAGGGGACGGTCATTGGAACACTCCTCGCTTGGACCCGTCGGCATCGCCGGATGACTATGCCGGCGCTCAGATCTTTTCCTGCGTGTATTTCCTCAGCTCGGTGCGCGCCACTTGCCGGCGATGCACGGCGTCAGGCCCGTCGGCAAGGCGCAATGTCCGCAGATGCGTCCACGACCGCGCCAGCGGCGTGTCCTGGCTGATGCCTTGCGCGCCGAACATCTGCACGGCCTCGTCTGTGACCTTGAGCGCGACGCGCGGTGCCACCACCTTGATCTGGCTGATCCACGGAGCAGCAGCCCGCGCATCGCCCTGGTCGATCATCCACGCCGCCTTGAGGCAGAGCAGCCGGGCCATCTCGATCTCCATGCGGCATTCGGCGATGATGTCGAAATTGGCGCCGAGCTTTGCCAGGGGTTGGCCGAAGGCCTCGCGGCGCACGGAACGCTGGCACAGCATCTCGAGCGCCAGCTCGGCCTGTCCGATGGCGCGCATGCAATGGTGGATGCGGCCGGGGCCGAGCCGCCCTTGCGCGATCTCGAACCCCCTGCCCTCGCCGAGGATCAGGTTCGACGCCGGTACGCGCACATTGTCGAAGCGAACGTGCATGTGGCCATGCGGCGCATCGTCGTCGCCATAGACCTGCATGGCCCGCACCTTGGCCACACCTTTCGTGTCGGAAGGCACCAGGATCATCGAATGGCGGCGGTGCTGCGGCTCGTCATCGCCGCCGGTCCTGACCATGACGATGTAGATGGCGCAACGCGGATCGCCGGCGCCAGAGGCCCACCATTTCTCGCCGTTGAGCACATAATCGTCGCCGTGCCGTTCGCAGCGCATCGCAATGTTGGTGGCGTCGGACGAGGCGACATCCGGCTCGGTCATCAGATAGGCCGAGCGGACCTTGCCGTCGAGCAGGGGCTCCAGCCATTCTTTCTTGTGGTCGGCCGAGCCGTACCGTTCCAGCACCTCCATGTTGCCGGTGTCGGGCGCCGAGCAGTTGAAGGTCTCGGCGCCGAGATGCGCCTTGCCCATCTCCTCGGCCAGATAGGCGTATTCGACGGTGGAAAGGCCGTAGCCGCGTTCCGAGCCGGTCAGCCAGAAATTCCACAGGCCGCGCTCTCGTGCGGTTTCCTTCAGCCCTTCGAGGATCTCGCTCTGGCGCGCACTGTAGACCCAGCGGTCGCCTGCCTTGCCCACTTCGCTGAGGAATTCATGGTCGAGCGGCATGATCTCGTCGCGCACCATGGCCGCGACGCGCGCGTGGATCGGCTTCAGCCGCTCGGTCATGCCGAGATTCATCTCCGTCATCGGTCGCTAACCCTTCATGCACGCCAGGCATTTTGTCAGTGGCAAGGATGACCGTACTTCGGATAGCCTTGTCAACGCGAACTGTCTGCCCGCATGCCGAGCGCGGAGGATTGTGATGAGCTATCTGGACGAGCTGTTTTCGGTGGCCGGCAAGACCGCGCTGGTGACGGGTGCCGCGACCGGCATCGGCCGCATGGCGGCGACCGCCCTGGTGCAGGCCGGCGCCAGCGTGATGATCGCGTCGCGCAAGGGCGAGGATTGCGTCAAGGTCGCTGCTGAGTTGAACGAGCTTGGTGCACCGGGCCGGGCCGAGGGCTTCGTCGGCGACGTTTCCAGCGAGGCTGGCATCGCTGCGCTTGTCGCCGAGGTCAAGGCGCGGACCGGGAAACTGCATATTCTGGTCAACAATGCCGGCGTCTCCTGGGGCGCGCCCCTGGAAAGCTTCCCCTATTCGGCATGGGCCAAGGTGTTTGGCGTCAACGTCACCGCGGTCTTCCATCTGACGCGCGAATTGCTGCCGTTGCTCGATGCCGCCGCCAGCGATGCCGATCCGGCCAGGGTGATCAACCTCGGTTCGGTGATGGGCACGCAGCCGCTGGCCGACGACGCCTATTCCTACACCGCCTCGAAGGCCGCGGTTCATCATCTGACGCGCACATTGGCGCTCGAGTTCGCCGGCCGCCGCATCACCGTCAACGCCTTTGCCCCCGGCCCCTTCCAGAGCCGGATGACGGCATTTGCCACCGCCACAGAGGAACAGGCCACGCACGTCGGCAACCATGTTCCGATCGGCCGTATCGGCGCACCGGATGACATTGCCGGCGCAACGCTCTATTTGTGCAGCCGTGCAGGCAGCTATGTCACCGGCGCCATCCTGCCGATCGACGGCGGACAGTCGGTGCAGCATGGGCTGACCTTGTTCAAGGAATGACATTTTCCGGCCACAGAAGCCGGGGGTGAACTGGAGGACATGAGCGTGGAACCAATCAGTCTCGATGTGCTTCTGGCCAGTGTCGGCAAGGAGGTTGGCGTGTCGCCGTGGCGGGTGGTCACGCAACGCATGATCGACCAGTTCGCCGACGCCACCGACGACCACCAGTTCATCCACTGCGATCCGGAGCGGGCGATGCGCGAAACGCCGTTCGGCGGCACCATCGCGCACGGCTTCCTGTCGCTGTCGCTGTTGTCGGCGATGACCTTCGAGACCATGCCGCCGCTGGAAAACGGCAAGATGGGCGTCAACCACGGCTTCGATTCGCTGCGCTTCCTGGCGCCGGTGAAGACCGGGGCGCGCATCCGCACCCGCTTCGTGCTGGCCGACGTCAAGGTCAGGCCGTCGGGGTGGGTGCAGACGGCGCATGACGTGACGATCGAAATCGAGGGTTCGAAGAAACCGGCACTGACCGCGCGCTGGCTGACGCTGACCTTGATCGAACGCCAGCCCGAGACGGCATGAGTGATCCCGTTCTCGACCAGGCAGCGCTTGCGCCTTACCTCGAGGCGAACATGCCGGGCTTTTCCGGGCTCCTATCCATCGAAAAATTCAAATCCGGCCAATCGAACCCGACCTATCTCATGACGGCGGCAAGCGGCCGTTACGTGCTGCGCGCCAAGCCGCCGGGGCAGCTGCTGAAATCGGCGCACCAGGTCGACCGCGAATTCAGGGTGATGAGCGCGCTTGCCGGCACCGCCGTGCCTGTGCCTGCCATGCTGCATCTGTCGTCGGAAGCCTCGCCGATCGGCCGCATGTTCTACGTGATGGATTTCCTCGACGGCCGCATCTTCTGGGATCCGGCGCTGCCGGAGGCTCACGACAACGATGAACGCGCCGCCATCTACGATGCCATGAACGACACCCTTGCGGCGCTGCACGATGTCGATGTCGAGGCTGTGGGTCTCGGCGATTTCGGCCGGGCTGGCAGTTATTTCGAGCGCCAGCTGGCGCGCTGGACCAGCCAGTACCGCGCTTCGGAAACCGGCACCGTGACCGATATGGACCGGCTGATTGCCTGGCTGGAAACGCATATGCCCGCCGATGACGGCCGGATCTCACTGGTGCATGGCGACTACCGGCTGGACAATCTGATCTTCGCGCCGGACCGGCCAACGGTTCTGGCGGTGCTCGACTGGGAACTGTCGACATCAGGCCACCCCTTCGCCGATATCGCCTATCAATGCATGCAATGGCGGCTGCCGCACGCTTCCGGCTTTCGCGGCCTGGGCGGCATCGACCGCGCGGCGCTCGGCCTGCCCTCCGAAGCGGACTATGTCGCCGCCTACTGCCGGCGGCGCGGGCTCAGCGGAATCGGCAACTGGACGTTCTTCCTGGCCTTTTCCTTCTTCCGGCTGGCCGCGATCTGCCAGGGCGTCTTCAAACGGGCGCTGGACGGCAACGCCTCCAATCCGGAAAAGGCGAAAACCTATGGCGAGGCGGTGAAACTGCTTTCGCATCTTGCCGCAAGACTGATCGACAAGGAGGCGTGACGATGTGCGCCTGGGCGAGCAACAGTGCCGATCACGGGTGCCGCCAACCTCGACAAGCGTCGGCACGATTCGAAGCATGCCGCTTGGGAACTTCCCGTGCCCTTGTCCGTTTCCGTACAGCGTATATAATTTAGCCAGGCACCAACCCAACCAAAGGCACCAGATCTTGCCGCAGAGCGTCCAGACACGCCGCGAGAAACAAAAGGCAGAACTGCGCTCCGAATTGCTCGAGGCCGCGCACAAGCTTGTCCAGGAAGAGGGCTATGAGGGCCTGACCATCCGCAAGCTGGCCAAGCGGGTCGGCTACGCCCCGATGTCGGTCTATTCCTACTTCGCCGACAAGCAGGACATTCTGTTCGCTCTGGCCGAGGACGCGTTCGAGACGCTTGCTCGCCGCATCGAGGAGCATCCATCCGATGATCCGATCGCGGCCTTGCAGGCGGTGATGACCGAATACGCCGCCTTCGGGCTCGGCAATCCCAACGAATACCGCACCGTGTTCATGACCGAAAAGACCCACCTGCCGGAAGGCAGGAGCTACGACGACATGGAAGAGAGCAACCCGGCGATGAAGGCGCTGATCAGCCGGGTCGAAGCCTGCGTTGCCGCCGGCAAATTGCAGGGCGATCCGCGCGCCATCGCCACCATGCTGTGGGCGGTCGGCCACGGCACGATCTCGCTGCTCATCACCTTTCCATTCTACCCCTTCGGCGACCCGCAGGCCTTCGTGAAGCGGATGTGCGATTTCACGCTCGCCACGCTCAGCACGCAAAACGTCCCGCCGCTGACCGAGACACCGGTCAACTGCTGAGCGCCCACTCCTTTCGTTTCCATATTTTCTCTCCGCCCGAGCCAAACCCCGGGGGATTTCTTGGTTAACAAAAAATTCATCGTACGCGTACGGTTTTTCCTTGAACTTCGCGATCAGCGGGCGTATCTGTACAGCGTATCGTACATGTACGAGAAAAATTCACCCGTCGGTACGAATTGTATTCGACCCGGAAAACGGAGACTGACAATGAAAAAGACACTCCTCACCCTCGCCGCCGTGCTGGCACTTTCGGGCTCGGCCTTCGCCGCCAACACCACCCACCCGGTCAAGCATGCGCCGGTGGCGGCCTGCGTGGACACCAAGACCAACGTGAAGCTCGATTGCGCTTCGACCGGCTCGGTCGAGAAGAAGGGCGCCACGGAAAACACCGCTGAAGGCAAGGGTCCACGGCTCGGCATCAGCATCAATCCGTGGATTGTGCCGAGCGCATTCTGATTATCTGCAAATCACGTCTGGCCGGCGCAAGCCGGCCAGTTTCAGGCGACCATGATCGGCCGTTTGCCCGCTGAACTCTCGAAGGCGGCATCAATCAGCTTCTGCATGTCTGCGGCGCGCCGAAACGACGGATCGCCGTTGCGGCCTGCATCCAGCGCGTCGGCAAAGCGCCGGGCATTGCGCTTGACATCGGGCAGCGCCAGCGTTCGCCAACGCTGCAGATCGACATCCCCACCGAGACAAGCCGACAGGCTCGATACCTTGCCGTCGGTCTCGGCCTTGATGGCACCTTTGGTGCCGTGCAGGGCCAGCGACAGATCGTTGGCGTGGCCGGTCATGTAGCGGCTCGCCACGATCGTGGCGAGCGCGCCGGAACTGAGCCGGGCCGTCATCGCCACGCTGTCATTGGCGTCCAGCACATAGTCGCCGATGCGATCGCCCTCGGCCTTCGGAAACGTCACCAGATCGGCGTGGAGGCTGACGATGTCCTGGCCGGCGCCATAGGTCGCCCAGCACGCCGGTCGAGCCGTGCCGGCTCGACAAGCGCCACAGCCATTTGTCCTCGACCCGCCAGTCGCCCCATGATTTGCTGACCAGCCAGCTTTGCCGATAGCTCGCCTCGACATGGCGCAACGCGCCGATCGCGCCGGCCTGAACCATGCGCCGCGCCTCTTGGATCGCCGGTGAGTTGCGATAGGTGAGGTTGACCATGTTGATCACCCCGGCAGCCTCGGCCGCTTGCGTCATATCAAGCGCGTCGGCGTGGTTCGGCGCCAGCGGCTTTTCGCAAAACACGTGTTTTCCGGCGCCGACCAGCGCCAGCGTCGTTGCCATATGCGCACCATCCGGCGTCGCATTGATGGCGGCATCGAACTGACCCCAGGCGATCGCCGCTTCCAGGCTCTCGAAGAAGTCGCCGATCTTGCTGGCTGCGGCGAACGCCGCCGCGCGGCCGGGCACCTGGTCGACACAGGCGACGATGCTGCAGCCGGGAATCCCGGCAAACTCCTCGACATGATGCCCGGCGATACCGCCGGTGCCGAGCAGAAGAATTCGATGCATTAGTCCCAAGCCCCCAAATCAACTCACGCCTTGGGCAACTCAGGCCCCGATCAGCTCAGGCCCAATCAATTAAGGCCCAGTCAGCTAAGGCCCTTATCGCCATCGGCATGCAGGCGCAGCCCCTTCTGCAAGATCTTCTCCTTGGCCGCATCCGTCGGCACGTTCGGCGCATTGGTGATGCCGGACCAGGCGGGTGCCGGGTTGTGCGCCCAATGGACGGCGTTGCGCAGCACCTGCTGAACGCCCTCATTGTGATAGATCGGATAGGTCTCGTGGCCGGGCGAGAAGTAGAAGATCCGTCCCGCGCCGCGCTGGTAGGTCAGCCCGGACCGGAACACCTCGCCGCCCTCGTACCAGGAGACGAACACCGTCTCCTGCGGCTCCGGCACGGCGAAGGGCTCGCCATACATTTCGGTCTCACCGATCTCCAGGCACTCGCCGATGCCCTGCGCGATCGGGTGGCCGCGGTTGATCGCCCAGACGCGCTCGCGCTCGCCCGCCTCGCGCCATTTCAGCGAACAGGGCGTACCCATCAGCCGCTTGAAGATCTTCGAGTAATGGCCGGAATGGAGCACGATCAGGCCCATCCCTTCCCACACCCGCTTCTGCACCCGCTCGACGATCTCGTCCTTGACCTCGCCATGCGCCGCGTGGCCCCACCACAAAAGCACGTCCGTGGCCGCCAGCCGCTTTTCGCTCAGGCCGTGCTCGGGCTCCTGCAAGGTGGCGGTGGTCGCCTCGATGCCCTTGTCCTGGTTGAGCGCGGCGGCGATGGTGCCGTGCATCCCCAAGGGATAGAGGTCGCGCACGGCTTCATTGGTCTGCTCGTGGACGTTCTCGCCCCAAACGATCGCTTTTGTCGGCATTTTCATCTCCCAAAGCGCTTTAAATAGCATGTCCAAAGGGATTGAGAAGGTCCCGATGCCGCCTGGCCCGATGGAATATTACATCTTGCGCTTCTTGCGCCCCGGCACGGTCTTGGCCTTGCCCGGTTTAGCCGGTGCGCCGGGGATGGCGGTTCCGGTAATGGATATCGGATCGCTGGCCGGGAACGTGTCTTCGAGGCCTTCCTCGAGTTCCTCTTCGGCGCTCGGGGCTTCATGTCGCTCATGTTCGAGCGAGCGGACGGCCGATGTCTTTATGACCGGCGACTTCGGTGC
Source organism: Mesorhizobium sp. M7A.F.Ca.US.006.01.1.1 (assembly GCF_003997935.1). Classification (GTDB taxonomy): domain Bacteria; phylum Pseudomonadota; class Alphaproteobacteria; order Rhizobiales; family Rhizobiaceae; genus Mesorhizobium. The sequence goes on from NZ_RZQL01000135.1 coordinate 16,678, forward strand.
GGAATTCGACGGCATCGGCATTCTCCCTCGGCGTGCGGATGCAGAACGAGTGTGCCCTGCAAAACGTTCCGAGTTCAGACCGCCGCGTCGCGCGATCCCTCGGACAGGAAAGTAAAGACATAGTCCGAGAAGGAACGCCAGCATTCGACCCGGAAGGCATCGGCGGCTGTGCGCAGCAGGACGATCTCGGTCTTGCCCAGGATGGTGCGCGACGCTGCACCCACCGGGAAGGCGTCGAGCGACAGATCCTGCGGGCAGCCCGCATTGATCGCCGCCGCTGCCCCAGTGCCCGTCACCGATATCGCGATGTTGCGATGCGAGACGCCGACCGCCGAATGCAGCGCGGATACTTTGGCGCAATCGGCGAGCGGATCGTTGCCGGCCTCATCGATGACAAGCCATTCGTCGGGGCCGAGCCACAGAGCGGTGCGCCCGCCCTTCGCAGCAGAGGTTTTCGGCTTGTTCGGTAAGGTCACGCCGAGCGCCTTCGAGAGCGCTGCGGCCGAAGCTCCCGGCACCCGCAAAGAAACGCGCTCCGCCGGCGGCAGCACCTCGACCTTGACGCCGGCAGCAGTGGTGCTGCGACCAGTCAGCGCCGGGCGGCGCTCAACCGAAGGCGATGCAACCGGAGCCGTCTTCCTAGCAGCGGCCTTAGCCATTGAGGCGCCCTCCCGTTTCGTCGAAGAACACCATGCCGGTAACCTCTACCTCGATCACCCCATTCGGCATCGGCACATAGAGGGTCTCGCCCATCCGGTCGCGGCCGCCGGCGACCAGCGCCAATGCGATCGAGCGGCCGCAATTTTCCGACCAGTAGCTCGAGGTGACATGGCCGATCATCTTCATCGGGATCGCCTGCTTCGGGTCCGCGACGATCTGCGCGCCCTCTTCCAGAACCACCTTGGGGTCCTTGGTCTTCAGACCGACCAATTGCTTGCGGCCCTTGGCGACAAGGTCCGGCCGCGTCAGGCCGCGGATGCCGACGAAATCGGTTTTCTTCTTGCCGACCGCCCAGTCGAGGCCGGCGTCGTTCGGCGTCACTGTGCCGTCGGTGTCCTGGCCGACGATAATGTAGCCCTTTTCGGCGCGCAGCACGTGCATCGCCTCGGTGCCATAGGCGGCCGCACCATGCTTCTGGCCTTCAGCCCACAGCGCTTCCCAGACCGCCTGGCCATAGTCGGCCGGCACATTGACCTCGAAGCCGCGCTCGCCGGTGAACGACATGCGGAACAGCCGGGTCGGCACGCCGCAGATCTTGCCTTCGCGCACCGACATGTGCGGCAGCGCCTCGTCCGACATGTCGATGCCTTCGACCAGCGGCGCGATGATGTCGCGCGACTTGGGCCCTTGCACGGCAATGACCGCCCATTGCTCGGTGATCGAGGTCAGCCAGACATTGAGATGCGGGGACTCGGTCTGGAGATAGTCCTCCATGTGGTTCATGACGCGCGGCGCGCCGCCGGTCGTGGTCGTCACATGGAAGCGGTCGGCCGCCAGCCTGCCGACGACGCCGTCATCATAGATGAAGCCATCCTCGCGCAGCATGATGCCGTAGCGGCAGCGGCCGGGCTCCAGCTTCTCCCAAGGGTTGGTGTAGAGCAATTCCATGAATTTCGCCGCATCCGGCCCGACCACTTCGATCTTGCCCAGCGTCGAGGCATCGAACAGGCCGGCCGTCTTGCGCACGGCGACGCATTCGCGGTCGACCGCGGCGTGCATGTCCTCGCCCGCCTTGGGGAAATACCAGGCGCGCTTCCACTGGCCGACATCCTCGAACACGGCACCTTGCGCCTCGGCCCAGGGATGGATCGCGGTTCTGCGCGTCGGGTCGAACAGCGGACCGCGCGCATGGCTGACGATGGCGCCGAAGGTGACCGGCGTGTACGGCGCCCGGAACGTGGTCAGGCCGACTTCCGGGATCGGCTTTCCCAGCATCACGGCGGCAATCGCCAGGCCGTGCATGTTGGAGGTCTTGCCCTGGTCGGTCGCCATGCCATTGGTGGTGAAGCGCTTGACGTGCTCGATCGATCGCATGCCTTCATGCACCGCCTGGCGGATATCCTTGGCGGTGACGTCGTTCTGGAAGTCGACAAACGCCTTCACCGTGGTGTCCGGCCCGGCTCCGGGCGCCGCGCCCAGCATGCCGCGCGACCAGCTTTCCGAGGCATCGACCTTCGGCTTCGCACCCTTGGCGGTTTTGGCACCGGCATCCCTGGCTGCCTTGGCGCCAGCCGCATAGGCCTCGTCGACCGTTGCCGACAGCCCGTCAGTGCCGTTGCAGGCGCCGACCGAAACACAGTCCTGCGCGTAAGTGCCCGGCACGAAGCGCTTGGTCTCGTCGTTGAAGGCGACCTTGCCGCGCGATTGCGAGAACAGATGCACCGACGGTGTCCAGCCAGCCGACATCAGGATCGCATCGACCGGGATGGTACGCTCGCCGCCGCCGTTCTTCGGCTGCACGGTCATCGACGAGACCCGCAATTTACCGCCGGCGCGGATCACCGCGCGGCCGAAATTGATTTCGATGCCGAGCGCCCTCGCCTCGTCGATCACCGGTCCCGTCGGATTGTCGCGCAGATCGACGATCGCCGCCACGTTGACGCCGGCCTTCTTCAGGTCGATGGCCGCCGCGTAAGCCGAGTCATTGGCGGTGTAGACGCCGACATTCCTGCCGACGGCGACGCCATAGGGGTT